>CAKUAD010000006.1 GCA_934636265.1 uncultured Flavobacterium sp.
GCCTCCGGTTGAAGCTGCGTCGTATCGGGTTGAACCTGAACGCACATCTGACGATTTCACACCGCCGGTAGCCTGACGGACGCCGCCGGTTTGGTTGCGGGTATCCATCCCCATTGATTTTTCAGGGGCCTTGCGGATCCCACCGGTAGCGGCATAACTGCGGGTAGTGTTTTGCTGCAATTCATAAGCATTGCGCACGCCGTTCTGACGCGAAGTAAAAGATCGGTTTGGATGGCGCTGCTCATATCCGCTGGCGCGATACCTGTTGTGCATCGCAATGGCGCGGTGGCTGCGTCGGTGATGAACGTAGTTGTAATGGTGATGATGGTTAATGTGTACGTGGATATGATTCACATATCGGAACACCGGCATCGGGTGCCAAGCCACATAATAGCTAGGATAGTATCCCCAATACCATGAAGAGCAGTACGGACGATAGCTGGTTACCCAAAAGTTGGTGAAAATTACCGGACGGCTCACGTAAACCGGTTCGTAGATGTAATTGGGTCCGTACATAAAGACATCACCCACAACCTGAACCTGGACAACATTGTCGCGGCCGCGCTCCACCTCGATGGTGGCAACATCCTGAAAAAGATCGCGACCCAAAACCGCCTGAATCAAAATCAGATGGGTTTGGCCTTCGACGTTTTCGACAACGCGCAAATAATCAACTTGATAATCTTGGTTAAGGTCAAGGTTGGAGATTTGCGTGCGCGGATCGTTTAACCGGCGCTCAAAATCTTCAACATCGCGCGAATCGCCAAAAATTGACGCAACAGCCCGCAGGTCGAGGTTTTCACTAATGTCATTGCTGGTGGCCGTAACCGTTGTGCGGTCTTGTGCAAAAGCGCCTACGGCAAACATCATGGCTAGAAAAAGAGTTCTTGTTTTCATGGTTTCCAAATATTAGGGTGCCGGAAGCCGGTCATTTTGCGGCAGCCAATTATTGTGCCAAAAAAACAATTGAGGGTTTCAAGTAAGTTTAGTACCTTGAATCGATAATTCCATGATATGAAAAAAATCGCGTTGTTGATGGCTTTGGCCCTGGTAGGATGTAAGGCTGCTGTCGAGGCTGTTGCTCCCGTCAAGATAAATGTGATTCTCGCCAACTCCGGACCGGTAAGGGCGCTTGAGGTTTCGGGCGATACGATTTGGTATGGTGGACTTAACAGATTTGGTTGGGTGCGGCGCGATGGGAAAAGCAAGGCCTGGGATTTTAAGGTGGGGTCAGATGTGGACTTCCGCAGCATTGCCCAAACCAAATCAGAGGTGTTTTTACTCAATGCGGGAAGCCCGGCGTGGTTGCTGCGAATCAACAAGAAGAGCCAAGTCGTCGACACAGTTCACACCGACGGCAACCCGGCCATTTTTTACGACAGCATGAAGTTTTATGACCATGAGCGGGGTTTGGCTTTGGCCGATCCTATCGACGGTCATTTTACAATTTTGGCTACAACCGATGCAGGAAGAACCTGGACGAAGCAAAAAGGTCCTGAAGCCATGGAAGGCGAGGGCGCGTTTGCCGCGAGCAACTCTAATCTGGTGCTGATGGCTAACGCAACCTGTTTTGTATCGGGCGGAAAGCATGCACGCTTTTTCCGATTGGATGACCAATGGAAGTCTATCAATACACCTATAGTGCAAGGCCAGCCCATGACGGGTATTTTTACGGCCGATTTCTACAACCGTGACATCGGGATCATTGCAGGCGGAAATTATGAGGATCAAAAAAACAATTCAAGAAACAAAGCCGTTACTCGAGATGGCGGGAAAACCTGGAAACTGGTTGCCGACGGGGAGGCCTTTGGCTACACATCATGCGTGCGGTATTTTCCCGGATCGGACGGGAAAAAGATCGCCAGCGTGGGTGCTACCGGACTTTGGATTTCAAACAACGGCGGTACGTCCTGGAAAAAGATCCACGACAATGCCGGATGGTACGCGATTCGGTTTATCAACTCCCGAACAGCTGTGGTTGCCGGACGTTTTGAGATTTCAATCCTGGAATTCTGATCAGCGCTTTTTTTGACGGTACTGGCGCAGCAAATCCCGGTTAAAGTCTTCCTCGGCGCGGCGCAGTTTGATAATCTTGACCGGTGGTAAAACGGCTTTGAGGTTTACTAGAAATTTTTTTCGCAATTCGTAAAGTTCCTCTTCTGATTTTTCCATCTGCGACAAGACAGTAAGCGCTTCCTTATCGGTCATCTTATTAATGGCGTCGTCGTCCCTATTTTTTAAGAAGTCGGCTACGCGGATGCGTCTAAGTTCGTGTTGCCGCTCCTCATACGCGTTGTATACCGGCCAGAATTTTGCCGATTCGTCGGGGGTGAGCGCGAGTTGGTTGGTGATAAAGGCCACCTTTAGCGATTTGACCTGTTCGCGTCGGTCGCCCATTCGTCCTTGCGAGAATCCCGCAAAGGCAATCAAAACCAAAATCAGGGTAAAAATGTGTTTTTTCATCAGTAATTCAGATAGTGTTCAACGTCCTGCAGGTAAAGTGCATTTTCAATTTTTTCCGGGTCGATGCCTGCATTTAAATTGGCAAGTGCGGCATCGTCCAGGTTTTCAGCCAGTTCATACGATGGGATGTCGGATTGCGTCACCAGATAATTCTCGACTGAATCATCCCCCAAAACATAGTCTGTTTGCGTCAGCCGGTCAAGAGTTGGGATTGCCAGCGATAAAACCACCACCGATGCGGCGGTCCAGATCCACGATTGGCGCGAAATCCGTTTTGCCCTGCGCTGCCCAAGCTTTTGCATCACCACATCGGGCAACGCATCAAAATATCCCGGCGGCGCCTGGTAAGGGATTTGCGTTTTATAATCGTCAAGGGAAAACTTTTTCATGGCCTTATGAACATATATTATACGGTTGGTTTAATGTCGGTTGACGTAATCTTCAACTTTTTTTACGGCATGGTGGTACGACGCTTTTAATGCGCCCACCGATGTCCCCAGGATTTCCGACATCTGCTCGTAGGGAATTTCTTCAAAATAGCGCATCTCAAAAACCAGTTTCTGTTTTTCAGGAAGCTTTTCGATGGCCTCATACAGCCTCGCCTCGATAAGTTCCGAATCAGTCCAGGTGTCCGCTTGCAGATTGTTGACGGCCCGTTCCTGTGTTTCGATGCTGGCGTATCCGCGGCGATTTTTTTGCTTTATAAAAGAGATGGCCTCGTTGGTGGCGATGCGATAAACCCATGAAAAAAGCCTGCTCTCGCCTTTAAAGCCATCCAAATGCCTGAAGACTTTAACAAAAGTATTCTGCAGAATGTCGTCGGTATCATCGTGGTCGTGCACCATGCTTCGGATGCGGTTGTACAACGGACGTTGAAACTGTGTGACCAGTTCCCGATACGCCGCGTGCTGTGTGGCCGGATCCAATAAGCGGTTGATGAATTCCTGTTCGTCCTGCAAGGCAAAAATTTACGGTTAGAGACAATAAACCGCAGCGGGTTTAATCACGGAATCGGAATTTCGCCCGTAGACGATTCGGCGGGCGCAGGTAACGGGGCGGCAGTCTGCAACGCAACCGGTGTGGGAGCCGCGGCCTGATAGTGGATTGGGATATAAATCTCGGTTACCCATTGCGAGGGACGCTTGGCCTGCTTTCGACCAACCTGAAGCACTTCGATATACTGGCCGGCATCAGATAATTTGTATCCTTTTTCATTGATGTGGGTAAAAGTCTTGTCCCAGGCCTTTCTCAGGTGCTGATAATCGCCGGTAAGTGTTGTCTTGACCGCCCGGAATTCACCAAAACTGCCAAATGAAATATCACTTCCCGGAGCCGTCAGAATCGTATCGCGTACCGGGTAACAGACTGAGAATCTGGTCCTATCGGTTTTGTCATTGAAATAATCATATAGTACAAAAGGCTTTCCCGCTGGGACAATCTTGTTTTTGGTAAAAAAGAAATCCATTTTGGTCGCCATGATTCGCACGTTGCGGTGCAAGTTCCCAATGGTGCTGGTAATGGTCTGTTTGACAAAAATAGTCCCGGGTTTTACAACGGGTCCATCTACCTTGACCGCATAAGTACTGGTTTCATAAACCAGCGTTTTTTCCAGCCGCTTTAAACCCTGTTCAAAAAAAGTTCCCATCACGTAAGCCGGACCGCCCTGAAGGGTTGCCTTAACTTTTGGGCCAAACGGCAGTTTACCCTGCACTTTCCATGTAACAACAGTTCCGCCAGCCGAATCCTTTAACTTCCAGGCGGCTTTTCCCGGAAATCCCCACTCAAAGTCATGCGCCAGGCTGTCGTTTTCTTTCAGGTGAACGGTTTTGATCGCACCGTGGGTTTCGCCGTCGGTCCAGGAAAGTGAGCCGCCCAATCCGGTGGTGGTCACGCCGGGTTGTATGGTTATTTTTTGATCGGCTGATGCCCAGTCCTGCCAGTTGGACAAATCAGCCAGATACTGAAATACAGCAGCACGTGGAGCCTTGATATACTGCGAACGCACCACGGCATAGTCCCCGCGCTGTGTGGCCACATAAACTGAAACGCCTATAAATCCGAGCAAAATCAGTAAAAAAAGATATTTAAGAATCCTCATAGGGTTGGATTGGTAAGTAAAAGTAATAATTTGCGGCAAGCCGTCTTGTAACGCGGGCTAAAATTTCACGTCCAAGGGTACAATCGCAAAAAAACTATCTTTGTTTCAAACCTTTTAATTATGAATATGAAAAATCTGGCCGTTTGGGCCGTGGCGGCGCTCTTTGCTGTTTCCTGTCAAAAAAAGGAAAATGACGCAGCGCAGGCTCCACAAAAACACGAAACGTTTGCTGAACAGTTTGCCGACATCCAGGTCCTTCGCTATGAGATTCCGGGATGGGATGATCTGACGCTCAAGGAAAAGGAACTGGTGTACTACCTGACCCAGGCCGGTCTTGCCGGACGCGATATCATCTGGGATCAGAATTACCGCCACAACCTCAAGATCCGTGCGGCGCTGGAGTCAATGTACACCAAGTATGAGGGCGATAAAAATGATGCGCAGTGGTTGGCGTTTGAAGTGTATCTCAAGCGTGTTTGGTTTTCAAACGGCATCCATCACCACTATTCGATGGACAAGATCAAGCCTGATTTTTCAAAAGAATATTTTACAAAATTGCTGGCCGATACCAAAACTGAATTGTTGCCGGAAGCCGTCGATGTGATTTTTAACAGTGCCGATGCCAAAAAGGTAAATCTTGACGTTTCCAAGGGACTTTTGGCCGGATCGGCGACAAATTTTTACGAAAAGGGAATTACCGAGGCCGAGGTTGAAGCCTTTTACGCGTCAAAGAAAAGCGCCGACCCTCACCGTCCAGTATCGTTTGGCCTGAACTCAAAACTGGTGCGCAATGCATCGGGCCAGCTTGAGGAAAAAGTCTGGAAAAGCGGCGGAATGTACGGTGCGGCCATCGACAAAGTCATCTACTGGCTTGAAAAGGCCAAATCAGTTGCCGAAAACAAGCCACAGGCCGATGCGCTTGCGTTGCTCATCAGCTATTATAAGTCAGGCGATCTGAAGACCTGGGACGATTACAACATTGCCTGGCTAAAGGCTACCGAGGGGAACATTGATTACATCCAGGGATTCGTAGAGGTATATAATGACCCGCTGGGCGCCCGCGGATCATACGAAAGCATTGTTCAGATCAAGGATTTTGACATGTCGGCCAAGATGGAGAAAATCTCGACCGAGGCACAGTGGTTTGAAGATCAGTCACCGTTGATGCCGGAGCACAAAAAGAAGAATGTTGTTGGTGTTTCCTACAAAACCGTTATCGTTGCCGGAGAGTCGGGAGATGCCTCGCCCAGCACACCCATCGGTGTAAACCTGCCAAACGCCGACTGGATCCGGGCCGAACACGGATCAAAATCGATTTCACTCGGGAACATTATCGAAGCTTATTCAAAAGCAGGCGGAAGCGATCGCCTCAAGGAATTTGCGCATGATGAGCAGGAAATCGCGCTCGAAAATGAATTCGGTGAACTGGCCGACAAACTGCACACTGCCTTGCATGAGGTAATCGGACACGCGTCGGGCCAAATCAACAAAGGCGTGGGAACGCCAAAGGAAACCCTGAAAAGTTATGCGTCAACGCTAGAGGAGGGACGCGCCGATTTGCTGGGGCTCTATTATCTGTACGATCCAAAACTTCAGGAACTCGGCTTGGTAAAAGACTGGAAAAAGACCGGAATGGCCGCCTATGACGGATACATCCGCAACGGATTGATGACACAGCTCATCCGCCTGGAACCGGGCGCCGACATTGAAGAAGCCCACATGCGCAACCGCCAGTGGGTGAGTGCCTGGGTTTTTGAAAAAGGCAAAAAGGACAATGTCATCGAGAAAGTGGTGCGCGATGGCAAGACTTATTACAACATCACCAATTATGAAAAACTGCGCGAACTTTTTGGCCAGTTGCTTCGCGAAACGCAAAGGATCAAGTCAGAGGGTGACTACAATGCGGCCAAGAACCTGGTGGAGAACTATGGTGTAAAAGTCGATCAGGCGCTGCACAAGGAAGTTTTGGAACGAAACAAAAAGTTCCATTCTGCTCCGTACAGCGGTTTTATCAACCCGATGCTGGTTCCGGAAATGGATGGGGACAAGATCAAGGACATTAAAGTGGTGCAGCCAAAGTCATTTGCCGAACAAATGCTTTACTACTCAACGAATTATGGGTTCCTGCCCAAGGATAATTAACGAAAGCCGCCTGAAAGGGCGGTTTTTTTAATGTTTCAGATAGCCTTTCATAAAAAACAAAAAGGCAATAAACAACAGGAAACCAATAAGTACGCGATAAACGCCCTTGTAATGTTGTTTGTGGAGGGCTTTGTCTTTTTTGTAGACAAATACTGATGCCGATACGAAGGCGACCAGAAATAGGCCGGCAAAAATGAGTTGTCCGGTGCTGAACATAAAAAATCTTTCCCGCAAAATTAGTCAATACAGTGGGAAAACGCGTTAAATTGCAAAAAAACGATATGCAAAAACAACTTTTGGCGGTCAGGGCATTTCACGACGCTTTTGGTTTGGGAGCTTCAGAGGTTCCGGTTGCCAGTCTGGGTACAGAAAAGAACACCCTTAGATTCAACTTGATGAAAGAGGAAAATGAAGAATATCTCGAAGCCGTGACTAACAACGATCTGGAAGAAGTAGCCGACGCATTGGGTGATATGCTTTACATTTTGTGCGGAACCATCATCGAACACGGACTGCAACACAAAATTGAAGAAATCTTTGATGAAATCCAGCGCAGCAACCTGAGCAAGCTGGGCGCCGACGGCCAACCGATATACCGCGAAGATGGAAAAGTGATGAAAGGCCCGGGGTATTTCCGACCGGATATCGCCAAAATCCTTTCCGGCAATTAACGATTAACCATTAACAATGGGATTTTGGAACACCTGGATCGTGGTTGGGAAAAAGATTTAAGTAGTAAAATCCACCAAATGCCCTGCACGCTAAACCCTGACCGTCCATCCAAACACATCATCCTCCAATTTATACTGGATTCCGTTGAGTTTGTCCTTAAGGCGCAAGGCAAAGGAATCGTTTATTTTGGGAAGTTCGTGATACGTTTCCTTGTAGGCAAAACCAGAAATAGGCGAGACGACCGCTGCGGTTCCGGCGCCAAAAATCTCGCGAAGGGTTCCTTTATGGGCTGCTTCGATGATTTCATCTACGTAAACCGGGCGCTCAATAATGTCCATTCCCATGCTGCGACCCAGTTGGATCAGGCTTTTTCGGGTAACTCCGTCAAGGATGCGCTCACTTACAGGAGCCGTGAGGAGCGTATCATTGATGCGGAAAAAAACATTCATCGTTCCGGCTTCTTCCAGCATGGTGTGTGTGGCGTCGTCTGTCCAGATTACCTGCTGATAGCCTTGTTCATTGGCCAGTTTTTGCGGATAGAATTGCGCCGAATAGTTTCCAGCGGCTTTTGCGGCACCAATCCCACCGTTGGCCGCACGGCTGTAGTGTTCGGCGATGATCACCTTGACGTCGCCCGAGTAATAGGCTTTGGCCGGCGAGAGAATAATCATAAAACGGTATTTCGTCGACGGAGCGGCAACCACACCCGTCCCGGTGGCAATCATAAACGGACGGATGTACAGCGAATTGCCCAATCCCGGTTTTACCCAATCCTGTTCCAGACGCAGGATCTCGTGGAGTCCGCCCAAAAAGATTTCGGCCGGAATTTCAGGCATGGCCAGGCGCACTGCCGATTTGTTAAACCGCTTGTGGTTCTCATCGGGCCTGAACAGCCATACCGAACCGTCAGCCGTTTTATAGGCTTTCATCCCTTCAAAAATAGCCTGACCGTAATGGAATACCTTGGCCGACGGATCGATCAAAAACGGTTCATACGGCTTGATGACGGGATTTTGCCAGGCGCCATCGACATAGTAGCACACCAGCATGTGATCGGTAAAAACATTTCCAAACGAGAGGTTTTCAAAATCCACTTGCCCGATTTTGCTTGTTTGGGCGCGGATGATGTCAAGGTGCGGATGAGGTGCCATAGGTTGTGGTTTAAATTCCCGGAGCCGTTGGTTTGCTGTGACGCCGGACGATAAAAATACTCAAAAAACGTTCGTCCGTGCGCTGTGTTGTAAAAATTTGCGGCAATGTCATTTTGCAATCGCATCGGGTTGATATTCTGCTTATTTTTGCGTCAGAAAATCAACTCACATGAAAAAATTTGCGCTGGCTGCATTGGTGGCGATTGCCCTGACAGCTTGTAAAAAGACTGAAGAAGTAAAAACCGATGAAACTAAGGTAGAAAATCCTGCCGATACGCTGGTTACCCAAAAGGACACCGTGGCCGTTTTGGAAACCGTCGCGCCCGATGCCAATGGTGAGCCCGCTGCTCAGCAAAAGGATGAGGTGACCGTCACCAAGGTTGACGCCGAGACCTATGCATCGTTTGGCGGAAAAATCGGTGCCGACAAAGCGCTCACCAAAGAGCAGATGCTTAAAAAATACGCCTCGATGAAAAAGGGCGATACGATTGCAGTAAAGTTCCGTTCAAAAATCGCCAGCGTCTGCAAAAAGAAGGGCTGCTGGATGAAGATGGAACTCCCTAACGGAAAAGAATCATTCGTGCGGTTTAAGGATTACGGATTTTTTGTTCCGCTTAACGCTGACAACTCTGAAGCCATTGTAAGCGGTCGCGCGTTTATTGATGTCGTATCGGTAGATGAACTCAAGCACTATGAAAAAGACGCCGGGAAATCGCAGGAGGAAATCGACAAAATCACCCAACCTAAAATTACCTACGCCTTTACGGCCGACGGCGTTTTGATTCGCGAATAATGAAAAAAATCCTGATTTGTCTTGCGATGGGTCTGGCCTTTTCCTGCCAGCAAAAAGAGGCTGCAAAACCGGTAGTTTCCACCGATGCGATAGCCAAGCCCAAGAAAAAGTTTGAAATGTATGAGATGTCAGAGATGGCCGCCCTTATGGAGCGGATGTACGCTGAAAATCTCGCCCTCAAGCAAAGGATAGCCAACGGGGAAAAAATCGGGGAGTTTCCCAGTCATTTCCTAAAGATTCACGAGGCTGTAATGACCGACAAGCAGGAAAACGACGCTTTTTTTAAGGAGCAGGCCGCGCGGTTCATCAAATCGCAGGAGTTGATTTACCAGGATCCGGCCAATGCCAAAAAGCACTTTAATGAAGGGGTCAACGCTTGCATCCGTTGCCACGAGGTTAAATGCACCGGCCCGATTGAACGCATCAAAAATCTTTATATTGAATAATAGCAGGCGCGAAATTCGAATCACGGCTGACGGATCGGCAACGATTTACCTTGCGGATTTGGACGAGTCCTATCATTCGCGTCACGGCGCCATTCAGGAAGCCGAACACGTTTTTATACAAAACGGACTGAATTTGCAGGGTCAGTCCGTTTGTATTTTGGAGATGGGATTCGGCACGGGGCTCAACGCGCTGCTGACCTGTCACCATGCGGCAAAGATTGGTAAGAAGGTGGATTATGTTGGCGTGGAGGCCTTTCCCATTTTGACCGATGAAATCCGGTTGATGCACTATGCCGATCTGATTGATCCCGCGCTCGAACCCGTGTTCCGGCAAATGCACGAATGCCAGTGGGGATTGCCCTGCAGCATTTCACATCATTTTACTCTGGAAAAGCATCAGACGCGTTTTGAGTCAATCGATTTTGAAAGCCGGTTTGACCTTGTTTACTTTGATGCATTTGGATTCCGGGTTCAGCCTGAATTGTGGTCGGCGTCAATATTTTCATCGCTGTATCGCGCGCTTAAGCCCGGCGGATTATTGGTTACCTATGCGGCGCGCACCATCATTCGCGACAACATGAAAGCCGCGGGGTTCAATGTGCGCAAACGCCCCGGCCCGCCTGGGAAACGTGAGATGATGCAGGCAGTAAAAGGTTCCTTTAACGAAATTGTAACATCTTAATTAACACTTAGGGAAGTTGAACCGATGTTTTTTTTGGTAAATTTGAGAAACCAATAAAACGTTTTCGGTTTCATGAAAAGAAGTATGTTTCAATACACTAAAACAATTCTGGAACGCGTAAGCTTTGACCCTAAACTCTTTTGCAAAGAACTTGAAAAAGCGCTAAAGACGTTACTGCCCTACGAAGTTGAACAGTTGGCCGCCTGGTTGATGTATTACACCAAGGAAAAGCCTGAGTTGCGACAATGTCTAGTACTTGTAAATGTATAACCGGAGCCGAGAGGCTCCTTTTTTTTTGAACGCCCGAAATATTATGTAGGAAAAATATTTAAAAAACTCTAAAAAGATGTATTTAATCGATTAAATTTACAGTTTATCGATAAAAAGTTTTGTTTTTTAATTTGGGTTTGTGTAGTTTTACTATGCATTTGAACCCTAAATCCCTACAGTATGCCCAGAATGATTTACGATTACACCAAATCAGTGCTGGAACGAGTTAGTTTTGATCCGGCGCTCTTTCGCAAAGAACTGCGAAAGGCATTAAAAAACCTATTGCCGTATGAGCTTGAGCAACTCAGAAAATGGCTGGACTATTACACTTCCGGGAAACCGGAACTCAGGGAATGCCTGAGTTTAGTTCAGGATTAAAAAGATAAGGAGCCGGTTGGTTCCTTATTTTTTTTGTTTAGGGCTGATGATGGCCACGTCGTGAAAAGCAATGGCACCGCGTATTACCGCCGATATTGAATTGCGAAGTGCGTCAACAATGTGCATTTTTAGCTCGGTGTGCGGGAAAATCAGGCTGACCTCGCGGGCGGGCTTTGGATCGCTAAAATGACGCAACTTGGCCTTTTGCGCATCATTCAGGGTAAGGGTATGTAAATATGGCAAAAGCGTAATGCCAAGTCCTTCATCAACCAGGCGGGAAAGCGTCTCGAAGCTTCCACTTTCAATCCTGAAGGAGTTGTCGGGCATATCGGCAACCTTGCAAAGATTCAAGATGCTTTCGCGAAAGCAATGACCATCGCGGAGCAACAGTATTTCGGCCGGATTCAAATCAGCCGGAACAAGTTCCTTTTTGGCAAAAAGCGGATGGTTTCCCGGCACATATCCCACAAAGGGCTCATAGTACAATACAATTTCCTTGATTTTGTCATCGTCAAGCGGCGTGGCGGCAATGGCTGCGTCCAGGTGACCGTTCTTAAGGCGGGCGACAATTTCGGCGGTATTGAGTTCCTCAATGATCAACTGTACCTTGGGATATTTTTTTTGAAAATGACCCAGGAACATCGGCAGGAGCGTGGGCATTACGGTTGGAATGATGCCCAAGCGGAATTCACCGCCCACAAATCCTTTTTGCTGATCTACAATGTCCTTGATGCGGTTGGATTCATTGACAATGTTCTTGGCCTGATTTACGATTTTGGCGCCAATATTCGTCAGCTGGATCGGCTTTTTGCTGCGGTCAAAAATCTGTACGCCCAGTTCTTCTTCCACCTTTTGGATTTGCATGGAAAGGGTTGGTTGGGTTACGAAACACTTTTCAGCCGCAAGGGTAAAGTTTTGATGCTCAGCTACGGCAAGCACATACTGGAGTTGGGTAATCGTCATGGATATTTTTGCCATAAAATTACGCAAAGTCCTATCGTTAACCGTAGCCGGACGAATGATTTTTTGTAACTTTATGGAATAGAACCAAAATAAACATACATGAAAACTCCCAAGAATACTAAGAAACCTGCCATCAACATTCTCGGACTTCCCGTCAAGGAGAGTGCGCAGATCGTCGATGATCTCAATGTCCTGCTGGCCAACCATCAGGTGTATTATCAAAACCTTCGCGCCGTGCACTGGAACATACGCGGCAAGCGTTTTTTTAACCTTCATCTAAAGTTTGAGGAGTTGTACAATGACGCGCAACTCAAAATTGATATGATTGCCGAAAGGGTGCTTACGATCGGCGGTACGCCACTCCATACTTTTGAGGATTACATCAGCCACAACAAGCTAAAGGTGGGCAAAAACGTCACGACCGATACCGATGCCGTGCAACTGATAGTGGAATCGCTGTCGACGCTACTGTCGCTTGAACGCCCTATTTTAAAGGCCACCGACGAGATAGGAGACGAGGGAACCAATTCCATGATCAGTGATTTTATCTCTGAACAGGAAAAAGTGATCTGGATGCTCAAGGCGTTTCTTGAGGAAACCATCTGACACTTAACATGTAAAAGAACCGGGGTGGTTAAACCTCGGTTTTTTTTATTAAAAAAATCAAAAAACGGCTGGTCGGGCACGACTGACCCTTTATTTTTGCCGAATGCGAAAGTTGAGTAGCTTAGTCCTTTTGTTGTTTGCACTCTTTTTGGCCACACCCACTTTGGTAAGTGTGATCGAGAAGAAGAGCGACACATCGGTCTTTTTTAGCATGGCCGAGGAAGAGATTACCCACAAGCATCTTGAAACTGATTATATCTACCAGGAACCCTTTGTCCTGATTCCCATTTCAACTGAAAATAAAGGACCGATTCTGTTGCCGCAAAGCCTTTTGCACGACCCGGTTTCGGCCAACATCGTCATACCGCCTCCAGAAGTTTAAGTCGACCTAAGGCTCCCGATCGTCGGGGGTTATCGTTGTATTTATATTTTTTGGACATGACAAGAAAAGTAAACATTTTTGCCAACCTCCGGTCAGATTTTGCCTCGGGATTGGTTGTTTTCCTGGTAGCCCTGCCCTTGTGTATGGGTATTGCCCTGGCATCGGGCGCGCCACCGCTTTCAGGAATAATCGCCGGCATTGTTGGCGGAATCGTAATTGGTTCACTCAGTAACTCACACCTTAGCGTTTCAGGCCCGGCGGCCGGCCTTGCAGCCATCGTATTGACCGCGATCACGCAATTTGGTGCTTTCGAGATTTTTTTGCTGGCCGTTTTGCTGGCAGGAGCGATGCAACTCCTTTTGGGATTCTTGCGCGCCGGAAGTATCTCAAACTATTTTCCGAACAATGTGATCGAGGGAATGCTGGCCGGTATCGGAATCATCATCATCTTGAAACAGATCCCGCATGCCGTTGGCCTTGATACCGAGTTTGAAGGTGCCGAGGCATTTTTTCAACCCGACGGCGGAAACACTTTTTCAACGCTTTTCAGCATTTTCAATCACTTTCACCTGGGAGCCTGCATTGTAGCTCTTGTTTCGCTGGCTTTGCTGATTTCATGGGACAAGGTTCCGGCGCTGAAAAAAATCAAGGCAGTTCCGGCTGCATTGGTGGCCGTTATTGTCAGCATACTGATCAATGAGGCATTTATTGCATCGGGAAGTTCACTGGCCATCGAAGCCACTCACCTGGTGCAACTTCCGGTGATTACTTCGTTCTCTGAACTGTCGCAAATTATTGTGATGCCTGATTTTTCAGCGATAACCGATAGCCGCGTCTGGATTACGGCTGCCACAATTGCCATCGTCGCGTCAATCGAGACGCTTTTGTGTATCGAGGCGGCCGATCGCATGGACGTTGAAAAGCGCTACACCAATACTAATCGTGAACTCAAGGCGCAAGGCTTTGGAAACATGCTCAGCGGATTGATCGGTGGACTTCCCATGACATCGGTGATCGTACGTACATCGGCCAATGTCAATGCGGGCGCCAAATCTAAGATGTCGGCCATTATCCACGGCTTTTTGTTGCTGGCCTGCGTTTTGGCGATTCCCGCAATACTCAACAAAATTCCGTTGGCCACCTTGGCAGCCGTGCTTTTGATGGTTGGCTATAAACTGGCCAAGCCGGCAACCTTTAAACACTTCTGGAGCTACGGAAAGTATCAGTTTGCGCCGTTTATCATTACGATTCTGGGTGTTGTATTTACCGATCTGCTAACAGGAGTCGCCCTGGGTATCGCGGTGAGCATCATCTTCCTGGTCCGCGGAAACCTTAAGCGCGCTTACAACTTCCGTCGCGAGCAATACGCCGACGGTGCCATCATCCACATCGATCTGGCACAGGAAGTCTCATTTCTTAACAAGGCTGCGATCAAATCAACCTTAAACGATATTCCGGAAAACTCAAAAG
The DNA here is from genome assembly GCA_934636265.1 of uncultured Flavobacterium sp. Lineage (GTDB taxonomy): Bacteria > Bacteroidota > Bacteroidia > Flavobacteriales > Flavobacteriaceae > Flavobacterium. The sequence continues at coordinate 14,517 of CAKUAD010000006.1, forward strand.
TGGTCATCAGCGCTGCAGATACAGTGTACATTGCACACGACGTTTTGGATCTTATACGTGAATTCAAGGATGTCAAAGCCCCGCAGGAAGGCATTCGCGTCAAGCTGGTTGGCTTTAAGGAAGCGTACGATCTGGAGAATACCGAGGAATTCGTCAACCACGTAAAAGTGACGCACAAAGTAAAATATAAAGCCAAACAAGATAAAATGGCTGAATGATAGATAAAATTGTAAATTGGCCTCGCGAAAGTTATTTTGTAGTAGGCCACAGTACTAACAAAATAAATTGTAAACGTTTGAAAACACTGACTAAAGAAATGCAGGACGCCATAACGCCTTCATCGGCACTGGAACTATTAAAAGAAGGAAACAAAAGGTTTGTAAATAACCTGAAGGCAAACCGAAACCTCCTGCAACAGGCTAACGAAACCTCCGATGGGCAACATCCTTTTGCCATCATTTTGAGTTGTATCGACAGCCGTACGTCGGCCGAACTGATTTTTGACCAAGGATTGGGCGATATCTTTAGCGTCCGGATTGCGGGCAACATCGTCAACGAGGACATTTTGGGCAGTATGGAGTTTGCCTGCAAAGTGGCGGGTTCTAAAATCATCGTGGTTTTGGGTCACTCCAAATGCGGTGCCATCAAAGGGGCGTGCGAACATGTCGAAATGGGGAACCTGACGGCACTTTTGTCAAAAATCCGCCCGGCCGTCGAGGATGAACTGGAAACTACCGACTACCGCTCCTGCGACAAAAATGAGTTTGTTGAAAGTGTTGCGGTACGCAATGTCCGCCGCTCGGTAAAAGCCATAATGGAAAGAAGCCTGATTTTGAGCGATATGATCAAAAACGGCGAAATCGGCATCATTGGCGGAATCCACGATATCACTTCCGGTCAGGTAACCTACCTGGATGACACCAAACACATAGCATAATACAGCCGCCTACGGGCGGTTTTTTTATTCGTGTTCCTGATTTTCGTTAAAGGAAGACGGCAATAGTGTCGGGATAAATTTGATGAGAATGGGCAAAAGCAGTCCGCCGCCGGGCAACAGGAAAATGGTAAGCGACGGGATTGATTTGATGATGTCGACCATTTGGCGCTTGACGCGTTTGCGTTCGGTAGGATCAAGTTCCCGCTGGGTTGATTGCGCCAGCAGCGACATCAGTTCGGCACTTTGCGAAATCTCCTTGATCAGGCGTTTTTTGTTGCGCGTCATCAGCGTGTAAACCATCTGCGTCATGTGGTCGTAAAAATTACGCACCGGGCTCGAGTGGTTAAAGTACGGAATTTGATTTTTGTGCGCAGAGAGAAAATCGTGCGTGGCAATGATGCTCTTGGCGATAAACGAATCAGGAACGTCCATGGTTTCGCCCATTTTATACAAAAAATACGCTTCTTCGTTCTCAATGACGCCGTCGCTCCAAAGCGCCAGACCCGCCATGTCTATAAAGTAGTATTTTTCCAACACATCGGTAAACGCCGACAGTTTCAATTGCTCGGGATCGTTGATGCCGCGCTTGGAAAACTTACTGTACCGGATTGAGGTTTCAAAAAGTTTCAAGAGCAGGTCATCGTGTGCCGATTTGACCGTCTTGGCAGCCAGGGCAAGCGTTACGATGCTGATGACGGCCTCTTCAATTTTTTGCAGATAACCCTCGGGTATTCCGTCCTGCAGGAATCGGCGAAAAGCCAATACATCGATAAAAAGAAGGGCATTGGTTACAATGTTCGAGAAATTCTTGCTCACCACATCGTGATTGGTCCGCACGCGTTGGGTGATCACCTCTTCCAGCCGTCCTGATGCGAATCCGCCCGGGAGTATTTTTTTAAGAACGCTTTCAGCCGGTGACATCTTGCGGTAAAATTCCAGCGCACGCAACACAAAATCGGCAGGGTCGTGTTTTCCCGTCAGCCGGTAGGCGTCAAACAAAGCGAGCAACAAGGCAGCTTTTGAAAATTCATCTTCAACCCAACCCGTAGTTTTCAAGGTAAAACCGTCGCCAAACGTTACCACATGCCCGTAGAGGAATCCGGTTTCGCGCAGGGATGTGTAAAACGCATGGGGGTTTGGCTCCAGCGGTAACTGCAGCGGTTTTTGGGTTGCAAAAAGTTTATCGATCCACCCGGGTGCCGACGGATTGAGCGTCATCATGCTGCAAATCTAACCAAATAACGCTTACGATGGCCGGCCGCGAATTTAAGGAATTATCAAGGCCGAACACGCCTGACGCCCGCCCGCATTTCCGGTGGGTTGCGTGGTGTAATCATCGGCTTTTTCGTGAACGATCAGGCTTTTTCCCACAATATTTTTGGTCTCGTCATCACACCCGATACACCATTGGTCAGTTTCAAAAGTAATCTTGCCATGGCCGGAGGCATCTGCGGTAAAATTTCCGATGTCGCCGCGGTGGTATTCACCTTCGCCCCATTTTCCGTGCTTCTTAAAGGTTGGATTCCAATGTCCGCCCGCCGACTCAAACGTCCCGGCACAGTCAGCTTTTTCATGGATGTGTATGGCGTGCTCGCCCGGTGTCAGCCCTTGAAGGTGCGCTTCAAATTTCACTTTTTTGTCCTGCTGGGTAAACACGGCATTTCCAGTAATGCCAGATCCGGTGGCTGCGGTAAAATCAACTTTCAGTTCTTTTTTGGGAGAGGGACTGCAGGCAATCATCAATGCCACTATTGCCGGATAAACAAGATTTCTCATATCGGTTTTTATTTAAAGTTAACCACAAAATTTAGTCTTTCGCAAAAAAATAAGTTAAAACCTGTCTTTAACATTTGATGTCGCTGTAACTTTAAAATAAAAAACTATGGATTTGCGTGCCGGATTCCCGCTTTGGCTTGTTCGCGACGGACTGCCTTTTTCATTCCCAAAACTCAATAAAGACCTGGAAACCGATGTGCTCATCATAGGCGGGGGCATCACCGGTGCGTTGGTTAGGCATCACATGGCCGAGGCAGGAATCGCGACGGTTACGGTTGATGCCAGAACCATTGGATTGGGCAGTACATGCGCAAGTACCTCGCTACTCCAGTACGAGATTGACACGCCGCTTTGGAAGCTCAGGGAACTCGTGGGCAGGGAAAAGGCCGACAGGGCATACCATCTGTGCAACCAGGCCATTGTGCAACTGGCTGAGATGTCGGGCAAAATCGGATACAAGGAATTCTTTCACCGGGACAGCCTCTATTTTGCCGCTTACAAAAAGGATGTCAGGGATTTAAAAAAAGAATTCGATGCCCGACAGGAAGCCGGCTTTGATGTCAGGTGGCTGGAGGGTAAGGATGTCCGCCGCGAATTTGGGTTTGATGCCCCAGCGGCAATTTTGTCACATCACGGCGCCGAGGCCAACGCGTATCAGTTGATGCATACGCTGATGCAAAAGTTTCCCAATCATCCGGTGTTTGACCGGACCAAAATTCTATCGGCAATACCACTCGGAAAAGGCATGGTAGCCACTACATCGACCGGACATAAGATTCGCGCTAAAAAGGTGGTTTACGCTACGGGATATGAAGTTGTGGAGGTACTGGACAAACCCATTGTAAAATTGTTGTCCACCTATGCGTTGGCCAGTGAGCATCAGCAAAACCTCCCGGCCTGGAAAGGAAGTACGTTGCTTTGGAACACGGCCGATCCCTATTTGTATATACGGGCCACAGCCGATGGGCGGATTATTGTTGGCGGACGGGATGAGGAGTTTTACAGTCCCGTCAAACGCGATAAACTCATCAAAAGAAAGTCGGTGCAATTGGTTAACGACTTTAAAAAACTGTATCCGGAAATTGACCTTGTAGCCGAGTTCAGTTGGGCCGGTACTTTTGGATCGACCAAAGACGGCCTTCCTTTTATAGGCGTGTATGACAAAATGCCCAATAGTTATTTTGCCTTGGGTTTTGGCGGAAACGGCATCACTTTTAGCCAGGTAGCCGCTAAGTTGCTTGTGGATTTGTATAAAGGCATAAAAAACAGTGATTTGGAGATCTTTTCATTTGACCGCGAATAAATCCTATAACATTCCTTTCAAATTTTGTAACGCAACTGTTTTGGTGGTCAAGTAATTTTGGATTATAAGTTAAAATCAACATTACTAACCAAATATTTAAAAATCATGGGAAATTTATTGTACACTATTGCGGTGATTCTGGTAATCATTTGGGCGATCAGCTTTTTGGGCGGATTTGTAACCGGAAGCCTTATTCATATTCTTCTGGTCATTGCAATCATCGTAGTTCTTTTGCGAATTATCCAGGGACGCAAACCGTTAGATTAACCAAAACGATCAAAAGCAAAAAACCGTCGCTGATTAGCGGCGGTTTTTTTTTGGGAATTGATAAATGGTTAGAAGCAATATTGGTTTTCGGCAATCAGTTTTTGGGCAATGGTTTCCTTTAGACTGACCACGTTGGGAATGTTGTTGTACTTGGTAAAGCGTCTGAGTCCCATCATCATCATACGCTGTTCGTCGCCCTCGGCAAATGATGCGATTCCTTCCTTACCTTTGGTATACACCAAGTCGACGGCATTGTACAGGTAAAGCTGCGCCATCGCTATCTGTGCTTTTGCGTGATCCGCGCCCAGTTTCTTGGCCATTTTCTCGGTCCTTAAAACGGTCGATTCGGCCAGATAGATTTCGATCAGGATGTCGGCGGCAGCCATCAGGAGTTGCTGGTGGCTTTCCAGATCCGGCCCGTATTTTTGCACCGCGCTTCCGGCCACCATAAGGAAGGCCTTTTTCAGCTTGGCGATCATTTCCTTCTCCTCGGCAAATAATTCACTGTAATCGGGAATTTCAAAATCAGGGATTCCCATCAATTCTTCGGCAACTTTCATCGCCGGATTGAGCAGATCCACATGGCCTTTCATCGCTTTTTTGACCAACATCCCTACGCTGAGCATCCGGTTAATCTCATTGGTGCCTTCATAAATCCGTGCAATCCGCGCATCCCGCCAGGCGCTTTCCATTGGCGTATCTTCAGAAAAGCCCATGCCACCCAAAATTTGGATGCCCTCATCCGAACAGTTCTGGATATCTTCGGACACGGCCACTTTAAGGATCGAACACTCGATGGCAAATTCCTCGACGCCTTTCAATTCAGCTTCCTGATGTGACGCTCCCGCAGCCTCGCGAAGCTTGATACGGGTTTCGATGTCTTTGGCCGCCCGATAGGTGGCGCTTTCACCCGCAAAGGCGCTGGTGGCCATCATGGCAAGTTTAGAGCGGATGGCGCCAAAAGATGAAATCGGAACGTTAAACTGAACGCGCTCATTGGCATATTGTACCGCTCCCGATGTCACCCGGCGTTGGGCATCCAGGCAGGCAGCCGCCAGTTTGATCCTGCCGACGTTAAGGGCGTTCATCGCAATTTTGAATCCTTCGCCGCGACCGGCCAGCATGTTGTTTACGGGAACCTTGGTTTCGTTAAAGAAAACCTGTCGGGTAGATGAGGCGCGAATTCCCAGTTTGTGTTCTTCCTCATTCATCGAAATCCCGTTTGACGGATCGTTTTCCACAATGAAGCCGGTGATGTTTTTGTCGTCTTCAATACGCGCAAACACAATAAACAGGTTGCAGAATCCGGCGTTGGAAATCCACATTTTTTGTCCGGTGATGCTGTAGTGGGTGCCATCGGCCGACAAAACAGCCTTGGTCTTTCCTGAATTGGCATCTGATCCGGCTCCGGGTTCCGTCAGGCAGTATGCGCCAAACCACTCGCCCGTAGCCAGTTTTGGGACGTATTTTTGTTTTTGCTCTTCCGTACCGTAAAGCGTGATGGGCATCGTACCAATACCGGTGTGTGCGCCAAAAGCTGTCGAGAATGATCCGGTGGCACCGGAAATATAATCGCATACCAGACAAGTGTCCACGAACCCGGCACCCATTCCGCCGTAGGCTTCAGGAACGGCAACGCTCAGGAAACCCATGTCGCCGGCCTTGCGCATACACGCCTCGGTAAAAGCGTAGTCTTTGTTTTCAAATCTGATTTTGTTGGGCCAGATTTCCTTGTCGACGAATTCCTTTACCGAATCGCGCATCATGATTTGCTCTTCGGAGAAATCCTCAGGCGTAAAAATATCTTCGCACTTGCTTTCCCTTACAAGGAACTGTCCGCCGCGGATTACGTCTTTTTCCATAATTATTACGAATTTGAATATAAGTTAGTTGTTGGTTGCTTTTCTTGAGCAAAGAAGAAAGACCGCTCTTGCTTAAAGAAGAAAAATTTATTTCAGTTTGCGCATAAAGCCAGCAATGATTGCGATCTTTCTTCTCTCAAAGAAGCTCGTAAATCCCGGCGGCTCCCTGCCCGGTTCCCACACACATCGTCACCATGCCGTACTTTAGGCCGCGCCGCTTCATCTCGTCAAATAACTGCACCGACAGTTTTGCGCCCGTACAGCCCAGCGGGTGTCCCAGGGCGATCGCACCGCCGTTTACGTTGATGATATCCGGGTTAAGACCCAATTCGCGGATGACGGCCAGCGACTGCGATGCAAAAGCTTCGTTGAGTTCGATGAGCTGGATGTCATTCTGGTTCATTCCGGCCTGTTTAAGCGCTTTTGGAATGGCCTTGACCGGACCGATGCCCATGATTCTCGGCTCGACTCCGGCCGATGCATACGTCACCAATCGGGCAATGGGTTCCAGGTTGAGTTCCTTGACCATTTCTTCACTCATGATCATGACAAAGGCAGCTCCGTCGCTCATCTGTGACGAATTTCCCGCGGTTACCGAGCCATCGGCGGCAAATACCGGCTTGAGTTTGGCCAGCGCTTCCAGATTGGTATCGGCGCGCGGACCTTCGTCTTTTGTGACATTATACGTTTTTGTGGCTTTTTTGCCTTTTTCGTCCAGATAAGTTTGTTCAACCGCAATCGGAACGATTTGATTGTCAAATTTACCCTCGGCCTGAGCCTTCAACGCTTTTTGGTGCGACTGGTACGCAAAAGCGTCCTGATCTTCACGCGAGACGTTGAATTGCTTGGCGACTGCTTCGGCAGTGAGGCCCATTCCCCAGTAATAATCTTCGTGCCCTTCCTTGGCCACGCGGTAATCTGGGGTGGGTTTATAGCCGCCCATCGGGATAAAGCTCATGCTTTCCGCTCCGCCCGCAATGATGCAATCAGCCATTCCTGACTGGATGCGCGCGGTGGCAAGCCCGATGGTTTCCAATCCCGAGGCGCAATAGCGGTTTACGGTTACCCCCGGAACGTCGGTGACTTTGAGTCCCATCAGCGAGATCAACCGGCCCACGTTAAGTCCTTGTTCGGCCTCGGGCATGGCGTTTCCTACCATGACGTCGTCAATGCGGGATTTGTCAAAATCCGGCAATTCTTTCATCAGGTATTCGATGGTCTCGGCGGCGAGTTCGTCGGGGCGCTTAAAGCGAAAAACCCCTTTGGGCGCTTTGCCCACCGCCGTGCGGAATCCTTTTACTATGTATGCTGTTTTCATGTTTATTTTTTTTTGAGAGGAAAGACGCTTCGCTAAAAGAAGCAAGATCGCTTCACTGAAAGACAGGCAGTCTTTTCTCTTTCTTCTTTTCTCTAATTTCTCAACGGCTTCCCTTTCGTCAACATATACTGAATCCTCTCCAGGGTTTTGCGCTCGGTGCACAACGACAAAAAGGCTTCGCGCTCCAGATCCAAAAGGTATTGTTCGGTTACCAATGTTGGTTCAGACAGGTCGCCGCCGGCCATGACGTAGGCCAGTTTGTTGGCAATTTTGCGGTCGTGTTCGGAGATGTATTTTCCGGCTTGCATCTGGTCGGTTCCCACCAGGAACATACCTAGTGCCTGTTTACCCAGCACTTTCACGTCCTTGCGGCGCGCCGGTTGGGTGTAACCGGCTTCGGCCATGATAAGCGCGTGTTTCTTGGCTTCGGCAATCTGGCGGTCGCGGTTAACCACCACCACGTCTTTTTGCTGAAGGATTCCCAAATCAAAGGCTTCATAGGCCGATGTGGAAACTTTGGCCATTCCGATGGTCAGGAAGTACTCCTGCAGCACGTTGAGTTCGACATCGTTTTTGCGGAACGTATCTGACGCGCGGAGTGCCATTTCCTTTGATCCGCCGCCGCCCGGGATAACGCCCACGCCAAACTCGACAAGCCCGATGTAGGTTTCGGCCGCGGCCACTACTTTATCAGCGTGCATCGACATTTCACATCCGCCGCCAAGGGTCATGCCGTGCGGTGCCACGACCACGGGAATTGCTGAATAACGGCAGCGCATCATCGTGTCCTGAAAGAGTTTGATGGCCATGTTGAGTTCGTCGTATTCCTGTTCGACGGCCATCATGAAAATCATTCCGATGTTGGCGCCTACCGAGAAATTGGCGCCCTGGTTGCCGATGACCAGACCTTGATATTCTTTTTCAGCCAGGTCGATGGCTTTGTTGATGCCTTGCAGAACCCCGCCGCCGATGGTGTTCATCTTGGAGCGGAATTCGAGGTTCAGGATGCCGTCGCCCAAATCCTGGATGACAGCGTCGGGGTTGCTCCAGACTTTTTTGTTCTCGCGGATGTTGTCCAGGATGATAAACGAATCCTGTCCGGGCTTTTTGAGTTGTGATTTTGATGGGATGTCGTAATAATAAGTAGCGCCGTCCTTGACGCTGTAGAACGTCTGGCCCGATGCGGCCATTTCATCAACCCACGACGCGTACGAAAGGTTTTGCGCCTTGATCAGTTCGATGCCTTTCTCGATGCCCACTGCATCCCAAATTTCAAACGGACCGTTTTCCCAGCCGAATCCGGCTTTCATGGCGTCGTCTATTTTATAAGTCTCATCGGCAATTTCAGGGATTCGGTTAGAGACATAAGCAAACATTCCCGCAAAGTTCTTTTGGTAGAATTCACCTGCTTTATCGGTTCCTGTAATCAGGACTTTAAAGCGATCAATAGGTTTCTCGATGGTTTTGGTGAGTTCTAGCGTTGCGAACGATGCTTTTTTGCCCGGGCGATATTGCATGGTGTCCAGATCGAGCGTCAGGATTTCCTTGCCTTCTTTTTTGTAGAATCCGCTGCCGGTTTTTGATCCCAGCCATTGGTTCCGGGTCATTTTGTCGATATAATCCGGCAGCTTGAACAAATGATGCATTTCATCGTTGGGGACGTTTTCGTACAATCCGTTGGCTACGTGGACCAAGGTGTCGAGACCTACAACGTCAACCGTACGGAAAGTAGCCGATTTTGGCCTTCCGATGACGGGTCCGGTGAGTTTGTCGACTTCCTCGACCGTGAGCCCCATCTCCTTAACCAAATGAAACAATGACTGGATTCCATAAATTCCAATCCGGTTCCCGATAAACGCCGGAGTATCCTTGGCGATTACCGGTGTTTTGCCCAGGAACCTGTCGGCATATCCGGCCAAAAAGTCGAGTACTTCCTTTTTGGTATCGGGTCCGGGAATAATTTCAAATAATTTGAGATATCGCGCCGGATTAAAAAAGTGGGTGCCGCAAAAATGCTCCCGGAAATCCTGGCTGCGCCCCTCGCTCATATACGAGATTGGGATGCCTGATGTGTTTGACGTGATGAGCGTTCCCGGCCTGCGGTATTTTTCAATTTGCTCAAACACCTGTTTTTTAATGTCCAGCCTTTCCACAACGACCTCTATGATCCAGTCGACGTCGGCCAATTTTGCCAGGTCGTCGGTGGTATTGCCCGTCACAATGCGATTTGCAAATTTGGTGTGGTAAATAGGAGAGGGCTTTTGTTTGAGCGCCGTGGCCAGATTGTCATTGACCATGCGGTTGCGGACGGCCGCGCTTTCAAGGGTCAGGCCTTTTTTCTCTTCGGCCGGTGTGAGCTCGCGCGGGGCGATGTCAAGCAAAAGGACTTGCACCCCAATGTTGGCAAAGTGGCAGGCAATGCCTGATCCCATAATGCCCGATCCCAGAACAGCTACTTTTTTGATGTTGCGTTTCATGCTTTAGGAATTATCGTCCGGAAAAATCTGTTTCCCGGATATCATTTCGTTTATAATCTCGGCTACTTCAACAAAATGTTGCATTTGCACCTCGGTGACGCGACTCTTGATGGCGTCGTTAAAGCGCAAGACTGTCGCCTTTGACAATTCGCGTTTTTCGCGTCCAAAAGGCGTCAGGTAAATCAGGACGCCGCGGCCATCTTCCGGATTAGGGCGTCTTTCAATGAGGCCTTTTTCTTCCATCGATTTCAGTGTTCGCGTCAAGCTTGTGGCTTCCATTCCCATTCTCGGGCCAAGCGCGGTTGACGGCGTTCCCTGTTCGCGGTCGATGCTCAATAGCGCAAACCCGACAGCCATCGAGGCTCCGTACTTGGTGGCTTCCTCATTGTACATTCGGGAAACCGCCTGCCATGTGGCCCGTAAAATATAGTCTATCGTCTTTTCCTTCATCCCGATGGGCCAAAAAGTGATTCGTTGAAATCAAAGATAATAAAAAATACTATGCGCGCATAATAAAATTGAAAAATAATAAACGGTGCAACTCATTAATTGGAGGAGGGTCCTGTAGTGGCAAATGGGATTTATTGATTTTATATCGGGAGTTGTCGATCGGAAACTCAAATTCACTCCTGGCTTTGATGATATCGCCAAAGAATACCATCTAAATCCAAATGACCGGAAATGTCGGAATCGGCGATTAATCGAACCCCGTCCTAAGGCCCTGATCGATCTCCCTTTGCCAAATCTCCCTACGCATTTTGGAATACGCGTTCATCAGTTCGGGCGATAAATCCTTCGACTGAATAGTGCGGTTTACCAGTATATATTTTAACTTTCGTAGTCCTCTGACGAGAGGGGTAACATGATTTGGGCTAAGATTTCCTGTGATGCGTTCATTTTAAAAGCGGTTTATTGAATATTAGCTTGTTTCCTTGTGAATAGGCATCCAGTCTCAAAAGATTTCTTGACTCAAAGCACGTTGGAAAAATGAACAATCCTCTACCGTGCAGGATAATTTCAGGAGCCGGCCCGGCCCTTCAGTTTTTTATACTCCCGGATCAAATCTTTCAATTGCCTGTTGGAAGTGATGTCCAGGTGTTTATCTGACAGGAAATGCCCAAAGCGGAACTGGCTGTTGTAGTTTTTTGAGACGATTTTCTGGTCAACAGTAAAAAGTTCATTCCTTAAGTGCTGTTTTTCATTTTCCAGTTTTTCCAGGCTTTCAAATTTATCTTTAAAATCGCGTCGGAAAGTAGTTGTGCTAAACGGGATCGAATTCAACAGCTGCATCTGTTTTTTAGACTTTAAGTCCAGGCTTGCAATGAGCTTCAGGGCAACTTCTTCAAGTGCTTCTTTTGACAGCTTATCCAACCCTTCAGGCAGTAGAGATTCTGTTTTTGATTTTTTATGGGTCATCATCAAATTTAATTTTACCGGCTCAACGAGATTCACCACCGTCAAACTCTACATCCGTACGGTTTCACGCGTAAATTCTTTTATACAAATCAGCATATTTCTCCAACACCACCTTGCGTTTGAGTTTCATGGTAGGAGTGAGGTGGCCGGCGTCGATTGACCAGACCTCGGGGGTAAGCTCAAACTTTTTGATTTTTTCCCAATTGCCGAATTTCTCGTTAATCTGTTCTACTTCCTGACGGATGCGTTCGCGGATTTTCTCGTTGTCGGCAATATCCTGATTGGAATCTCCCACCGCAATCTTGTGCAATTTGGCCCAGTCGCGGCAAAACTCAAAATTGGGCTGGATAAAAGCGGCTGGCATGCGCTCACCCTCGCCAATTACCATGATCTGCTCGATAAAACGCGACTGTTTCATGGCGTTTTCCAGCAGTTGCGGGGCGACGTACTTTCCGCCCGACGTTTTAAACATTTCCTTTTTGCGGTCGGTGATTTTCAGGAAGCCTTCATGGTCTATCTGCCCGATATCGCCTGTATGAAAGTAGCCATCCACAATGGCCTCGGCGGTTTTAACGGGATCTTTGTAATAACCTACCATGACGTTTGGCCCTTTGCACAGGATTTCGCCGTCGGCAGCAATTTTAACGGTAACGCCATCTATGACCTTGCCCACCGTTCCTACCTTGAAACCGCGGTTGCGCATGTCGTTTACGGCAATAACAGGGGATGTTTCGGTAAGGCCGTAGCCCTCGACCACCGGCATTCCGGCTGCGGCAAACATCCGGCACAGACGCGGTTGCAGGGCCGCACTTCCCGACACCATCAGGTTCAGGTTTCCGCCCAGGGCTTCCTTCCATTTGCTAAAGATGAGTTTGCGCGCAATGCCCAGTTTGACGCCGTACCACCAGCCGTTGCGTCCGTAGGGTTCAAATTTTTCGCCCACGCCGATTGCCCAGAAGAACAGCGATTTCTTGACGCCTGTAAGTTCAGTCCCTTTGGCGTAAATCTTGTCGTATACTTTTTCCAACAACCGCGGAACCACTGTCATCACATTGGGCTTTACTTCCTTAACGTTGTCGCTGATCTTTTCCAACGACTCGGCATAGTAAACCGATACGCCATAATATTGGTAGAGGTACATCACCATCCGTTCAAAAATATGGCAGATAGGCAAAAAGCTCAGCGCCCGCGTCTTGCCCGCGTCAAACGGAATTTTCTTTTCGCTTCCCAGTACGTTTGACACAATATTGTCATGGGTCAGCATCACTCCTTTGGGCGTTCCGGTGGTTCCCGAAGTGTAAATGATGGTCGCCAGATCGTGCGCACCTACCGCGTTTTTCCGGGCTTCAACTTCGCCTTGGTTGCTGTCGTCAACACCCATGACTAAAAGTTCATTCCAGTTACGGCATCCGTCAATCGCATCAAAACTGAACACCTCTTTAAGCGTTGGCACCTGATTTTTTATCAGATTCACTTTGCGCAACACTTCGGCATCCGATACAAAACAGTAAATAGATTCAGAGTGGTTAAGGATATACTTGTAATCATCTTCAGAAATGGTAGGATAAATCGGGACGTTTTGCGCACCCACCTGGAGAACGCCGATGTCCATGACGTTCCATTCGGTGCGATTGGTCGAGGAGATAACCGCAATCTTATCATTTTTACTGACGCCCATCCTAAGCAATGCACGGGAAACGGCGTTGGATTTTTCAATGTATTCCTGCGTCGGGGTCTTGATCCATTGGCCGTTTGATTTGGTTGCAAATGCGTCGGGCAGGGGATGACGCTCCATTTGGTGTTGGGGAAAGTCAAAGAGTCGGGTAATGGACATAGGGATGATTTTGCTGCAAATTAACGATTCTTACCCATAATCACAATCGTTTATTTTAGATTTGCGCCATGGTACGAGCACTCCCGATTTTGCGCCAACCGGAATACAAAGCCTTACTGTATCGCATCTTGCTTGCCTATGTCTTTTATTTTGTGGCCCGTACGTTGTTTGCGCTATACAACAGCGATCTGATTCTGGTAACCACGGGCGAATTCCTAAAACTGGCCTGGCACGGACTCGCCTTTGATACCACGGCCATTTTGTACGTCAACGGTCTCTTTATCCTTTTAAGCGTGTTGCCTACGGGATTCAACACGCATCACGGTTATCAGACAGGTTTAAAGTGGTTGTATTTTGTTACCAATCTGCTGGCGATGGCCACCAACTTTGTCGATTTCATTTACTACCGGTATATTTTTTCGCGCACCACCGTGGCCATTTGGGATTCGCTGGAACACGAGACGAACAAATCAGCCCTATTTTCCAATTTTCTGATCAATTACTGGCATGTGTTTGCGTTGTTTTTTGTCATGGCCGGGCTGTGGATCTGGCTATACAACCGCGTAAAGGTTCCGGCGCATACCCATAAGCGAAACTGGCGATACTTTGGGTCGTCAACTGCGGCGCTGGGTGTGGTGGCCGGACTTGCGGTGGGCGGTATCCGTGGGGATTTTAAAAAAAGTACGCGCCCGATCAACCTGCTCGACGCCAACCGATATGTGACTGATGTGGCGCATGCCGATATTGTCCTGAACACGCCTTTTGCCATCATCCGGACCTTTGGGAAAACCAGTTTTAAAAAGGTTGATTTTATGCCGCAGGAAAAGGCGGAAAAACTGTCGTTGCCAGTCAAGCATTATCCCAATCGGCCGACAATAAAGCCCAATATCGTTTTGTTTATCCTCGAGAGCTACGGGCGCGAATATGTGGGCAGTTTCAACAAAGACCGGAACATTCCAAACTATCGCGGATACACACCCTTTATCGATTCGCTGGCCACCCATAGCCTGATCTTTACCGAGGGTTACGCCAACGGATACAAATCCATCCACGGCATGTCGTCGATACTCTCGGGCGTGCCTTCATTTAAGGATGCGTTTACCTCGTCGCCTTATCCCCGTCAGGACATCCAATCGCTGGTATCGGTGTTAAAGGACGAGGGTTACTATACGGCATTTTTTCATGGTGCGCCAAACGGGTCGATGGGATTTTTGGGCTTTGCGAACATCTTGGGCTTTGACCGTTACTTTGGAAAAACCGAGTACAACAACGATGCTGATTTTGACGGTGTCTGGGGAATTTGGGACGAGCCGTACTTTCAGTATTACGCCAAGCAGATGACGCGCATGCAGCGTCCTTTTTTTACAACGGTTTTCTCGGTTTCGTCGCACGAGCCTTATGAAGTGCCCGATCAGTACAACGGGCGTTTTCCAAAAGGCGACGTCAATATCCACCAAACCATCGGCTATACTGATCACGCCATCCGCAAGTTTTTTGAAACCGCCAAAAAGCAGCCCTGGTACCAAAACACCATTTTTGTCATCGTCGCCGATCACGGGAATACCATCTACTATGACGAGTACAAAAGGGAAGGGATGAAGAACACCGTCCCGATTATGTTTTTCACACCTTCAGAGGCCTTTACCGGTGTCAATCATGATTACGCGCAACAGATTGACATTTACCCGACGCTGCTGGACATGATCGGATACAAAAAGCCATTCCGCAGTTGGGGACGGAGTTTGCTGGACACTAAATCCAAACCTTTTGTCGTTAAATATGGCGCCGGATATTATCAGTTTATGCAAGGCGATTATATTTGTACGTTTGACGGGCAAAAGGCGGTGGGATTTTACCATAGGGATGACAAGGGTTACACCAAAAACCTCATCGGCCAGCGAAATAGCCAAATGGACAGTCTTGAATTGCGATGCAAGGCATTTTTGCAGGATTATATGTACCGCGTAATCGATAAAAAGTTAGGGAAACCATGAATAACAAATTAAAATTCATCATTGCCGTAGTGGTTTTGGGCGCTTGCTTTGCGGGCTACAAGTGGTATGACGCCTATGTCAACTATCGGTTTATGGAAATTTCCGAGGGCAAAGTATACAAGTCAGGTGTGATTCCGCCCGACAAAATTGATCGGTTTGTAAAGAAGTATAACATCAAATCCATTGTCGATCTTCGCGGTCCGGTCACGGCCGACAAAATCAACAATCCGGAAAACTGGAAAGAAATCCGTGCTGAACAGGCCGCCGTTGCCAAAATTGACGGACTTCGTTATTTTAACATCCCATCGGAACAAGTTCCAAAACAGCACAACCTGAACGCTTTTTACAAAGTCATCGACAATCCTGACAACTATCCGATCCTGATCCATTGTTACCACGGCATCGGTCGCGCGCAGGTCTATTCAGCGGTTTATCGTATCGAAAAGGAAAACTGGTCTAATGAAGACGCCCGTAAAAACGCTGCTTTTCCGGTTATTTTCAGCTCGTTCGACAACGGTACGCCCAAGGGAGAATTCCTCAAATCATACGTCGCCCGACGCGATTCAATCAACTACGCTAAAGAATAATCTCCAGGGTTGAGTTCGCGGTAAAAAGATGTCCTATAACACCTAATAGGAACATCATCTCCAAGAGCAGTAACACCATCAGGAGGATGGCGCGCCATAAAAACCCGGGAAAGCTGTATTTTCCTCTCGACGCGGTACGGTAAGTCCAGGCAGGAAATAACACAATCGCAGCCAACAAGGGCAATTTCAGGTACGAGAAATTAGCCCAAACGGTACGTTCCAGCAGGTATCCGGGAACAAAAAGAAGCGATATACAAAGAATACCTACCAGCGTGATCCCGCCCAGAATGAAGTGTTCGGGCAAATTGAGCCGCAGCCTGCGGAATATCACCCATCCGTTTATCGCAAAGAGCGGCACCAGCGTGAGGGTCATCACCTTGATGTATTGCCCCATGAATTGCGCAATTTCAGAGTTGTTCTCCTTAGGTTTCGCCTCACCCAGAATCGTGTCGGCCAAATGCCATAATATCACATTGAGCGCAATAAGTAGCAGCGACAAGTAAAAAACATTGTAATACCTGATCCGCTTGCCGGCAATATAATCCAGCGCTGCCTGTCCGGGTCTGACAATCGCTTCCTTTATCGTAAAGAGGATGCCGCGGTCAAGATGCCACAACCCGTGCATAAGGTCGTGCGTTAAAAAGTGCTTTAGGGTAATCCGGTGCGTTTGCGTCTTTTGGCCGCAGTTTGAGCAGTACTTCCCAACAGTCTGGGCGCCGCAGTTTAGGCAATTATCGCTGGGCATCGCCTCCATAACTCTTTGAGCGCTCGCCCTGGATAAATATTTTTTGGGTGTTGAAGTGGACGCTAAAGCCTACCGGTTTCCAGGCCATGTTCTCGTCGGTGTCGACGTTGGTGCGGGTGGTGTACTGATACCAAAGCGTATAGGCAGCGTTGTCAAACCCTTTGACAAATTTGGCCACGCCCGATTCATCACACTCAATTCCCCAGATGATCGGACGTTTTTCCAGATCGTGATGCTGGAAGTAACCGGATCCGCCCGAGTTAAGTTCGACTACCGGCTCGGCGCCTCTGTAATGGTAGGTCCCGGCCACGGGATAATCCATCGAGTTGGTGATGTAGCGAATGCCCTGCGGCGTTTCAATGCGTTGGACACCTTGGGCAAACCCGGCCAGCGATCCTATCACCAGCAGGCAAAAAAGTGTAATTTTTTGTTTCATATCCATAAAATTAAACCTCATGCCTAAGGTAGAAAAACCTTTGCGCCGATGGCCTGTATGCCGATATAGTTGTTAACCGTCAATTGTTAATTTTCTCAATCCAGCGTCGGGCATTGACAAAAGCCTCGATCCAAGGCGAAACTTCATCGCTTCGGTGCGCGGGATAATGCGCCCAGTTCCATTGGAAAATCGATCGCTCAATGTGCGGCATCGTCACCAAGTGGCGTCCGGTTTTGTCGGCCATCATGGCAATGTCAAAGTGCGATCCGTTTGGATTGGCCGGATAACCGGAATATGCGTACTTGGCTACGATGTGATAATGCCCTTCGTTGTAAGGCAGGTCAAATCGGCCTTCGCCATGCGAAATCCAAACGCCCAGCGTCGATCCGGCCAACGATGACAACATCACCGAATTATTTTCCTGAACCGTCACCGATGTAAATCCGCTCTCGTGCTTATGCGATTCGTTGTGGCGCATTTTGCCGTGGGTTTCGTGCTCCGGATTGATAAGTTCCAGCTCCATGAACAACTGGCAGCCGTTGCAAATTCCCACCGATAGCGTATCGGGACGGGCAAAGAAATTTTCGAGTGCGGCACGGGCTTTTTCGTTGTACAAAAATGCTCCCGCCCATCCCTTGGCCGATCCAAGAACATCCGAATTCGAGAATCCGCCCACCGCTCCGATAAACTGAATATCCTCGAGGTTTTCCCTGCCGGAAATCAAATCGGTCATGTGGATGTCCTTGACGTCAAACCCGGCCAGATACATGGCATGAGCCATTTCCCGCTCAGAGTTCGACCCTTTTTCGCGGATGATGGCTGCCTTTGGCCGATGCGTCCCAATTTCCGGTTTTTTGCCTTCAAAATGCTGCGGAAAAACATAGCGCAGCGGTTGGATTTTATAATTATCGTAACGCATCCGGGCATTTTGCGCTCCCGATTGCCTTTGGTCAAGCAAGTAGGACGTCTTATACCAAACATCGCGCAAACCGGCCACGTCAAATTTAAGTTCACCAATCTGAAGTACACCGTCGCAAGTTGTATGTCCAATTTTAAAGAACTCGACGCCGGCTTCGGTCAGCGCTTGTTCAACCACAAGGTCAGTGGTAGCCTGGAAAACGATTCCGGCATTTTCAGCAAACAACACGTCGTACAGATTTCCGTAGCGGTCGCAAACTTCGTCCAGCAAAAAATTGGCGCCCAGGTCGTTATCGGCAAAACACATCTCGAGTAATGTCGTAATCAAACCACCGCTGGCCACATCGTGACCGGCCGCCATCTGTCCGGCCAGCACAAGCTGCTGTACCGCATCAAACGTGCGCTTTACAAAATCAGCACTAATGACGGTCGGGGCCGTATCGCCTACGCGGCCACAAACCTGCGCAAACGACGATCCGCCCAGTTGGTATCGGTCCTGTGACAGGTTGATGTAGTAAATGGAGCCGCCGTCTTTTTGGAGCACGGGTTCCACTACCTTGGTAATGTCGGTACAGTGCGCTGCCGCGGATATGATTACCGTTCCGGGTGCGATCACGTCGCCGTCGGGGTACTTTTGCTTCATCGACAGCGAATCTTTGCCCGTCGGGATGTTGATGCCGAGTTCGATCGCAAAATCCGAACAACCTTTGACGGCATCATACAGGCGCGCATCCTCGCCCTCATTCTTGCAAGGCCACATCCAGTTTGCCGACAGGGATACGCCCTTGATTCCGTTTCGCACCGGAGCCCAGATCATGTTGGTGAGTGCTTCGGCAATGGCGTTACGGCTGCCGGCCACCGGATCGATCAGCGCGGCCACGGGAGCATGCCCGATGGTTGTCGCGACGCCTTCCTTGCCTTCAAAGTCCAGCGCCATCACACCTACGTTGTTAAGCGGGAGTTGAAGCGGTCCGGCGCATTGTTGCTTGGCCACGCGTCCGCCTACGCATCGATCCACCTTGTTCGTGAGCCAATCCTTGCAGGCAACGGCTTCCAGCTGAAGCAGCGCCTCAAGCTGGGCAATCCGGGTAAAGCCGTTTTCGTCGGATGGGTTGATATCGATTTTAACCGCGTCGTATTTCAGGCTGGTGCGCTTGTCCTGCATCACGGTTTTGGGCGAGCTTCCAAACATGTCGGCCAGTTCCAGATCCATGGGTTTTTCACCCGTCGCCGACTCAAAGGTAAAACGGTGGTCGCCGGTTACGCGTCCCACGTCATACATGGGCGAACGTTCGCGCTCGGCAATCCGCTCGAGGATTTCCAGGCCGTCGTCTCCAATAACAAGACCCATCCGCTCCTGCGATTCGTTGCCGATGATTTCCTTGGCCGAAAGGGTCGGATCGCCCACCGGAAGTTTGTCCAGATCAATCAAACCGCCGGTTTCCTCGACAAGCTCAGACAAACAGTTGAGGTGTCCGCCTGCGCCGTGGTCGTGTATGGAAACGATGGGATTCACGTCGCTTTCAACAAGTCCGCGAATGGCGTTGGCCGCGCGTTTTTGCATTTCCGGATTGGATCGCTGTATGGCGTTGAGCTCGATTCCGGAACTGAAAGCGCCCGTATCGGCTGATGAAACCGCTGCGCCACCCATCCCTATGCGGTAGTTTTCACCGCCCAGAATGACAACGTGATCGCCCGGTTTTGGGGTTTTCTTTTTTGATTGTTCGCGTTTGCCGTACCCGATTCCGCCGGCCAGCATGATGACTTTGTCGTAGCCAAGGCGGCGGTTGTTTTCCTGGTGTTCAAACGTTAAGACTGAGCCCGAGATAAGCGGTTGCCCAAATTTATTTCCAAAATCCGAGGCGCCGTTGGAGGCTTTGATCAGGATGTCGATAGGTGTTTGGTAGAGCCATTTGCGCTCGGGCATTTGCTTTTCCCATTGGCGGTTTTCTTCCAGTCGGGAGTAGGCCGTCATGTAAACGGCTGTTCCGGCAAGCGGAAGCGATCCCTGTCCGCCGGCAAGCCTGTCGCGGATTTCGCCTCCCGCTCCCGTAGCTGCGCCGTTAAAAGGCTCGACCGTGGTCGGGAAATTATGGGTTTCGGCCTTGAGCGAAAGCACCGATTCAAAGGGTTTTTTTTCGTAAAAATCGGCTTTGTCGGCGGATTTTGGTGCAAACTGCGTCACCGTCGGGCCTTGAATAAAGGCCACGTTGTCTTTATAGGCCGATACGATATCACCCGGATTTTCAGACGACGTCTTTTTGATGAGCTGGAAAAGAGTAGCAGGCATTTCCTGTCCGTCAATGACAAAAGTACCGTTGAATATTTTGTGGCGGCAATGCTCTGAATTCACCTGCGAAAAGCCAAACACTTCCGAGTCGGTCAGTTTGCGGCCGATGCGCTCTGAAAGGTTGTTGAGGTATTCCACTTCGTCGTCGCTGAGGGCAAGGCCTTCCTGTTGGTTAAACGCCGCGATGTCGTTTATTTCCAAAATGGGTTGCGGCTGGATGTCTATGTTAAAAATTTCCTGATCCAAGGCGTCGTATCGCTGGAACAACATCGGGTCAAATGGCTTTTTGCCCGACGGATCGCGATGGAACTCCTCAATGCGCACAATTCCATCGATACCCATGTTTTGGGTAATCTCGACGGCGTTGGTGCTCCAGGGCGTAATCATGGCCGCACGCGGTCCAATAAAAAAATCCGTCAGTACGGATTTCTCTATTTGATGGGCGTTTCCAAAAAGCCAGTTAAGTTTGGTGATGGTTTTGGCCGCAAGATTGCCCTTTGACTGCACGGCAAATACGGTATCGTTCTCATTTGAGAAGAAATGGATCATAACGGAGTAGTTGTGTTGCGGCAAATTTAGCTCAAAAATTCACCCTTGCCAACTGCCGGGCAAAAAATCTGCTTCAGTCCGTAAACACCGCATTCTGGTAGGCGCCAAGGTCCGGACCGGGGTTCAGGATCCTCAATATGTTATCGGCGTCCCGCTCAATTAAAAAGCTGTTGTTTCCCAACCCGATCACCTCCGATTCATCGGTTATCCTGAAATTATTCGCGTTGGGATTCCTGAACCTTGGCCTAAATTGCAGTGAACTGGTTGCTACATAGACATTGTTGTAATGCAAGCCATCAGTAGCAAACTGATACAGCGGATTATAGGTAAACTGGTTGTTGACGTTGTTAAAGCGGATCAGCGTATGGTCAAACCGGTAATTGAACACCTCTCCGGCCTTGCTTAAAATCATCTCAACCTGATTCGACCCCCAGATGATACAGTTGTTGAACGTGGCCTCTTCCAAGGGTTGGGTCAGCGGATCGGCGCCGTCCAGATTGTCGCTCAATCCTACCGCGACCTGTTGTGAACTGGGCCAGTCGTTGTAGAATGTCGAATGGGTAAAGTTGTATTTTCCGCCGTAGAGTCCTGCAAAACTGGCCACGCCCGCGCTTCCGATCACGACGTTTTCACCCTTGATCCGTCCGGTGTAGGCGCGAATCCCGTAATTGCTCGAATTGTAAATCTGCACATTGCGCATGGTAATCGAGTAGTCGCTTCCGTCATTGCCCGATACCAAAAGCCCGACAACCGAGTTCTTAAGCGTCAGATTGTTGAAATTTCCCTTGCTTCCCTGCGTCATCCAGATCGTCAGCCATTGGCCGGAAACTTCCGAGAATCCAGGCTCGAGTCGGTCACCTTCAAAAATGACTTCGTTTTCAAGCGCTTCAGTGGTCGACGGAGTTCCATTGATGTTCAGCGTCGATCCGTTGTAAGCAATCAGTCCTGAGTCGGCGTGAAAATGCACACGCGCCCCGGCTGCGACATTCAGCGTCTGACCGGCGGGAATTCCGGCAAATCCGTAAATCACGTAGGGTTTCTCATTGGTCCAGTTGAGCTCGTCATCTTCCAGCAAAAAACCTTTTTCCCGCACTTCGTCACCGTTTTCGTCGACGCCCACGGGAATGGTTTCATAAACGCCCGCATCATCGCGTTGCGGATACAGGAATACCGCGTCCTGGATCAGCGTGACGAGTTCAACTTTTTGCTGTTTGGATCCGCTGTCAAATAAAATCTGGTCGGTATACAAAAAATCATCGGGATTGGCCGACGCCACATCGGCGGTAACTTCAATAAAAATGTAAAGGCTGTCTTTGCGCAAGAGTTCGACGTTGTTAAAGATTTTCCCGCTGTCGCCCTGCATGCCGTCGACCGTCATCCGGTATTTTGACGAAAGTCCGCGCGCCAGTTGTATGACGGGAATGTTGATGTCGTCGTTGCTTTGGTTGTACACTTTAAGCGTATAGGTGCTCGATCCGATGTTGGTAAAAACCGTGTCGAGATAAACAGTGTCGCGTGAAAAACGCAAATCGCCGGAACTGGCCTTAAAATCAAAATCCTTGCGGCAGGAGGTAAGCAGGACAAATAGTCCGATAACAAAAAAGAAAACGTTGCGCATAGATAAACGGTTTTGGCATGGCCGGAGCCTTTTGCCCAAATGTACTTAAATAAATCAAAAAGCATAGGTTGCCGGTGCCGTGTTTCGTAATTTTACGCCACAATGTTTTTTTTATGTTTGACAAAAATGAAATGCTGGACCGTTGCAACAACTGGTCAAAAAACACCCTGATGAATACCCTGGGCATACGGTACGTTGATGCCGGGCCTGATTTCCTCAAAGCCTCAATGCCGGTTACACCTGCGCACCATCAACCCATGGGACTTTTGCATGGTGGGGCGTCGGTGGCGTTGGCTGAAAGCGTTGGCAGCGCAGCCTCGATGATGTTTGTGGACGGATCGACACACGAAGTCCGCGGAATTGAAATTGCCGCCAATCACCTCAGGGCCAAGCGCGAGGGCATGGTGTACGGCACCGCGCGGATTGTGCACAAAGGCCGCACCATTCACCTGTGGGAAATTAAAATCACCGACGAAGACGACCAACTGGTTTGTCTTTGCAAACTCACCAACATCGTACTTCCCAAATCATGATTCGAGATTTACTTAAAGAGATGTCGCCCGACGCTTGTTTTGTGGCATTTGCGCGGCCAGACCAAACGATTTTGCATTTATGGCAGGCCGATTCCGTTCAGACCGGAGTAACCGACGGCTTTGTCATGGCGCCTTTTCAGGGTGAATTGCTGGGCATTGCCCGCGCCGGGGCTACAATTACCGAGATTGACATCAGCGCAATCAAGGCGGAGCAAAAGCCGAATATTAAACTGGAGCCATTGGGTGAAGAGGATTTTTGCCGATTGGTTTCGGCCGGAATTGACGCTATCAAGGGCGGTCAATTTGCCAAGGTGGTTTTGTCCCGAAGGGAAATGCATGCGGTTGATTTGGACATTGCAGGATCTTTTGCGAATCTTTTGACTGAATATCCAAACGCTTTCAGGTATCTGTGGTTCACACCGCAAACCGGATTTTGGATGGGTGCCACGCCCGAGGTGATGGTTCGCGCCAAACAAGACCGCTTTGAAACTATGGCGCTGGCCGGCACGCAACTTTTTGGTCCGCATATATTCTGGGCTGAAAAGGAGCGGCAGGAACAGTTTTTTGTCACTTTTTTCATTACCGAATCACTTCGCGCCCTGGCCGATGACCTGCATGTCAGCGAACCGTATACGGCCACTGCCGGACGACTGGTCCATTTGCGCACCGACATCAAGGGCAAACTCAAGGCCGATGCTTCCTGGCGCGATGTCCTCAACGTACTGCATCCCACGCCGGCGGTTTGCGGGTATCCAAAATTTGAAGCGCTTGATTTTATTACCGCTCACGAAGGATATGACCGAAGCTTTTACAGCGGATATCTTGGGGAGATTTCACCTGATGCGACGGATTTGTACGTAAATTTGCGTTGCATGCATTACTCCGGCGGAACCGCATCCTTGTTTGTGGGAGGCGGAATCACGGCCAGCAGCGTTCCGGCGCAGGAGTATGCGGAAACCGTCAACAAATCGCTGACGATTAAACGGATTTTGGTATGAAAGCAGATATTCTGGCCTTTGGCGCCCACCCGGATGATGTTGAACTGGGTTGCGGCGGAACCCTGGCCAAGGAAATAGCCGCCGGAAAGAAGGTGGTGATTGTTGATTTGACGCGTGGTGAGCTTGGAACCCGCGGATCGGCCGAACTCAGGGATCGCGAATCAGCCGATGCTGCCCGCATTTTGGGTGTGGCCGCGCGTGAGAACCTGAAAATGGCCGACGGTTTTTTTGCCAACGACAGGGAGCATCAGCTCAAGGTGATCGAAATAGTCCGGAAATACCGTCCGGAAATCGTGATTTGCAATGCCGTTCGCGACCGTCACATCGACCACGGACGCGGCAGTAGTTTGGTATCGGATGCATGCTTTTTATCAGGACTGATGCGGATTGAAACCATATACGAGGGAGTGGTCCAGCAGGCCTGGCGCCCGCGCGAGGTGTATCACTACATCCAATGGCACAACATCCGTCCTGATGTGGTGGTCGACATTACGGGTTTTAATGAAATCCGCAAGCAGGCGATTCTTGCGTATTCGTCGCAGTTTTACGATCCTGATTCTACGTTGCCTGAAACGCCCATCGCGACCAAAAACTTTTTGGAAAGCCTGGATTATCGGGCGCGCGACCTTGGCCGGATCATCGGGACTGAGTTTGCCGAAGGTTTTACCGCCGAGCGCCATGTGGCTGTAAATTATCTGTCGGATTTGATATAAAATATTTTAAAGATTTGTTGTGCAAGTGTGGCCTTTGACCTATATTTGCACTCACAAAATTACACGGTGATTGTAGCTCAGCTGGTTAGAGCACCAGATTGTGGTTCTGGGGGTCGCCGGTTCGAACCCGGTCATTCACCCTTAACGGGGGTTTCTCTGAAATCCCCGTTTTTTTATGCAATTTTAGCAAGTCTTTTTTACTCATAATCAAGGTTTTAGGTTCAAAAATTGGATGCAAAAAAGCGGTTCGGTAAATCGCGCCATTATAGCTGATTTTTTCACCGAACCCGATTTTTATGAAATTTTGCTTCATTTGGACGTCACCGGAATGAAAGATTTGACTGATATTTTTTAGGTTCTCAAACCGCGAAAAATAGTGTTTCCAGTACGCATTTTCGGTCGTGTTTGCGGCGTTTATTTCTTCTTCCATCGCTTTCAATTCCGTTTTCAGTTTTTCGTTCAGCCGGAAAAAGTCCTGATCACTCACTAAGCTGTCCAGCATTTTGTTTTCCAAACGCTCTTTTTTTGCCATCAAAGCAGCTTTCTTTTTCAACAGTTCCGGCAAGCGATCCTGGTTTTTCTTTAAGTGCGACTGCAACCCTTTTTTGACGGTTTCCTTTTTGCTAGCGATTGCATGAGGAAATCCGCCGAACCAACCTCAATAAAAAAAAGTAGGCCTTAATCAAACATCAGTTAAATATGAAGACAAAATTTTATATTTTCGTTAAAATGTCTATTTGTATTGTATCTTGTGAGGAACCGCACGATGGGCCTTAGGGAAAATTAAAAACTACCGTTGGCGTTAAATTTGCATTGTCGGTCGCTTCTTGCGATTGGAACAGTCGTTAACAACTAATTTTAAAAGATATGAACACACAAACCCGAACCCAGTATGTTGAGTATGGCTTATTAACTGTGGCCATAATCACTACATTTTTCTCCATAAAATCCCACGTGGGAACATATGCCATCCTAGTATTGCCACTAATAGGATTGTACTTTTTTCCGGTTAAGTTGTTATTGAAAGGCAACCGAACGGAACCGTCAGAAAGGCTCTACAATATATTATCATCTGTTATTCTAGGTTACTTAGTCGCGATCGCAGCGTTGTCCAACTTTACGCCGGAAGTTCCTGTAATAAGAACTATCTGTATGGCCGCAGCTTTGATTAACTTTGTGTTCCTGATGGTTTTGTTGTTCAAAAGCAAAAGTACCAGGATTATTTTGTTGCATGTCTTGGGTGTCATTTTAGGATCTACGATGCTATATACCTGAATTGATAAGACCAAGTGAGGTACGGCCATGGCGCATTTTGCGCGATCGGTCGTTAAATGATAAAGGCCCTGGTGTGAACTGGGGTTTTATTTTGGGCATTATTCGGAGTGGAATATTAAAGAACATAAGAGTAAAAAAATCTTTGACCGTAAACAGATCAACTTGATTAACGATAGTTTTTACTATGACGCCTTTAATAATAACTTAGAAGCGTTAGACGTCGTGGCGAATATTTTGAATGAGTATCAGATGATTAATAGTATTGAAATAACAAGCGCGTAAAACAACAGCCAATAATTTCAGGTTTGCGCAATGGCAGGAATAAAGAAAGCGGCAAGTGCCACTGATGGGTTGGCCTGTTTAGGACGTTCCCCGGTGGATTACCGCTCTCATAGCCTGCAAGATAACTAACTTTTTCTGAACTTCTTGGTATTACAAAGCTACCGCCTTAACCTGCCGATCCAGCTCCATTTTCATTACCAACGCGGCCAATGCGCGTCTGATTCGCTTAAAGAAAACCTAAAGTTATTTTGCCTGTGGATATTGTAATTAACTTTAAGTAAAAACCAATATCATGTCACAGCAATTTACACTTGGCCATATCAGCATGGCCGTCTTGAGGGATTACATTTTTGATCACAAGGTCAACCGCGGAGATACAATTGTACTCAGCATCCAGGATTACGAGCGCATACTCGATGAGATCAGGCATTCGCCTGAAGGTGTTCCCGTCCCGATAAACATACTGGGCATCCTGTTGGCCAAGGATCCGTCGGGAGATGTCGAGAACGGCAAAATCTGGATTGTCAAAAACGAAAATGCTTCGCAAACCCGTTAAGAAAAATGCTCCAAACCGGAGCATTTCAATTCTTTTAGTTTCCGTCGCGGTCAACCTTCAAGCGTTCGTCGCGGTTGGCAATTTCCCATGCCACGCCAAAAACAAGTTTTGTACGCTTGGTAAGCATGTCAAACTCAATCTTCTCAACGTCGTCGCCCGGCTTGTGATAATCTTCGTGTAGTCCGCTGAACAGGAAAACCGATGGGATTCCGTTCTTGGCAAAGTTGTAATGATCGGACCTAAAGTACAGGCGCTGCGGATCGTTTCGGTCATTGAGTTTGTAGTCGAGCGTCATTTTCGTAAACTCGGTATTGACTTTCTCGATCGTGGCGTGCAGTTCCGATGACAGCCTGTCGGCCCCAATAACATATATATAGTTTTTGTTGTCCTTGTGGGCATCGTCATGGCGTCCTATCATATCCATGTTGATGTTGGCCACTGTATTCGCCAACGGAAACAGCGGATTCTCGGTGTAGTAGCGCGACCCAAACAAACCGTGTTCCTCGCCCGTTACGTGCAAAATCAAAATTGACCGGCGCGGTCCGTTACCCTCATCCTTGGCTTTCTGAAAAGCGCGTGCCACTTCCAGGATCGCCACGGTTCCACTTCCGTCATCGTCGGCACCATTGTATACCTCGCCACCTTTTACGCCCACGTGGTCGTAATGCGCGGTGATGACAACAATCTCGTCCTTTTTGTCGGTTCCTTCAATAAATGCGCAAATATTCTCAGAATCTGAAAGTCCCAGGTTTCGGCGAGAATTCAAAAAACTGGCGGGAACCGGCTGGTAAAAATCCTTGGCGCCCGTAGGGTAGGTAATCCCTGCTTTTTTGTATTCGCCGATAAGGTATCGGCCTGCCTTTTTCTGACCTTCAGATCCGGTCTGCCGGCCTTCCATTTCATCTGAAGCCACAACCGTAAGGTGTTTTAAAAGCGTTTCCGACTTAATCGTTTCAGCATAATGCTGATAGCCTTTGGCCGATTTGGTATTTTGCGCACCTGACTGGGTTCCTTTGCAAGCGCCCAAAAGCAAAAATGCAACGCCAATGATGGAGAGAGCGTAATTTTTCATGTTTAAAATTTGTGGTTAGTAGCCAGCGGTTAAAATTTGTTACAATGTTAAAAGTGCGTATACCATAGCCGCAATCAAAAGTATCAGGATGATAACGGAATTTACCAGGAACAGTAAGGAAGATTTTAGCCGCGAAGTCCATTTTTTTTCGCCATACATCTTGCTGTGAGCCCGGAAAAAATAGAAAATCCACCACGGCAGTAGGATCAGTAATAAAATATCTCCGTTACCTGCCCAAACCCAATCTAAAATGGTTATGGGAATTTGAGTCAACAGGAAAGTCAGCAAAAGGAATGAAAAATAATGGAGCGTAAAAATCCCGTGATCAAAAAAGAACCAGCGTTTTTTATTGTGGATTAGCCAAAGCAGCAAGGTAAAGACCGGAAGGTAGAGAAACAAAATCTTGGGTAAAAGGCTTACTGTTTGAGACAGGATATCTTCAAAAAAATCGCCGGGCCGTGCCTTGTATTTCTCATCCAAGGCCAACAGTTTGCGTTCCCACCATTCGTCTGCGCCTGCAACCCTTTTTTCACGGGGTAGCGTTTTCTGGATAGAATCAAATTCACGGGTTGATCCGTATTCGCTCACCTGGAAATAATCCTTTTCCAAATTATTTTCCCGGCCGTTAGACACCTCCACTTCCTGGCTGACATCCAATGACGATACTTGCCAACTCAGCACCAAAAAAGTCACAAACGAGATAAAAATGTACAGCCTGACCGGCGGAACGTACTTTTGACGGCGACCCGCCAGATATTCCTGGGTAAGTCGCGCCGGATGAAAGAGCAGGTGCCGCATAGTTTTCCAAAACGCATTGTCGTAGTGGGTAAAATCCTCAAAAAAATGCGTCACCAGATGAACGAACGACTGGCGTGGCTGAATGTTTTTTTGCCCGCACTCCGGACAGTACTTTTTTTCAACTACCGAGAGGCAATTCAAACAGGTTTTATCTTCGCGGATTATGTCTGACATCAGCGCAGGATTTCCCGTAAAAACAATCGCATGTGTTCCCAGGAGCGCTCAGCCGCCCGCGGATTGTAGGCCACGCCGGTTGACGGATCGCTGCCCGCATTGGTATCGGTAAAAGAGTGGACTGCCTGGCTGTAGTACACCATCTGCCAATCGGCGCGACTTGCTTTCATTTCGTTCCGGAAGGCCTCTATTTCAGCTTGCGGAACATAGGGATCATCGGCACCGTGGCAAACCAGAATTTTTGGGCGGATGGGATCGGTGGGACGCTTGGCATCGCGACCAAGGTTTCCGTGAAACGATACTACTCCGGCCACCGGAAGATTGGCTCGTGCCGCCTCCAGTGCGCCGGTTCCTCCAAAGCAAAAGCCAATCACGGCAATCGATTCAGGATTTGCACCGGAACGCGTCAGTTGGTCCAGCGCAAGTGAAATCCTGCGTTGATAATCCTTGAAGTTTTTTTTGAAAAGGCCTGATTTTTCAGCAGCTTGCTTGTTGTCTTTTGGGTAATTTCCTTCGCCGTAAATGTCGGCAATAAACACGTAATAGCCCAGTTCCGACAATTTGAGCGCCGTGTTTTTGGCGTGCTCGTCAATCCCTTTCCAGGCCGGAAGGATCAACACTCCGGATTTGGATGGTCCCGACGCCGGACGCGCCAGTTGTCCCGTGAGTTTTTGCCCGCCATCTTTATAGGCTACAGGCGTCAGTTGTGCTTGGGCAATGGTTCCCAACGCAAGGGCGAAAATCAGGAATAATTGTTTCATCAGGTAGTTTTGTGGCCTAAATTAATCATTTGGCCTTAAATAAAAAAGGCTACCGGATCGTCATTTCGCGTCAAAAGCTAGGTGGGAGTATGTATTTTCACTCTGAAAGTTCCACCTTTTATTTTCCAATTCGCGACACAAAATAACCTGAGTCCCATCTTTATAAAACAAGCAACCAACAACTAAAAATCCTATAACATTGAGCCGGAGTTATATAAAGGAATCGCCGTGTGTCAGCCGATATTTGGGATAACTAAAACACCAGCTATGAAAACTATTTTAAACACGCCGCTTATGTATCGCATCTCGGTACACACCAAAATCCTGATGTGGAGATTCCGCCACGTATCGCGCAATCTATTTACACTTTCGCGATAAAAAAAAGGCCGCTCGAGGCAGCCTGTCTTAAATATTCAGTAAAAAAGTTTCTTTGTTGAGTCCTGAGTTGTGGAACTGAAAATTCATGTTCACCACATCGTTCAGAACTTTTTTAAGGTTTGCAAAATTGTTGGGCTTGCGGATGTAAATATTTGCGCCGTTAATGAACGTGTCTTCAATATCCTTATCGGTTGACGACGTCGAATAGATGGCTATCGACAAGTCGTTGAATTTGTTCGATCTGCGGATGTCGATCAAGCATTCAACGCCCGATTTGTACGGCATGTTAAGGTCGAGAAACAAAATATCCGGAAGTTTGGCCGAATTCTCCAAAAATTCCAGCAAGTTGCGTCCGTCCTCCAGCAAGGTCAACTTCGTGTCAATTTTAAGTTCGCTCAAAGCTTCACTAAAGATGCTGCGGTCATCTGCATCGTCGTCAACCAGCACAATGTCGATAACGGGCTTATTTACATTCATCAGATTAAGTTTTATGGTTAAAAATAAACATTATTTTTTGATTAGTATGGGCCTCGGGTATCTGTAATTTAAACTTTTTTGGCATGCGCCGATAGAAAGTCAGCCATCTCACTGGGCTTCAACCGCTCGTGATCGGCACAGGCCTCAAGGGCGTATTTGGGCATGGCAGGAAATATCGCACATGCCGGATCCTGCACCGCGGTGAGGCCTCCCGCCAGCCGGATTGCATGCAACCCAAAAGCGCCATCCTGATTGGCACCGGAGAGCAATAATCCGCGTGTGTTGGCGCCAAAAGCCTCGGCCGCCGACGTAAATGCTACATCGATGCTGGGCCGGCTGTAAAATACTTTTTCCGATATATCCAGTGACAGCACCCCGTCATTTTCAAACAACAGGTGGTAGTCGGCCGGTGCAATGTAGGCCTTGCCATTCTCGAGCGGGGTTTTGTCGTTAACTTCCGGCACCGGGAATCCCACGCGTGAAGCAATGAGTTCCTCGAGCATCATGTCGTCGCCTAACCGGCGGTGCAGCACCACAACCAGCGCACAATCCGGGGTAACCGCGGGCAGGAAATCCAACAATACTTCAAGGCTTCCCGCCGATCCGCCGATGACGCAAACCCTCAATTCATCTTTTGCCATATCCGTTGGTTTTGCCATTGTTTGTAAGTTTTCTTGAGCGACGAGTGGTTGATGGTTTCCTTGCTTCCCAGCGCCAGGAACCCAAGGTGCGCCAGACTTTGGTCAAACAACTGCAGCACGCGCTCCTGCAAAGGTTTGTCAAAATAGATCATCACGTTTCGGCACAGGATCAGATCAAACTCGTTAAAGGAATGGTCCGACACCAGATTGTGCACGGCATAAACCATTTTTCGCGAAAGGTTTTCATTGAATTTGACCGATGTGTAATGCGCGGTGTAGTAGCTTGAAAAATCCCTGGCACCGCCTGATTGCAAATAATTTTCGGAATACTGCTTCATGGCCTTGAGCGGAAATATTCCCTTGCGCGCGTTCTCAATCACGGCAGGACTCAAATCAGTGGCGTACAAAACTGATTTTTCCAGCAAGCCCGCTTCTTCCAGCAAAATCGCTACCGAATACACTTCCTCACCGCTCGAACAGCCGGCATGCCAGATGCGGATAAAAGGTTTGGTGCCCAGCAGTGGAATGATTTCCCGGCGCAAGGTTTGGTAAAATGACGGGTCGCGGAACATTTCGGTAACGTTGACGGTGAGTTCTTCAATCATGTGTTCGACATACTCGCGGCTGCCGCGCACCTGCGACAGGAATTGCGCAAATCCGGCAAAGCGATCAAGTTCGTAAACGCGAACAATGCGTCGCTTTAACGATGCAAGCGAATATCCGGTGAAATCATACCCGTGATAATCGTAAATGGCCTGCACGACCGCGTCAATTTCAGCGTCGGTGAGCATGTTACAAGTTTTTGAGTAAGTCCATCAGCAAATCAATGTTCACCGGTTTTGAAACGTATCCGTCGGCGCCGGCTGCCAGACATTTTTCGCGGTCGCCCACCATCGCCTGCGCGGTGACGGCAATGACCGGTATTCCGCTCAACCGGGATTTAAAGATAGGTATGGCTTCATATCCGTCCATGTCGGGCATCATCATGTCCATCAGCACAGCGTCAACCTTTTCCGTTTCAATGACCATAAGCCCCAGCGATGCGTTGGCCGCCGAAATGCAGTCAAATCCGCGATACCGCAAAACGGCTGATAGCGCAAATATGTTCCTCGGATCATCATCAATCACTAAAATACGCTTGCGTTCCATATTACGATTGATAAAGCCAAACGCGAAGCAAGGACAACAACTGATCGATATCAACCGGCTTGGTGATGTAATCCGATGCGCCTGCCTCAATGCATTTTTCGCGGTCGCCCACCATGGCTTTGGCGGTGACGGCTATAACCGGCAAGTTTTTAAATTTATTGATTTTCCGGATGTGCTGGGCCGTTTCATAACCATCCATGTTGGGCATCATCATGTCGAGCAATACCACGTCGGTTTGCGGATGCTCTTCCAGCATTTTTAGCGCCTCGGCACCATCAATGGCGGTGATGACCTTCATCTGCAGCAACTCGAGCGCCTTGGTCAGCGAGTAAATGTTGCGCACATCGTCATCGACCACCAAAACCGTTTTTCCGGTCAGGATGTCACTGAGTCGGCTGTTTTTGGTTCTTTCGGCCACCTTTTTCTTTTTATCTTCAACCAGGTGCAGGAAAAGCGACACTTCATCCAACATCCGCTGGTAGGAATGCGCGGTTTTGACCACGATGGAATCGGCGAACTTCTTGATTTTCATCTCCTCGTTCATCGACAGGCTCTTTCCGGTAAATACAATCACCGGCAGGCCTTCCAGATCGTTCTCTTTTTTTAGATTTTCCAGCAATTCATACCCGGTTTTATCAGGGATTCCCATGTCGAGGATGACACATTGCACTCCATCCTTGACCAGTGACTCCATGCCGTCGCTTATTTCGCTCTTGATTTCCGAATGGATCTGATAGGATTCCAAAAAGTAGGCGAGGGCCTCGGCGTGCTTGGGATTGTCCTCAATGATGAGCACCTTTTGCGATTCGCGGTTGACGATTTGCTCAATCCGTCGGAATACTTCCGGAATCTGGTCATACGCAACCGGTTTGTCCAGGAAATTCACCGCACCTTTCAGCAGGCTTTCCTGACGCACCTTAAGCGACGACATGATGTGAACCGGAATGTGCTTGGTTTGTTTGTTGTTTTTGAGTTCGGCCATGACATCCCATCCGCTGCGCACCGGGAGCTGAATGTCCAGCAAAATTCCCGTGGGCTGATAGGCAAGTGCCAGATCCAGGACCTGGTCGCCGCGAACGCTCACCACGCCTTTGTATCCGCGCTCACGGCTAAAGCGCAAAAGCTGCTTGGCAAATACAACGTCGTCCTCGACAATCAGGATGACTTTGTCGTCTGGCCTTATCTCATCGCGGTCGTCGGGAACATCGTCCGGAATGGTTATGGCTACGTAGGGATCTTCAACGGGGATCTTTTCCTCGGCTGATTCCGGGTGAGATTCGTTCACTGCCGGACTGCTCACGACAACCGGCGCAAATCCGGCAATGGGCAAAATCAAGATAAACTCGCTGCCTTTCCCGGGCTCGCTTACCAAGGTGATGTCGCCGTTGAGCAATCGCGCGAGTTGACGGCTTATCGACAGCCCGAGTCCGGTGCCGCCGTATTTTCGTTTGGTCGATCCGTCGGCTTGCTGAAAGGCTTCAAAAATTGATCCTTGTTTGTCTTTTGGGATTCCTATTCCCGTATCCCTGACACTAAACAACACCTGTTTTTTATTGGCCGGATCTTTTTTGACGGCAAGGGTTACGGTGCCGTTTTCAGTGAATTTGATGGCGTTTGAAATCAGGTTTTTCAGGATTTGTTCCAAACGCATTTTGTCGGTTTTGATGACCAGTGGAGCTTTAGATGTGTCTATTTCCAAGCTGATGCCTTTTTGGATCGCTACCTGCTCAAACAATCCGCGGAGTGACTGTGTGATTTCCTGAATCGGCGTTTCCAGGAGTTCCAGGTCCATTTTTCCCGCTTCAATTTTTGACAGGTCGAGGATTTCGTCAATCAAACCCAGCAGTCCGCTGCCGGAACTTTGGATTACCTGGGCAAATTCAATCTGCTCCTCGGTCATATTGCCCTGATTGTTCTCGGCCAACAACCTACTTAGCAACAGGATGGAGTTGAGCGGCGTGCGCAGTTCGTGCGACATATTGGCCAAAAACTCTGATTTGTAACGCGTGCTCACCTCGAGCTCTTCCGACTTTTTCTGGATCTCGACGTTGCGTTCTTCCAGCAGCGCACCGCGTTCTGACAATTCTTCGTTGGTCTGCATCAGTTCTTCCTGTTGCACGCGCAATTCCTCCTCGGACGCCTGAAGTTTTTCGGCCTGGATTTCCAGTTCGGTGTTGATGTGTTCCAGTTCACTGTGCTGCGCCTTGAGTTCCTCGGCCTGTGCTTCAGTTTCTTCCAGCAATTCCTGTACGCGCTGACGGTTTTTGGCTGATCGGAGGGATACGCCAACCGTCTGACCGATTGATTCCAGAAAATCAGTCTCGCGTTCATTCAGCGTCCGTGAGGCGGCAATTTCCAGCACGCCTTCAACCTGGATATCCTTCAACGGGATGGCGATGATATGGGCAGGAGTCAAATCGCCCAGCGCAAATTTGATGCTCACCGCTTCCGGATCCAGGTCCCGGACTTCGACTACCGTTCCCGACGAGGCAGCCTGCCCGGTGGTGCCTTCGCCCACGCGGATGGGCGTGCGCGTCACATCGGCAGCGAAACCCGAGGTGGGGTAAAGCATGTCCTCTTCACTTAAAAAAAGCATCCCTGATTGCGCACCCACATATTGGCACACAAAAGTTACCACTTCATTCGTCAATTGCAATACAGGTTTGTCGCCCATCATGGTGGTTGCCAATTCGGCCATGCCTTTTTGCTTCCAGTTGCTGTCTTCAACTGCCGAAAAACTTTCCTGCAGCGCCTGGGCCATCTCGTTAAGCGATCCCGCCACGCTGCCCAGTTCATCACTTTGGGCATCATCAACGCGTACCGCAAGGTTTCCTTTGGCTACCTGGCCGGCGATATCGCTGATGACAGAAATACGCCTGCCTATTTCGGCCTCTTTGTCGCGGAGTTTCTGGGTAAGCCGGGACCGTTCGGCATAGTCCTGCAATATCCGTGTAAAAAAGTACAGGCTGACGAAAACTGCAATGAGCGCCGCACCTAATATCAGCAAAAGGCTGGCGTTTGCATAGGTGTTGGCCGCAGCCGATCGGTCCTTTAGCAGCTGGTCTTCAATGGCAAGGATGCGGTTAAACGACTCTCCGATGGCTTGCACACGTGCCTTGCCTTCCATGATGTCGTCGGTGGGCACGGGCAGGTTGCGTTGTTTGATTGATATTTTGTTTTCGATATACGCAAAAAAAAGATCAATTTCAGTAGCCAGTTTCCCAAGGATGATTTGCTGATCCGGATTGTCAAGCGTGGCTTGTCTTACTTTATTCAGATTGGCCCGCGCCGAAATCTTGATGTTGCCGTAATCAGACACAAACGATTCCCGGCCGGTGTACAGGTAGCCGCGCATGTCGTTCTGCGCCTGGATCACATCGGCGTATGCCTGGTTGGCATCCAGGATAACGTTTTGAGTGTGGTTTACCCATTCGCTGGATTCGATCAGTTTGCGGATGCTCAGGAACGAAGCTGTCGAACTGATCAGCAGGATGAGTAACGACAGCGTGGTGCTAAAAATAAGATTGCGCTTAAAATTTGCTTGTTGTTCCATGTCAGAGGGGTAAGAGGATGATAAAAGTGGCGCCCTGACCCGGCGAGCTTTGCGCCGTAATCAGTCCGTTGTGTTTCTCAATGATTTTTTTGGCGATGGCAAGTCCGATACCGGTGCCGTCATAAGTTTCGCGGGCGTGCAGGCTCTGAAAGATGACAAAGATTTTCTCGAGGTAGATTTCGTCAAACCCGATGCCGTTGTCGGTCACGGTGATTCTGCCGTACTGGCCATTGGGATCGGGCGCGGCGTCAAACGATCGGCCGGCTACCCGCTCGCAGCTTATCTCGATTACCGATGGTAAACCGGGTTTGGCAAATTTAAGCGAGTTGCCAATCAGGTTGTGGAACACCTGACGCATTTGGCTCGGCACGGCCAAAATGGTAGGCAAGTCGTTAAGGGTGATCACGGCGTGTTTTTCCTCAATCTGATAGTCCAGATCAGCCATGACCTCGCCCAGAATATCGTTAAGGTCAACCGGTTCAGGTTCAAAATCCTGCGACAGTCGCGAGTATTCCAAAAGATCGCTGATGAGTTTCGACATCCGGTTGGCGGCGCGGATGGTGCGGTCGATATAGTTGCGGGCCTGCTTGTCATCGCCCATGTAGCGTTCTTTGATAAGCGAGGTAAAAGTCTCGATTTTGCGCAGCGGTTCCTTTAAATCGTGCGACACCACCCAGGCAAATTGCTGCAATTCGTGGTTTCGCAACTCCAGTTCCTCGTTCTTGGTCAGCAGTTCCTGGGTGCGCTCCTTAACTTTGGCCTCAAGGTTTTCCTGGGCTTCTCTCCTGATTTCTATTTCGGATGCCAAAAGATCGCGGACTTCCTCCAGTTCAACCTGTTGCTGGCGGAGTTTTAAAAACGTTTTTACCTTAAGGATCAAAAGGTCAGGATCGACCGGCTTGGTGACGTAATCAACGCCGCCCGACTGGTAGCCGCGTGAGATGTATTTTTTGTCGACATTGATGGCCGAAAGGAATATGACCGGGATGTCCTTGGTGCGGCTGCTGCCGGAAAGCGTTTCAACCACTTCAAAGCCGTCCATTCCGGGCATCTGGACGTCCATGATGATCAGGCTGTAATCTTTTTTGAGTGTCTTTAAAAGGGCTTCCTCGCCTGATTCCGCCGAATCAGACCTTATGCCGTGTAGTTCGAGAATTTTTTGCAGCGGTAAAATGTTTTCCCTGCGATCATCAACTATGAGGACCATTGGCCGTGAATTTTCAGCCCGGTTACCAAAATGTCCGGGTTTATCAATTTAGATTATCAATAATCGTAGGGAGCTTTCAAAGTTAATAAAAAAACAGGCGCCTAACGAGACGCCTGATTAAAAATTTTAACATTTGATTACACCTTGATGTGTCCCCAGTTTTCGCCGCGCTTAATGCGGAATAGCTGCATTTCGCTGATGTTGAATTCCTTGGCCAGGATTTTCATCCTCGTTTTTCGGTTTGGGTCAAAAAGGCGTTTTTTGAGTCGGATAACGTCGGTCGAAGTCAGTTTGCGACCTTTGATTTCGCGCGGTGCGTAACGGGCAGCAATGACGTTGGGGCTTTTTTTCCAGTGCTCAAGTTGTTCGGCACGCGTGGCCCACTTAAGGTTGCTGACGTGGTCGTTGTCCTTTCGGTGGTCAAGGTGCAATACGTAAGTCTGGTCATCTGACTCTTTTGGAATGAACAGTTCTGCTACCTTTCGGTGAAGCATAATGTGGTGGTAACTATACTTCCCGTTCTTTTTTGGGATTTTGTAGCCGTAAGTCCGGAAACCTTCGGTGTTGCTTCCCTTGAGGACTTTCGCGTTTTCAATGGAGTCGGTGTAGCTCACCAGCCGGCCGTAATTGGAAAGTGCGTATCGCTTGCGCAAATGCGGATGGATGTGAAAGTCCTTAAAGACTTCACCCGTGAATTTTTTTAGCATGTCTGTTGTCGTTGGTTAACCCAAATTTACTGTATTTTATACCGCAATCGCAAATTTTTTCGCCAAACGCCGACGAACTGCATTAAAATGTAAGATTTCGGTGTATTTATATAGTAATTCCTTACGAGGCATGGGACTATATTTGAAAAAAAAAAATTATGAGATTCTTATCAGTCTTTGCATTGGCCCTTATGATGATTCTAACCGCTTCATGTAAAAAGGAAACGGCCAAAGCCGATGTAAAATACGCCATTGACAGTACGTCATTTGACGGATTCTTTAAAAAATATCCTGACTTTAAACCCTACCAAAAGGAAATTATCGATTTGTACAAAAGCCAAAAATATGAGTACATCTGGTATTCAAAAGACGACGGACGGTCGGCGCTGGCCGATGTGCTTTACAACCGCGCCCGTCAGATTCAGGTAGAAGGCGTCGACACTCCGTTGCCTTATCGCGACGTCATCGAACCCATCATCGACAGCGAGTCGGACAAGCCCGATGCCGAACACGACATGCTTTTTAGCGGGATGTTCTTTTTCTATGCCAAAAACGTATTCCAGGGTCTTGATCCGCGCACCAGCCGTCAGTTGGGTTGGTATCTGCCGCGGCAAAAAGTAGCCTATGACGATTACCTGCTCCAACTTATCGATGATCCGGAAAAACTAGACGAAGGTCCGGACGATCAAATCCAGCTGTATCGCGATCTTAAAAAGGCGCTCAACCACTACCGATCGATCGCGCAAAAAGGCGGTTGGCCAACGGTTGGTCTTCCTCAAGGCAAAAAAAACCTGAAACAAGGCGACAAAGGCCCTGAGGTCGTTATGCTTAAAAAGCGACTCCTGGCAACGCTGGAGTTTTCCGGTTCCGAATCTGACGTCTTTGATGCGTCACTCCACCAGGCAATAAAAGACTATCAAGCGCGCAACGGATTTACTGTTAATGGAATAGCGGATGCCGATATCATAAAATCCCTGAACATTCCGGTAGCTAACAGGATAAGAACGATTGTCGTCAACATGGAGCGCGCCCGATGGCTATCGCCTGAAATGGCCGATGGCGAAGAGTTCATTTCCGTCAACATCCCGTCTTATAAAATGCGTTATGTCCGCGACGGTCAAACCGCTCTGGAATCAAACGTCGTGGTAGGAAAGGCTGCAAACCGTACCGTGGTTTTTAGCGGAATGATGAGCTATTTGGTTTTTAGTCCGTACTGGAACGTTCCCAAAAGCATTATTGAAAAGGAAATCAAGCCCGCCATCGACGCCGATCCGGATTATCTGGACAAGCACAACATGGAGTGGAATGACGGCAATGTACGCCAGCGCCCCGGGCCCGAGAACTCGCTGGGCCTTGTAAAATTCATGTTTCCAAATTCCAACAACATCTACCTGCACGACACCCCGGCCAAAAGCCTGTTTAACCGCGAGGAAAGAGCGTTTAGCCACGGATGCGTCCGGGTGCAAAAAGCGCGGGAACTGGCCCGTGAAATTTTAAAGGACGACAAAAAATGGAATGCCAAAAAAATTGACGAAGCCATGAACTCGGGCAAGGAA
Source organism: uncultured Flavobacterium sp. (assembly GCA_934636265.1). Lineage (GTDB taxonomy): Bacteria > Bacteroidota > Bacteroidia > Flavobacteriales > Flavobacteriaceae > Flavobacterium. The sequence continues at coordinate 53,674 of CAKUAD010000006.1, forward strand.
CAGCATTACACGCTAAATCGAAAAATCCCCGTGTACATTGCGTATTTCACTGCTATCGCCGACAAGGAAGGCCGCGTAGGTTTTTACGACGACATCTACAACCGCGATGCAAGGCTTGCGCGATTGCTTTACAATTGATAGCTCCGGCCGTTGGGTTTTTTTATGGCATATCTTCCTGGAAAAATGAAACGGCCAGCCGCGCAAGTTCGTCGTGCGGAGCCTTTTCAAACGGATGTGGCGTTCCCGGCAGTACGAGAAGTCTTCCGTTTTGCAGTTGTCGGCTAATCTGCTCAGTCTCTTTAACCGATACGAGTTTGTCTTGATCACCAACGGCAACACAAACCGGCGTGGTTACTTTGTTCCAATGATTACCCGGTAGCGGATGGTTTCCCAGTTCGGCCATGAAATCAGCCATATACAAAACGAGTTTTTCCCAATCTTCTTCATGACGCTTTTCCAAAAGCTGCGCAAAAGCCGGTACTTTTTCCTTAATCTTTTCCGGATCCAGCATTTTGGTTTCGCGGCTGGCAATCTCGGGAGTCCAGTTCCATTTGGTCGCAAACGTAAAAACGCGCTCCACCAGGTTGGGATATCGACGGGCGAATTCAACCCCTATGAAGCCGCCAAGACTGTAGCCAAAAAGGTATACGCGTTCCAGGTGATTGCGCTCAATAAAAAAGTATAGGTCGCGTACAAACAAATTAACAGAGAACGGTTCGTCCGGGGTTCGTCCGCCATGGCCCGAAAAAGGAAAAACCCAAACTTCATAATGCGCCCACAATTGCTGCTTCACGGCATCAAGTTCCCGCGCATCTCCCAGGGCGCCATGTAATAGAACAAGGTTCTTCATTTCTCAAATGTAGCAATCGGCTTAAAGTTTTGCAAAAGTGTTTTCCCTAAAAAATCATTTGTCATAACTTTAGGTAATTGATTGCCGGTACGAAGATGACGGGTAGTCAGTTCGCCGAGGTAGCTGTAACGGGACGCATGCTTTCCACCCGTTCGTATGCAACATATCCCAACGCCCGGTTTTTCCGGGTCAGTAACACGGCGGGTCGGCAATCAACAAAGCCCCGGTTTGGGGCTTTTTTCATTTTAATAGTGTAAAGTGTTCATCGTCATGATGTAAATCGCGCTGGTTTTGCATTAATTAAATTTAGATTGATAAAAATCAAATTGAAACTATGATGGAAAAGAAACATGAGAAATCAAATGAAACTCGTTGGGACCCCGAACGTCAGCGGTATACTCAGTCAGGCGACGGCATAATCGACGACCGCCAGACACACGACCGGGACATGGCCAATGATTCCGGAACAATTCCGGACGAAACAGCCCGAAAGGAAGACGGCAGCCTTACACAGGATGTCGACCCAACATAAAAACGTTCCCAAATACTGGAACGGATGTAGTTTTGCCTGCGATGCGGCGTGGGATTTATAACATAGACTGACCGATTCCGTAATCTGTTGACCGAATGTCGCGGAATCTTATACTTTTAACCTGATGATTGTGTAAAATGGCTACCAAAATCATGTAAATCCGTGCTTTGCTTTCAGGTTAATTTTGAAAGTATTCCTGTCACCTTAGCAAGTGTTATCATTCCCGAGTCGTAAGATTTTAAAAAGTTGAACAATTATTTGGCGCCAATGCAACATACCATGACCACTGCCGAAATCATCTCGACCCTTAAACAGACGCCGTATAAATACACCTATGCGGCCAAAGTTTACGACTATTTAAAAAAAGATAAGGACGGAGATGCCCATGAAATCATCGACCAGTTGCGGTTGCAGATGATTGATCCGGCCAACGCCGACATCTCCCGTCCCATAAGGGAAGTGCTCAAAAACTTTAGGATAGGAACATTTTAGGGATGGGGCTCCTAAAGGATACTTTCAATGTAATCCTGCATCTTTTGCGGTGTGGTGACCGGCGAAAATCGCTTGACGGCATACCCTTTCTTATCGATCACGAATTTGGTGAAATTCCATTTGACACGCCTCGAATACAAAAATCCGCGGAGCTTGCGGGTCAGGAATTTAAATATCGGATGCGCATTACGTCCGTTTACGTCAACCTTTTCAAACATCGGGAAACTTACCCCATAATTCACCCGACAGAATTCACTGATCTCGCCTGAATCTCCGGGTTCCTGCGCGCCAAACTGATTGCACGGAAACCCAAGCACTACCAGTCCGCGGTCTTTGTACTTTTGGTAGAGTTCCTCCAGGCCTTTGTATTGGGGCGTCAGCCCGCATTTGCTTGCAGTATTCACCACAATAATGGTTTTGCCGCGGTATTGGTCCATACTTTCCGGTTGTCCGTTTAACCGCGTGGCCTGCAAATCGTAAAAACTTTTCATAACAATGTTTAGCCAAAGGTATCTCTTTGGTGTTCAACCTGCAGCCGTTTTAATATTACACTAACGATTGTTCAGCACAAGCACCTGGTCAGGATTAGCTGCTGCAAAGGAGAGCGCCAGCCTTACCATGTAGGGTGAACTTTTATACGGCGTAAGAAGTTCTCGGATTGATTCCGGTTCAATGTTTTGCGCCGTGTAACCCATGCCGTAAAACACGCCATCGTCAATGAGGATGCAGCTTTGTTCGTCTTCATGCCGGCCTTTGTCGGTAATCAGCAGTGAAGGTTGTTTTTGGGAGATGTAATCGCGGGCGCGGGCCACTTTGGCGTTATGCGCTTCAACTTGCGGATAATCGGCGGCAGCAAATTCCCGTTCCTGGACGCCGTAATGACAAAACCGCTGATCGATCCCAAACGCCTCCGACAGTTCCCGCAGTCCGGAAATCGCCTCGTACAACGAATGATAGGTTCGCAAACCCTTTTGATGTCGCGAAAATCTCCCGACGGCCAGGTGCTGATGACCGCTGCGTGCCTCGTACGCAAACAACCCAAATCTGGGTTCAAACCGTTTGAGGGCGCGGTTGTGAATGGGCCAGTAGCGCTGTATTTGGGAACATTCCAGCAAAAGCGCCATCAGGTTGGTAGCGCAAACATCAAATGAAATGGCGTGGATCTCGCGCAAAAAATCCTGGCGTCGCGCCGATGTGTTTTGCCCTGAAAAGTGTTGGGTAACACGCTTTTTCAGGTGGATTGCCTTGCCAATATAGATGATGGTTCCGGCCTTGTCGTAAAAATAATAAACCCCCGGAAGCGTCGGGAGTGCGTTGAAATCTTCCGGCGGGAGGTTGGGCGGGAGGCTTTGGGTAACCGCGCGCGTCATGCCTGAAATGGCTTCCGGATTTTTGTTCAGCAGATGTTCAAGGATCTCAAGGGCGGCGCGGGCATCGCTTCCGGCCCGGTGAAGGACGGATCGCTCAATGGACAACTCCCGGCATAGATTGGTCAAACTGTATGACGCAAGTCCCGGAATGATTTGTCTTGCCGCCCGCATCGTACACAACTTTTTGGACGAAAGTTCCAGCCCGCAACCGGCAAGTTCACTCTTTAGAAAGGTATAATCAAAGTTGACGTTGTGCGCCACAAAGATGCGCCCTGAAAGCAAATTGAATACGGTTGGTGCCACTTCGTCAAATGTAGGTGCCGTCCGTACCAGATCATCATCAATTCCCGTAAGCGCCGTGATGCTTCGCGGAATGGGTTGCCGGGGATTCACAGGAGTTTCCCAGAAATCTATCAGCCGCCTTCCGTCGTATATCGCCACGGCAATTTCCGTAATCCGATGCCCCTTCGCGTGGCTTCCGGTGGTTTCGATATCGACGACGGCAAATTCCATACTACAAAAATACGAATGCGGTCAACGATTTTAAATTAAATCCGCCAAACGTGTAAACCTGCGCCCTAATGTTGTAAATCCACCGTTTTTCATCGCCCTAGATTTGTCATATCAACTTTAAAAAACATCAGTTATGCCAACTATAGCCAAAAAAAGTACCAGCTCGAAAACCGCGTCCAAGACAACAACCCGCGGAACCGTAAAACCAAAATCGACTGCGGCCGATGGACTTCGCGAACTTTTTATCGATTCGCTAAAAGACATTTATTGGGCCGAGAAAGCCCTGACCAAGGCGCTCCCCAAAATGGCCAAGAATGCCACGACCAAAAAACTCGTTGAGGCAATCGACGAACACCTGGCCGTAACCGAGGAACAGGTTTCTCGACTCGAAAAAGTATTTGAAGCCATCGGGGAAAAGGCAACCGCCAAAAAATGCGAGGCCATGGATGGTCTGATTACCGAGGGCGAAGACATGCTTAAGGAAACAGAGCCCGGACCGGTTCGCGACGCGGCCATCATATCGGCTTCGCAAAAAATAGAGCACTATGAGATTGCCACCTACGGAACCCTTGCGGCATTTGCCCGGACCTTGGGCGAGGATGAGGCAGTGTCGCTGTTGGAGGCCACCCTGCAGGAGGAAAAGGACGCCGACAAGACCCTTACGGAGGCCGCTTATAACGACATCAATTTTGAAGCCGCCAACGAGACCGATGCTTAAACCAACCTTGAATAAAGCCTGCTCCGGCAGGTTTTTTTCTTAAACCCCAACCACATGAGATCACAAGTAGCATATTGTGCCAGGACATTGGCTGAATTGGGTTATTCGATAGCCTTTGTCGAGAGCGCATCGGCGGGACGGCTCAGTTATGAATTTTCAAAAACTGAACATTCAGGCGATGTTCTTAAAGGCGGATTGATTTGCTACGATGTGAGTTTCAAGCAGCAATTGTTGGGGATTCCGGCGGGATTGATCGATACCTTTACCCCTGAATCGCCCGAGGTCACCAAAGCCATGGCGGTAATCTTTGCGCGCCACCATGAAGTTGACGTTTGCGTTGCCCTGACCGGTCTTGCAAAGCCGGGGGGCAGTGAAACACCTCAAAAGCCGGTAGGGACCGTCTTTGTACACGGCGTTTTTCCCGGAATAGAGGTCTCGCGCCGGTGGGAATTCCAGGGAACGCCTGAGGAAGTCATTGAACAGGCCGTCGCATCGACCGCGCAGTTGATAACCGATACCCTTACTTATAAAAAACCGATAGATACAGACACACGGTAGTATTTTGCGTTCAAAAAGTACGTCGACAAACTTTTGGAGTACATGGTAAGTGGGCGTGTCAAACTCGACGACGTCATCAGCCACCGCTTGCCGTTAAAGGGGGTATCCCATGCTATAGCATCTTTGAGAAAAAAGAAGATAACGGTACCAACGTTGTTCCGGATCCCCGGACCTGAAAAAAGTATAAACGTCTAACCAAATGATGTAAAACTTGCCCTTAATGCCTTAATACCTTGTATTTTATTAACCTTTAAATATATTTATTATGAACAATCAGAAAAATAACCGTCGGAATGACCATCAAGGTCGGGACATGCAGTCCAATCCAAATTTTCAGCAGCGCGAGGGCATGAATGCCGGATCGCGTGAACATGACAATGAAGCCAGGAACGCCGGATGGCGTGATACTGAGCACCGCGACCGCCAAGGCACTTCCCGCACCGACGGAACCGAGGAGGCTCATCTGGGCCAGCGCGATACTGATCGTGATCAGGACCGTTATGCCGGAAGCCGTGAGCAAGAGAATTTGCGCGATCAAAACGATATGGGGACGCCCTAACGGTTAACCATCGGTAAAGAAGGAGGCTAAGGCTTCCTTTTTTTTTACGTTTTAAAGTCGCCGTTTGTTTTTTTGATGGCGCGCCTTTCCCTAACCGAGGCAGGATGCGACGAGGCTACCCGTCCTTTGGTTTTGTCGCTTGGACTGTTTTGCTGCGCCATGTTTTTGGCCAGTGTGCTGTCGGGTAAAACCGCATTCATCGCATTTTGCAACTTGGTTTTCAACCCGGGAATTATGACAGCGTCTCCCGCCAACAAACCATCGTAGGCCTCCCTGGCAACGTCGGCTGGATGTTGCAGCGAACCCTCGCGATATATTTTGGTGTGTTCCATTTTGGCTTTGTGAAAAAAGTCAGTATCGGTGGCATTGGGCTGCAAAGCCGATAGGGTTACTCCGGTGTCCTTTACTTCTTGAGTCAGGGCTTCGCTAAAAGAAAGGACAAAAGCTTTTGTGGCGGCGTAAACGGAAAAAAGAGGCGATGGAATTTTGGATACTGATGAGGCAACCTGCAGGATTTTGCCGTGGCCGCGCGAGATCATGGCCGGCAGGAACAGCTTGGTCAGGCTGACCATCGAGGAAATGTTCAGGTTGATGATGTCGAGTTCGCGCCTCAGGTCAGTCTGTACAAACGCACCCCATTCACCCTGACCTGCATTGTTGACCAAAACCTCAACTTTGATACGTTCCTTTCGGCATTCCTCATAAATGTTGAGGGCGCTTGAAGGGTTAAACAAATCGGCCTTGAGGGTATGGACTCGAATATCGGGATTCTCGGCTTTGAGCTCGGCGGCGGTAAGTATCAAATTCTCGACATGGCGCGCTACCAGCACAAGGCTGTATCCCTCACGGGCAAAAATTTTAGCCAATTCATACCCAATTCCACTCGTTGCACCCGTAATCAGTGCGTATCTGCGCAATTCCATAGTGGTCAAGTTTAAAGATTGTCTTAAAGTTCCAAATCCATCCTTGCAAGATTTTATACAACCGGGATAAAAAGTTGTACCATTTCAATACGCCATTGCCCTGTAATTCAAAATTCACATTGTGGAAATTTCTGTTCAATAGGCAATAAGTCGTATTTTTGCGTAAAACTTAAAATATGGCATCAATTACTCTTGGCGGAAATCCCGCCTCAACCATAGGCCAGCTTCCACAGGTAGGGAGCCAGGCCCCGGCGTTTAATCTTATCGACATGAACCTTGAGCGCGTTTCACTGCAGGATTATGCCGGATCGCGTATTATCCTCAACGTGTTCCCAAGCATCGACACCGGCGTTTGCGCCACATCAACCCGAAAATTCAACGAGCGCGCCGCGTCTCTTAAAAATACCAAGGTTGTTTGCGTTTCCAAGGATCTTCCGTTTGCGTTTAAGCGTTTTTGCGGAGCCGAAGGGATTGACAATGTAGTCTGTCTGTCAGATTTTGCCACCGGCGATTTTGGAAAGCAGTACGGACTGACCATGGCCGACACCAAGCTTGCCGGGCTGCATTCACGCGCGGTGATCATCTTGGACGAAACCGGAAAAGTAATCTATACCGAGCAGGTATCTGACATAGCCAACGAACCCGATTACGAAGCTGCACTGGCTGCCCTGTAATGGATTTTGAAAAGGACAATTCCTTTTTTGGCGGACGTCTGAAAAGCATAGGATACGCGTTTCGCGGTGCCTTTAAACTTATCACCACCGAACACAGCGTGATGGTCCAATCCTTTATTGGGCTTGGCGTGACGCTTGCGGGTTTTTGGTTTGATATCTCGGCTACCGAGTGGATGCTGCAAATCCTGGCGCTGGGGCTGGTTCTTTCCATTGAAGGGCTTAATACGGCTATCGAAAAAATATCCGATTTCATTCACCCTGATTTCCATCCCAGGATTGGTTTTATTAAGGACATTTCGGCCGGGGCCGTGCTCTTTGCTGCCTTTGCGGCCATTGCCATCGGACTGATCATTTATTTGCCCAGGATTTTAGGGTAAGTTTGCTATTTTTACACCAACTGCGCACTATGGCTAAAACGGCAAAACAGGCAACTAAGACAAGCGAGAAGACTCCGCGTAAACCTTTTGTATTTACCAGGCAACACAAAGTGGTTGCAGGGATTATGCTGGTGCTCTTTTCGGTAGCGATGTTGCTGGCGTTTGTGTCGTTTTTTATTTATGGCCAGGCCGACCAGAGCACGCTGCAAGCCCTTGGCGACCGCAGTGAAAAGGCGCGCAATTGGTTGGGTAAATTTGGCGCGAACCTGGCCGACCTTTTTGTTTTTCGCGGATTTGGCGCGGCCTCCTTTATTTTCGTAAAACTCGTTTTCCTGACGGGAGCCTTTATGGTGCTCGACATCCCGATGCGCAAACTCAAAAACACATGGTTTTGGGATTTGTTTGTCGTGGTTGTGCTGTCGGTGATTTTTGGATTCTTTGCCACTTCATTGCCGGAATTGGGCGGCACCATCGGTTATGAGATGAACCTGTTTTTGCAGGATTATATCGGCAAGACGGGAACTTTGCTGCTGCTGATTTTTGGCGTGGTGATTTATCTGATTTTCAAAATCAAGATTTCGCCCGACGCGATCAAATCATTTTTTGAAAGGCCGGAAAAGCCTGAAGAACCGGTGCCGGCCATGGCTGATACGGGTGCTGATGTCGATGGGATGGCCTACAATCTGGAGGAATACGCTGTCGATGAAAAAGACGACGAACTACTACCGGAGGAAGAGCCCGTACTCAAGCAGCCGTCCAAGTTTGAAATTGACCGCGAATCGCTCAAGCCTACCATCGGACACGCATCGGAGATTGCACTCGACGTAAAGCCAAGAACACCCGAACCTGTAATGCCAGCTCCGGTAACCGCACCTGAACCGGTGATTATCCCGACGGCCGACGAAGCCTTTGTCATTGAAAAAGCACCTGAAGAGGATTTGCTGTCAGAAAACCTGGCTGAAAAGCTGGTAGCTGATTTTGGGCTTTTTGACCCGACGCTGGAACTGTCAAACTACAAATTCCCGACGCTGGACCTGCTTAAGGATTATTCTTCGGGCGGGATTACCATCAACCAGGAAGAACTGGAAGACAACAAAAACAACATTGTTGAGACCCTGCGCCATTACAAGATCGAGATTGCGCAGATCAAGGCAACCGTTGGACCGTCGGTAACGCTATATGAAATCGTTCCGGAGGCAGGCATCCGCATTTCCAAAATCAAAAGTCTGGAAGACGATATCGCACTCTCGCTGTCGGCACTGGGTATCCGCATCATCGCACCGATTCCCGGAAAAGGAACCATCGGCATCGAGGTGCCCAATAAGAACCCGACCATGGTTTCAATGCGAAGCGTGATCGGATCGGCCAAATTCCAGGAAGCCGAAATGGAACTTCCGGTGGCCTTGGGCAAAACCATTTCAAACGAGACTTTCGTAGTCGATTTGGCCAAGATGCCGCACCTTTTGATGGCGGGTGCAACCGGTCAGGGTAAGTCAGTCGGACTTAATGCCGTGCTGACGTCGCTGCTTTACAAAAAGCATCCGGCCGAGGTAAAATTTGTCCTGGTCGACCCTAAAAAAGTTGAACTTACGCTATTCAACAAAATCGAGCGTCACTATCTGGCCAAATTGCCGGACATGGAAGACGCCATCATCACCGATAACACCAAGGTCATCAACACGCTCAACTCGCTTTGTGTCGAGATGGACAACCGCTATTCCCTGCTAAAGGACGCTATGGTGCGGAACATCAAGGAATACAACGAGAAGTTCAAAGCGCGCAAACTCAATCCGGAAAACGGACACCAGTTTTTGCCTTATATCGTTTTGGTGGTCGACGAATTTGCCGACCTGATCATGACGGCGGGCAAGGAGGTCGAAACGCCAATCGCCCGACTGGCCCAACTTGCGCGTGCCATCGGGATTCACCTGATCATTGCCACCCAGCGTCCGTCGGTGAACGTTATTACCGGTATCATCAAGGCCAACTTCCCGGCGCGTATTGCTTTTAGGGTGACGTCAAAGATTGATTCGCGCACCATTTTGGATACACAGGGAGCCGACCAGCTTATCGGGCGGGGAGATTTGCTTTACACAAACGGAAACGATCTGGTCCGCGTGCAATGCGCCTTTGTCGACACGCCCGAGGTGGAGCGCATCACCGAGTTTATCGGGGCGCAAAAGGCCTATCCAAACGCCTATTTGTTGCCTGAATTTGTGGGCGAGGACAGCGGTGTGAGTCTGGATTTTGACATCTCTGAACGCGATCCGCTGTTCCGCGAAGCGGCCGAGGTGATTGTCACGGCCCAACAGGGTTCGGCATCATTGTTGCAACGCAAGCTCAAGTTAGGGTACAACCGCGCCGGGCGTCTGATTGACCAGCTCGAAGCGGCCGGAATCGTTGGTCCGTTTGAAGGCAGCAAAGCCCGGAACGTCAACATCCCTGATCTGACTTCGCTTGAACAGTTTTTTAATAATGAAGAATCTTAAACCATGAAAAAAGTATTCCATGTCGTTCTGACTTTTTTTGTCGTGCTGTCGGTTAGCGCGCAGGACAAACGGGCCAAGAACCTGTTGGATGAGGTAACGGCCAAAATCCGTTCATACCAAAACATTACCATCGACTTTAAATACTCCTTGCAAAACAACAAAGAGAATGTCAATCAGGAAAGCCGAGGTAATGTCATCATTGCCGGCAACAAATACGTCCTGAACCTGATGGGCGTCACCAAGATTTACGATGGCGTTAAGAGTTACACCATCAATCCTGAAGATGAAGAAGTGACCATCTCATCGGTAAACGACAACGACGAGAATTCCATCACACCCAACAAAATGCTGACGTTTTTTAACTCGGGATACAAATACGTCTGGGATATTCCGCAAAATGTCAAGGGCCGGAAAATCCAGTACATCAAGTTAATTCCAAACAATCCAAAAGATCACCGCAAGGAAATCCTGATGGGCATTGATGTGCAAACCAAACACATCTACAACGTTATCGAGATTGGCCGCAACGGCACCAAGACGACGCTCACTGTTAATTCTTTTAAAACCAATCAGCCGCTGTCCAAAAATCAGTTTACTTTTGTTCAGAGCAAATACCCTGATTACTACATCAACAAACTGGACTAGCGGGTGAAAATCCTGGACAAATACATCCTGCGCAGTTTCATTTATACCTTTTTGACGGTATTCGTGATCCTGTTTTTGATCTTTATCCTGCAAACCGTCTGGCTTTTCATTGGAGAGTTGGCGGGCAAGGATCTTGATTTGTTGCTGATTGTCAAGTTCCTCTTGTTTAAGATGCCAAGCCTGGTTCCGATGGTGCTGCCGCTATCGGTGGTGCTGGCGTCGATCATGACGTTTGGGAACTTTGCCGAGAATTACGAGTTTGCAGCCATGAAATCGGCCGGTGTATCCCTGCGCAGGGCGATGGCCGGACTATCGGTTTTTATCGTCATGCTCTCGTTGGCCTCATTTCTTTTTGCAAACAATGTAATCCCGTTTGCCGAATATAAATTCGTAAACTTTAGACGAAACATCGCGCAACTCAAGCCGGCGATGGCCATTGCCGAAGGTCAATTTAGCGAGATCGGCAATTACAACATCAAGGTCGAGAAGAAATCGGGTGAAAACGGAAACCATCTCTCGCAGGTTACGATCCACAAAAAATCCGACCGATCCGGGGCCAATACCGTCGTGATCAAATCGCGCACTGGCGAATTGGTCAGCAATAAAAAATCAAACGTCCTGAAACTTATCCTTCGCGACGGCTACTATTATGAGGACATCATCCCCAAAAAATACGAAGACCGCAAGCGCATGCCGTTTGCCAAGAGTTCGTTTAAGCAGTATGTCATCAACATCGACCTATCAAAACTGAACAACACCAACGTCAACGAAGAGAAAATCGCCAATACCAACACTATGCTCACGGTGGGCGAGCTCGCCTATACGCTGGATTCGCTCAAGCAAAGCCGAACCAAGGAAACGCTGAGTTTTGCCGACAACATCTACCTGCGTTCGGGCGTACCCAGCCTAAATGCCAACGCAACAACCGGCGGACCCGGAAAAATGCCCGCCGACGTTTTGGCTCCCTTGCCGCGCCTGACCAAATCAGAAATCCTTAAAGTGGCACACAACAACGTTTCAGGGACCCTTTTCTCGATTGAAAGTTCAGAATTGGAACAAGTGGGCGATATCAAAAACATCAACAGCCATTATATTGCGCTTTACGACAAATTCGTCATTGCATTCTCGTGCTTTTTGATGTTCTTTATCGGAGCACCGCTGGGAGCCATTATCCGCAAGGGCGGTTTAGGACTGCCGATTGTTTTTGCGGTGATGATTTTCATCATTTTTCACTTTGCCAATACCTTTGGTAAAAAACTGGCTCAGGAAGATGGTATCCCGCCGTTTCTGGGAACCTGGCTTTCAACGATCATCCTCTTGCCGTTAGCCATCACGCTGACGTACCGCGCCAACAACGACCGACAGGTTTCGATTGATTTTGACTGGTTATTGGTACCGATACGCAAAATCTTTGGGGTCAAGCGCGCCCGACTGGCCCCGTCAGAGCGCATGGTCAAGCTCGACGCCATCCGCGTGGATGTTGACGACGAATACCGCGAACTCGAGCGCCATTCCAGCCACGTACTTACCGAGATGGTTTACGACGCGGCAAAATTCAACTACAGCGATGCTACGAGGATCAAGGCCTTGAAAATTCTGGCCGGCCGCGGCATCACCCAGGATGACCTCCTCAGTCAGGGCAAGTTGTTCAATCAGGAATATGAAGATTTGCAGGAAACCATCGATAGCTACCAACTCGACGCCAAGGTAACACTGACGCTTTACGTGGTGTTGCTCATTCTGGCGGCCGTGGTGCAAAACAATTTGAAGCTTTTCTGGCTTATCATTCCGTTTTTTGTCGTGCTGATAGGGTTCTACATCGGTCTTTACAAGTCGCATCTTCGCTACAGCGAGATTCAAAAAACCATAAATGTCGAGAGCAGTATGCCTATGTGGGCTTTCTTTTTTATCGGCACACCGTTTTATTTCATACTTTTTATCACCCAAAGGAAAGCGCTTAAAAAAGCACTGGAACAAAGCAATATTTAATGGAATCTATCAAGCTGAATACCATCGAAGAAGCCATTGAGGACATCCGTCAGGGAAAAGTCATCATTGTGGTCGACGACGAGGATAGGGAAAATGAAGGGGATTTTGTGGCTGCCGCCGAAAAGATCACACCCGAGATGATCAATTTTATGGCCATGCACGGCCGCGGACTCATTTGTGCGCCGCTTACCGAAAACCGCTGCAAGGAACTCGGGCTCGGATCGATGGTTCAGGTAAACACCGACCACATGGAAACCGCCTTTACGGTATCGGTGGATTTGCGCGGACACGGGGTTACTACGGGAATATCGGCTTCCGACAGGGCCAAGACGGTTTTGGCTTTGGTGGATCCTGAAACCAAGCCGCACGATCTGGCGCGTCCGGGACACATTTTTCCGCTGATCGCCAAACAGGGCGGAGTGCTGCGCCGCACCGGCCACACTGAAGCCGCCATTGATTTTGCGCGCCTTGCAGGCTTTAAACCCGCCGGTGTCATCTGCGAAATCATGAACCCCGACGGCACGATGTCACGGCTACCGGAATTGGTAGAGGTTGCTAAAAAGTTTGACCTGAAACTCGTCAGCATCGAGGCGCTCGTGGCCTACCGCATGCAGCACGACAGTCTTATCGTCAAAAAAGAAGATTTTGATCTGCAGACGCGATTTGGGAATTTCAGGATGCGCGCCTACCAGCAAACCACAAACAAGCAGGTTCACATCGCCCTGACCAAAGGCAACTGGAACCTGGGCGATCCGGTTTTGACACGCATCAACTCAAGTTACGTCAACAATGACATTCTGGGCACGCTCACCAACGATGCCGATAAAAAGCTCGACGATATGTTCAGACAAATCGATCAGGAGGGAGCGGGCGCCGTACTTTTCATTAACCAGGAAGTTCCGCCGGGCGATTTGCTGGCGCGAATCAGCGAACTGAAATCACTTCAGGGTAAAGGTATCGTCAAGGCGCCGCAGGTTAAGATGGACATCAAGGATTTTGGCATCGGCGCGCAGATTTTGCACGACCTGGACATTTCAAAAATCCGCCTGATGTCAAACTCTGAACAGACCAAGCGGGTGGGTATGATTGGTTACGGACTGGAAATCGTAGAATACGTAGGCTACTGATCTGCGCGGGCCATCCCATCAATTAGTTTTCGCAAGGCCTTGTGGTCATTGACGTAATAGGCGGCCAGTGTTTCGTCGGTTCCTATTTTTACCGTGTGGGCCGGATGCGGAAGCTGGGCAAACATTTTTTCGTCGGTGTGGTCGTCGCCCGCGGCAAAAACAAAATCAAAATGTCCGTCGAGCATCAGTCTGGTCACCGCGCGGCCTTTGTCGACCACCTGACTTTTTACCTCAATCACTTTGTTGCCGTCAAGCACCGACAGGCCCAGATCAGGCACCATCCCCGCGAGCAGACTCCGCAGTTCACGTACCCGCGTCCGCCCAAGCTCAGGATGCGCCCTGCGGAAATGCCAGGCAAGTGAAAACTGCTTTTCCTCAATGTGTGATCCGGGCGTACGATCGGTAAAATTATCAAGCACGGGATAAAGTTGATCTTTCCAATCGGCGCGCGGATCTTCCAGTTGTTCCCAGTCCTTTTGTTGACGCCGCAACCATACGCCGTGATCAGAAATCAGCGTGTAAGGTTTTTGACCAAACCACTGGCTTAAAAATTCTTTGTTGCGTCCGCTGATGATGGCAACCTCAGTGTCGTTACGGGCGTGGAGCCGGTCGAGTGTGTCAAGGAGTTCATCGTCGGGGATTGCATCCTCGGGATTGTCGCGAAAGCCAATCAGCGTCCCGTCATAATCCAAAAGAATCAGGCTTTTTTTGGCTGATCTGAATTCCTTTAGCAAAACCAATTCGACCTCTGGTGTTATCCGGCGGCTGTTGGCGTTTTCCATCAGGCTGTTTTCGCTGGTCAGCGCATGCATAAAATCGTCGGCCCAACGGTCAACCGTATAACGCGAAACCCGGCGCTGCATGGCTTTCATCCGCGCCTGCTGTTCAGCCAGTGGCATTTCGAGCGCTTTTGCCAGGGCATCGGCAATGTCGTTTGCGTTGTTTGGGTTGATGACAATCGCCTGGCTGAGCTCGTTTGCGGCTCCGGCCATTTCACTCAGGATCAGCACGCCATCCTGGTTTTGGCGCGTGGCAACGTACTCCTTGGCAACCAAGTTCATCCCGTCGCGCAATGGCGTAATCAAGGCAATATCGGCAGAGGAGTAGAGGGCGATAAGATCGTCAAAGGGCATGGCGCGGTAAAAATACCACACGGGCGTCCAGTCGATGGTTGAAAATTTGCCATTGATCCTGCCCACGAGTTCGTCGGTGATGCGTTTGAGTTTTTTGTACTGCGGAACATCTTCGCGCGAGGGAACTGCCAGCAACACCAACCGGACTTTCCCGATGTACTGCGGATATCGGTCCAAAAAGTGCGCAAAGGCCTCAAGCCGCTGCGGGATTCCCTTGGTGTAATCCAGGCGGTCAATCGAGAGGATCAGTTTACCTACCGGGTAAAGCTCGCGGTGTTGTGCCAGGCGCATCTGCAGATCGGAAGGTTTTTTTGGGGGTGGTGTCACCGATGCATCGCTGAATTTTTTGTAGTCGATACCCATCGGGAATGAATCAACCTTTACCGTGCGCCCGGGCATTTGAACTTCGTTGAACATGATGGGCAAGCCTGCAATCCGCCTGACGGTATTAAGAAAGTGCTGAACGTAGTCATAGGTGTGAAAACCTATCAGGTTGGCCCCCAAAAGCCCGTTGATGATTTCATCGCGCCACGGACACGTCCTGATGATCTCGAACGACGGAAACGGTATGTGCAAAAAGAACCCTATTTTAAGATCGGGGCGTTTATCACGGATCATTTGCGGCACCAAAAGCAATTGGTAGTCGTGAACCCAGACGATGTCGCCAGTTTTGGCGCGGTTGACAACGGCATCGGCAAAAGCCTGATTGACTTGCCTGTAGGTTTGCCATTGACCGGCATCGTAAGTGGTGTACTCCAGGAAGTAATGAAACATTGGCCATAGCGATTTGTTGCTGAAACCAAAATAATAGTCCCTTACCTGTTGTTCCGTCAGGCTCACAACGGCGCAGCGCTGACGGTTGGCGGCCTGTGTTAATTTTTCGTCAAATCCGCGCGTCGCTTCAACGGTCAGTCCGCTCCATCCGATCCAAAGGCTGTTTGCGTCCGAATGTACTGATTTTAAGCCGGTTGCCAATCCTCCCACACTTGGTTTTGCGGTTATTTTTTGGTTCTGAATTTTAAATTCGGCAGGCAGTCGGTTGGAAACGATGATTGTTTTAGGCATGATTTAAATAGCGTTTTTCGTAAATTTAAAGATAATAGACAGGCCAGGCTGTTAATAAAAACCTATGGAAAACTTAGATTACGGAATTATCGGGAATTGCAGGAGTGCGGCTTTAATCTCAAAAACAGGCTCGATTGACTGGTGCTGCCTGCCGGTTTTTGATGCGCCGTCGGTGTTTGCAAAATTGCTCGACGAGAAAATCGGCGGGTGCTTTTCAATTAATGTCGGCAGTGATTACAACATTTTGCAACGTTATCACGGCGAGACCAGCATCCTGCTTACCACTTTTGACAACGATACCGACGCCTTTGAACTCTATGACTTTATGCCACGGTACCTATTGGAATCGGGTGAAAGTCATTCACCGCCGGAAATTGTGCGGTTTTTCAGGTGGATAAAAGGAATGCCGGAGTTTTCCGTCACCTATCAACCCAGGTTGGAATACGCCGCCGAGCCCACTGAGACCTACGTCAAGGATGATTTTATCATCAGCCTCACGCATACCAAAAGGTTCAACTCGGTGTTTTTGTACAGCAGCTTGGATTTGCACGCCATAAATCAGGGTACGCCAATTACCTTATCGGGCGATGGGTTTATGCTGATGGGCTACAATGAAAAAGTATTAAGGCCAACGCTTTCGCGGATAGCTCTCGAGATGGAACGCACCAAGGTTTATTGGCTCAACTGGTCGGCCAAGACGCCTGCCTACTCCCGATACGATGCCCAGATCCGGCGCAGTGCGATCGTCCTTAAGATGCTGTCATATGAAAAAACAGGCGCTATTCTGGCCGCCGCCACAACCTCGCTTCCGGAAACCATAGGCGAGGTGCGCAACTGGGATTACCGGTTTTGCTGGATTCGCGACGCGTCGATGGTAGTGAGCGTGCTAAACCGTCTGGGACACCGGACACAGGCGCGCGCCTATGTCAACTTTATCCTGGATCTTTTGCCCGACAAAGATGAAAAGCTCCAGATCATGTACGGCATAGACGGCCAAAAGAAACTCACCGAGCAATTCCTGGATCACCTGTCAGGCTATGCGGGATCAAAACCCGTGAGGATCGGAAACGCCGCGTATGTGCAGCGACAACATGATATTTACGGCGTCTTGATGGATGTTTTGTATCAGCAATTGGAAAACTTTAGCAACGACACTGAACTGTCCGAGGATATCTGGAACGTCACCAAGGGAATTGTCTGGGTGGTAAGCCGGCACTGGCGGGAACCCGACAAAGGGATTTGGGAATTCCGAACCGAGGAACGCCATTTTACGTTTTCAAAAGTGCTTTGTTGGGTAGCCATTGACCGTGCCGTGCGCGTGGCACACCTGATGGGCAAGCTCGACAGGGCTAAAAAGTGGGAAGCACTCGCGCGTGAAATCCATGCCGAGGTCTTGCAGATGAGCTGGAATGAATCGGTTGGCGCCTTTACACAGTCTTACGGATCCGATGACCTGGATGCATCGGTGTTGCTTATGGAGTCGTATGGATTTATCGAGGCCCGCGATCCGCGCTATGTCGCCACAGTAAAAGCCATCGGGCGCGAACTGAGCCGCGACGGGCTTTTATACCGATACAAAAACCGGGATGATTTTGGCCTTCCGTCATCCTCATTTACCATTTGTACCTTTTGGTATATCAACGCCCTGGTACGCATAGGCGAGGTTGAAACCGCCGAAACGCTTTTTGTCCGTCTTTTGTCATACGGCAATCACCTCGGCCTGTTTTCAGAGGATATTGATTTTGCCACCAAGCGTCTGCTCGGGAATTTTCCGCAGGCCTATTCACACCTTGCGCTGATTGAAACCGCGCTTAGTTTTTCAGGCGTTACCCGCGAGGGCCGAATCCTGGAAAACCTGGGTTAGGCAGCCATTTCCCTGCAATGTTGCGCACATTCCCTGCAGGCCCGGGCGCATTCCTGGCAATGGTGGTGATCGTGCTTGCTACACTCGTTTGCACAGTGCTCGCAAGCTTGGGCACACAGCATACAAATCCTGGATGATAATTCGCTGCCCATCGTCATCAGTTGTGCCGATGCGTAACATAGCGCGGCGCATTCCATGTCCAGACGGATACATTTGGCCATCATGTTGACGTTTTCTTCCTGTGTACAGGCTGATGCGCAATGGTTGCAAAGGGCGGCGCACTTAAGGCAGGCGTCGATGCAAACTTTGTAATCGTGATAATTTTTCATGGGAATCATTTTCCATCCAAGTTATCACTAAAAAAACCGGCGGGTTTATAATATTGCCCGCCGGATTTTACAAAGTCTTTAGTCGCGCACGCCAAGTTTGCGCAGGATGTCTTCCATCAAACACCAGCGTGTAATGGACGACTGGAATAGATTTGCGCCCACAAAGGCCGTAAACCAAAGCCAGTTGATGTTTACGTATACGGCAAGCAGTACGCTCGTCAGGATAAAGAGGCCGGCAATGGCCCGGATGGCTCGATTGATCATGATTTTTGATTTTGGTTATTCCATTTTTTTCTTTCGGTAACATAGTAGATGATGGGTACGACCAGCAGGGTGAGTACTGTCGATACGATGGCGCCAAACACCAGCGATATGGCCAGTCCCTGGAAAATCGGGTCAAAGAGGATGATTGAGGCTCCAATGACCACGGCTCCGGTGGTGAGCAGGATTGGCGTGGTGCGCACCGCTCCCGCCTCGATGATGGCCTGCTTGAGCCCGATGCCGTCGCGCAACCTGATCTCGATAAAATCAATCAGCAGTACCGAGTTTCGCACCATGACCCCGGCAAGTGCAATCATTCCGATGAATGAAGTAGCGGTAAAAAACGCGCCCAGCATCCAGTGACCCAGTACGATCCCAATCAGCGACAGCGGAATGGCCAGCATCATCACGATCGGCGTTTTAAAGTTTTGGAACCAGCCTACGATCAGCATGTAAATAATTGCGATGACTACCAGGAAGGCCACGCCCAAATCCCTAAATACCTCTAGGGTAATCTGCCATTCGCCATCCCATTTTACCCAAAAATTGCTCTCGTCGTCAGGCTGTGCGGTGTAAAGTTCGCCAATGCTGTAGCCTGCGGGTAACTTGATTGATTTTAGTTTTTCCTCCATGCCCAAAATGGCGTACACCGGGCTTTCGAGTTCGCCGGCCATATCTGCCATGACGTACACCACGCGTTTCTGATCCTTGCGGTAGATGGTTTTTTGGAGCGTATCGCGTTTAACTTTTACCAGGTCGGCTACGGGTACCATGCCTTGCCCACCGCGGATTTTAATGTTTTTCACGTCGTCCAGACCGGTTTTGTCCTGATCGTCCAGCGCCATGACAATGCCTACGTCTTTTGCTGATCTAGGATCGTGAAGGCTTGAAAATTGATGTTCGGTAAGCAGATAGGTCAGATTCCCGACGATTTGCTGCGGTGCGATGCCGTTAAGCATGGCTTTTTCCTTGTCGACTTCCAGTTTGACTTCCAGCTGATCGTCCTCGACCATCCAGTCGGTGTCAACAATATCGGAGGTTTGTACCAGCAAGTCTTTTACCTGTCGGGCCACCTCGATTTGCTTATCGTAATCCGGTCCGTAAATTTCGGCTACGATGGTTGACAACACCGGCGGTCCGGGCGGAACCTCGATGATTTTGGCATTGGCGCCGTATTTTTTTGCAATCTTTTGAACCTCAGGTCTTATGGCTTTTGCAATATCATGGCTTTGTGCGCTGCGTTTGTCTTTGCCCAACAAGTTTACCTGAATGTCGGCCATGTTGCTGCCGCCGCGCAGGTCGTAATGCCTTACCAAGCCGTTAAAAGTGATAGGCGCCGATGTGCCTACGTAATTTTGATAATTCACCACTTCCGGCCGCCTGGCCAGATAATTTGAGATTTCTCGGGTGACGGCTGCCGTGCGTTCGAGGGTGGTACCTTCAGGCATGTCGATCACTACCTGCATCTCGTTTTTGTTGTCAAACGGAAGCATTTTTACCACTACCGATTTGGTGAAAAACATCGCCACCGATCCCAATAACAATACAACCGTGGCCAAAACCAGCAATCGGCGTTTGCGGCTGTGATCTAAAAGCGGGCGCTCCAGTTTGTTGTAGATTTTGTAAATCCAGCCGCTTTCCAGTCCCTGTTCTTCCTTTTCCCGGTGGTTTTCCTTTTCGCGCAGCAAGTGGTAACCCAAGTAAGGTGTGACGGTCAGTGCCACAAAAAGCGACAGCATCATGGCAATCGACGCGCCTATCGGCATCGGGCTCATATACGGCCCCATCATCCCCGACACAAAGGCCATGGGAAGGATGGCCGCGATGACGGTAAAGGTGGCCAGGATCGTCGGGTTTCCTACCTCGTTGATGGCGTAGATGGCGGCGTCCTTAAACGGCAGTCGCTTCATCTTAAAGTGTCGGTGCATGTTTTCGGCAATGATGATCGAGTCATCCACGACAATTCCCACCACGAACACCAGTGCGAAAAGCGTAATGCGGTTAAGCGTGTAACCCAGCAGGTAGTACGCAAACAGCGTGAGGGCAAAGGTTAGCGGAACCGACAGGAATACTACCAATCCGCCGCGTTTTCCCATCGCCAGCATCACCAAAACCGTTACGGCAATGATGGCGATCCCAAGGTGGAGGAGTAGCTCACTTACCTTGTCGGACGCGGTTTCACCGTAGTTGCGGGACACTTCAACGTGTACGTCATCGGGAACCAATGTCTTTTTAAGCGATTCGACGCGATCCAGGATAGCGGCCGAAATCTTCATGGCATCACCGCCCTTGATTTTACCTACCGAGATCGTTACGGCCGAGTGTTCTCCGGGGTGGGCGCTGAATTTTTCGTTGGCTTGCCCGTAACCAAATGATACGTAGTTGCCGGCGCGCTGCGGACCGTCCTCAACCCGTGCCACCTGATGCAGATACACCGGCAGGTTGGCGTTGGTGCCTACCACCAGATTCTCGACGTCTTGTACCGATTGCAGAAACTGCCCGGTGGTGACCAGGTATTCCGTATCGCCCTGAACCATCGCACCTGATTGATGGCTGGCATTGGACGCCTTGATCATCGTCATCACGTTTAGCGGATCGATGCCGTTTTCCGCCAGTTTGTCCTTGTCGAGCACTACGCGCAACTGACGATCGTAACCGCCAATTTCCTTTGTCGCGGCAACGCCCTTTACTTTTTCAATCTCCGATGTGAGTTCGCCGGCCAGTTGCTTGAGCGCAAATCCGTCCTGGGTTTTGCTCCACAGGGTCAGCGCCAGCATCGGGACGTCGTCAATCGAGCGGGTTTTCACCATCGGCTTGTAAATCCCCTCGGTAAACATATCGTCGTGTTTGGCCAGTTCGTCGTAAAGCTTCACGTATGAACGCTCAATGTCTTCGCCCACGTAAAACTGGACGATCAACATCGCACGGCCGTTCATGGCCATACTGTGAACGTGTTCGACTCCCTTGATGTTCGAGACGATTTTTTCAAGCGGCTTGACCACGCGGGTTTCCACTTCCTGTGGATTTGCGCCCGGAAAGCCTACCATAATGTCGGCCATCGGAACGTTGATTTGCGGTTCTTCTTCACGCGGGATCAAGAACGAGCTGTATACGCCAATGGCCATGAGCCCTATCATCAGCAGTACGGTAAGCTTTGAATGGATAAAAAAATGGGCTATTTTTCCTGATATTCCTTGTTGCATGGTTATGGCTTAAAGGTTAGCGAATTTCAATCGGGCAGCCGTTGTAGAGTTTTCCTTCCTGGCCAACGATGTATTTTTCAGATGGGTCCAATCCGGAGAGAACCTCAGTCTGGCTGCCATAGGTGCGACCGGTGCGCAACCAACGCAAAAGCGCGGTGTTGTCTTTGGCAACGTAAATTCCGGTGAGCTGTCCCTGGCGTACAAGCGCGCTGGTGGGAACCAGTATTTTGCTCGTGGCTGGCGCCGATGCCTCGACCGGGAACCTGACGTTTGCAAACATTCCTGAAAGCACTGATTTGGGCGGATTCCGCAGGTTGATTTTTACCAGATACTGTCCGCCGGTGTTGCGGGCCGATGTGCTGAGTTCAATCACCTTGCCGTCGAGCTCGACACCAGTTGATTTGACCAGGATTTTGGCCGGCATCCCACTTTTGAGTTTTGCAATGTCTGATTCAGCCACAGCGGCCGACACCTGCATTTGGTTTTGTCCTTCTACGCTCACCAGTGGCATTCCCGGATTGGCCATATCACCGGGTTTTACGAATGTTCCGGTAACCTCGCCGTCAAATGGCGCGGTGATGTTAGAATAGGAAAACTGCGCGCGAACCTCGTTTTTCATCTGTCTGGCCGCATCCAGTTGCGCCTTGGCCATTTCATAGCGCGAGGTCATGTCGTCCAGTTCTTTTTGCGAGGCACTCTGCTGACTGAACAGAACCATAAAGCGATCGTAGTCTTTTTTGGCGTTGTCATAAGCGGCTTTTGCCTGAAGGATGGCGGCATCGGTCTGGGCGTTTTTGGCTTGCAGATCCTGGTTGTTGATGCTCACCAAGAGTTGTCCTTTGCTAACCTTTTGACCCGTGGCAACGTGAAGTTTGGTCACATATCCCATCATCCGGGTGCTCAGGTTGGCGCTGTTGGCCGATTCTATTTTTCCGCTGGCCGCAACAAAATTCTGCTGGCCGGTGGTTGCGCCACCAAGCGTTACGGGAACGGCGGGCACTAGCGCCGCGGGGGTTGTCTTTTCCGGACTGCATGCAGCCAGCAAGGCGGCCGATGCAATGATCACTAAAGTATTTTTCATGTTTATTTTGTTAAGAATTGCAGGTATCGTTTTGTGATTTCAAGTTGTGTGGTGGCTTGTGCCAGTTCCATTTCTTTTTGGGCGCGCTGGGTTTCGGACAAGAGCAGGTCAGATGGTTTTTCAAGGCCTTGCGCAAACCGATTCTGGCGGATGCGAAAAACCTCGGCTGATTGTTCATAAGCCAGTTGCGATAATTTGACCTGGTTTTGGGCATCGGTAAGTTCCCGCATGGTTTTGTCAAACTCCAATTGGCTTTGGGCTTTGTATTGGGCGGATTCAGCCTTGGATTTTTCCAATTCGGCACGGGCTTTTTCCAATTTCCCGATGGACTTGTAGCCGTCAAAAACGCTCCAGGAAAGTTGGGCTCCCACCGTGTAGCCGTTGGCCCTCATGCCGGGGAGGTTTTGGTCAAAGAGTTCGTAATTGGCAAAGGCGTTAAAGCGCGGCAAAAAGGCCATTTTACCTGATTGGTACATTTTGGTATAGGCCTGCGTGGTTTTGTCCAGCGCGGCAAGGTCTTTTCTGGTTTCGGGTATGCTTAGCGCGCTGGCTGGTGCCGGATTCAAAACGTCTGCCGGTTTGTAAACGGTGTTTTGATCTTCGCCCATCAAAAAGGCAAGGTAGGCCGATGCGTTGCGGACATTGCTGCGCGCGGTGGCCAGTTGGTTACGGACTTCCTGTTGGCGTATGGTCACGTTGAGCACGTCGGCTTTTTGAACCATTCCCTGCTCAAAATAACGGTTGATCAGACTTAGGTTGGCGCTGGTGGTGGCATCGGCCGTTTCCAGCACTTTTACTGCCTTGTAGGCTAATTCGAGTTGGAGGTAGGCTTTTTCAGCTTCAAAAACAAGATGCTCCACCGTGCGTTCGCCCTGTAACTGATAGGCTTCCATTTTTGATTTGGCGGCGGCCCTGGCGTACCATCCGTCTACGTTGACAATGGGCTGGAGCAGTTCGACTTTGGTGGCGACGTTTTGTGTCTTGTTGGGATTGTTGAGCAGCGCCGGATTAAAATCAGATGCGGTAAGGATTTCCTGGTTGAGTTTTGACCCAAAAGCCATTAACGGATTTGTAGTTGTGATGGCGGTTATTGAGGCGTTTAGGGTGGGCAGGAAGACCTGGGCGCTTTGACGGTAATCAGCCCGTGCTGACTGGGTGGCCTGATTGGCTGTTTGTACTGATAAGTTGCCCTGCCGGACCCGGTTGGCGATATCATTGCCCGATAGCGGAATGGTATCTTGCGCCAAGACAGTTCCTGCGAATAGGAGCAGGGCCGGGATCAAGTGTTTGGTTTTGTTCATTGCTCTCTGATTTTTGAGCAAATTTAGGTGCGGTGCGGGAGGTGGTCAGTAACATTTGTGACAGAGGGCTGGCAGTAGTC
>CAKUAD010000007.1 GCA_934636265.1 uncultured Flavobacterium sp.
GCCTTGGGTTTGGGTATCATCTGATATAAACCCGCTGGAACGCAAACCCCTCACAACAAAAAAATACGTCAAAGTAAACTGAACAAGCTTGAACCAACGTCCAAAATTACGATTAACACTTTCAAAAGCCGACAAGATTATCGAAATCCTTGGTTGGGTATTGCTTACAACCCATTGGATTTTAACCGCAGTAAACTACCAAAACTTGCCTGAGGTCATCCCGACACACTACAACGCATCCGGTGTTGCCGACGGCTTTGGCGACAAATGGCTTATCCTGACTTTACCATTGGTTGCAACCGTTCTCTTGGTGGCGATGACAATTGTCAACAGATTCCCGCATTTGTTTAATTATCCTGCAACGATTACAAAAGACAACGCATTAAGCCAATACACCCATGCCACAAGGCTAATCAGACTGCTAAAAGTTGTTGTCACCGTAATTTTCAATCTTTTAACTTATCAAACAATTAGGCATGCCAATCAACAGTCTCAAGGATTGGAAACTTGGTTTTTGCCGTTTGTACTGGGGTTGGTTTTTATTCCACTTGCTTATTTTGCCGTAAAATCATCCAAGACGCCAAACAAGGTTAGCTGATTCGCCGTCATTCCTTTGACATTGCAATTCACAAAATAAATCACCCTATCGATTTTCCTGAGCGCACGCCATCAATTTGACGCAAGTACCAACCTGAGAAAATTGACGTTCGTGAAACCGCAAAATTGATCTTGGCCGATGAACCGTCGGCCCAAACTTATCATCTAACTTTAAATGACGTTTACAGGAGATTGCGGACCGCGCAGAATCAGATAAAACCGAATCAATAAAAATATAATGCAAAACAATTTATTTTTATTGTTTATCAATAATTTTTTATTACGTTTGTGCCGTAATCCAAATTAAACCGTCATGTCAAAAACAAACAATCTTGTATTTATCGTCCTGCACGTTATCGCCTGGATAATTTTTGTAGGCCTCGCCATTGAAGCCGGTGGCTTTATCGTCAACTTCTTTTTTAGCCTGAACAAACCTGAGCTCGTACAGAACTTGTATCAAAAATTGGACTTGATTCCCATCCTGCAAGATAACCAAGCAATCTTTTTTCTTTTGTACGCTTTTATTCTTTCAATTTCGATATTAAAGGTACTGCTTTTCTACATCTTGGTCATGCTGATGCACAAAATGGACTTGCAAAAGCCGTTCAGTGATTTTGTAGCCCGGCAATTCTCGCGGATCAGTTACTTTACACTCGCTATCGGCTTTTTGGGATATGCTGCCGGAAAGGCCACAAAACAACTTAACCACTACGGATATGCCACAACCCACCTCGATAAGCTTTGGTCTGATAGTCAAGCTTTTATTCTGATGGGAGCCGTTGTCTACATCATTGCGACGATTTTCAAAAAAGG
This sequence comes from uncultured Flavobacterium sp., assembly GCA_934636265.1. Taxonomy (GTDB): domain Bacteria; phylum Bacteroidota; class Bacteroidia; order Flavobacteriales; family Flavobacteriaceae; genus Flavobacterium. Next base: position 1,411 of record CAKUAD010000007.1, read on the forward strand.
GGTAGCGATTCAAAATGAAAACGATTTAACTGTTTAGGATATGCCGATTATTGTAAACCTGGATGTCATGATGGCCAAGCGCAAAATGTCTCTTAATGAACTTTCAGAAAGGGTTGACCTGACCTTGTCAAATCTTTCCATTCTAAAAACCGGAAAGGCAAAGGCGATACGATTCAGTACGCTTGAATCAATCTGCAAAGCACTGGATTGTCAGCCCGCCGATATTTTGGAGTACCAAAGTGAAGGTGAAAATAACCGATGACCCCAACGTTCCTTACTTTATAAAACATCGGTAAACTTCTAAAAATCAGCATTTTTTATCCCGATACAGTTTTTAGAAAAACATTTTTGGTAACTTTACAAATCTCCCGGACTGTTGAGTAGTCCAAACAGGATATTCAAAGCAACCATAACCGCACGCTGATGAAAACGTCAATCAAAATCTTTGCAGGAATGCTGATGTGTATATTGGCATTTGTTGCCCGGCATCCGCCATTTGCCCCCGACGATAAGGAAATCGCGGTAATCGTCCAGTACAAAGCCCAACCCTCCAAGGAACATGAAGCCATTTTGGCGCTGACGGACCTTATCCAAGAGGTGAGAAAAGAGCCTTATTTTGTAAAAATAAAACTCCACGTTGACCCTAAGGACAAAACCAACATCATGCTTTATGAAGTATGGCGTGATGAAGCGTATTACAACACAAAGCACATGAACACTGCACACCTGCAGCGCTTTATCGAAAGTTCGCGCGCGTTTCTTACCGGCCCGCCTGAAATTACCATTTGGAAGGTCGACAAGGTTTTTTAAACCATCCGGTCCCAGTCCATCTGACAAATAAGACGCCACCAAACCATGCTTTAAACAGACGATTATAAGCGTCGGCGATGCGGTGGCCTTTGCCAAACGTCTAATAATCATCCAACAACTGATAAACTCCTTATAGATGGACCATGAACCTTTAAAAGACCGGCAAGATTTAAAGAATAGCTTTATAAATTCCTAATTTATGACATCATCGTTCTTTGTGAGACACCTTGTTTCAATCATAACATTATTGATTTTTAACTACTCCTTTTCCCAAGCACCACAGGTAAAATTAGGAACAGTCTATATTATTAGTAATCAGGGTTTAATCGAAAAAGATCCTCGGCCGGACTCTGCAGAAATATTTGAAAAAATTAAGCGATCTATACAGGACGTATTAAAAGATGAAAAGGAGCGGGTAAGTGTTTTTGTCCAACTAGTAATCTACACCGACAAAATACGAGAATTCGAGGTAGCGGTAAATTCAGAGATGTCAAAATACGTGACTTTACTATTTGACGAAATTGACAAAATAAAAATCGATAGCATAAACGATTTTGACTTGAAATACGAAATACAATTTTATGTAAACTGAAGGTGGACAAACTCCGCCTTGCCGCTAACAGGCGAAAATTGCCGGCTTCCGTTCATTAGAGTCACAAATTCCAACCATAAAACGCATTTGCTTTTGCTTTTTCGTTAAATTAGCAAAAGGTAACGGTTTTAAACCCCTTATAGATGGACCATGAACCTTTAAAAGAAAGTTACGGGACGTTATCCCAAACCATCAATGCCCTCGTAGCGCTGGGTTACACCCACGACTTTAACATCCAGGAAGATTGTCTGGTTTGCCATAAATCCGGTGCCACGCTATCGCCCGAAGAATTTCAGATTGATAAGGTTTACCGATTTGACGGCGATTCCGATCCGGATTATCAGGCCATCCTGTATGCTATATCGTCACCGGCGTTCAATGTCAAAGGTACGTTGGTCAACGGCTATGGGATTTCATCAGAGGAAACCTCGTCAAAAATGATCGAAAAGCTCAGGATGCATCACTAAATTCAGGTATTGATTTTATAGACACTTTCGGCTTTCACTCACCGACAGCAACAGTTGACGCTTAACGCCATGGTATTCGCCAATCTCTTCGACTTTGGTCTTCCTGACGGGATCATTCAACTTCTTAAATTGACAGGAACCTAATTTATCATTAAGCTTTTTTATACATTAGCCGTCACCGCTAAACACAAAGGGGTATAATGGCAAAGACCAAGACAACCTATACCGGGCAAAGCGTACCTGCATTCATCGAAGCCTTTGTTGACAACGAGCAAAGAAAAGCCGATAGCTTTCAACTCATCGGGCTGCTGGAAAAATGGACGCTCGAACAGGCTAAAATGTGGGGTCCCTCTATCATCGGTTTTGGAAATTACCACTACCGATACGCGAGCGGACACCAGGGTGATGCGCCCGTACTGGCATTTTCGCCCAGAAAGGCGGCACTGACGCTTTACGTTTTTTCCGACACTGAAAAAAGCCGGGAGTTACTGGGACAATTGGGGGGTTTCAAAATGAGCAAGGCATGTATTTATCTCAAAAAACTATCCGATGTCAACCTTGAAATCCTACGAGAACTCTGTATCGAATCAATAAAATACATCAGCGAACACCATGAATGTTCGTGTAGAATTAACACATGAGAGAACTAAATCAAAAGATATTTTTAGAGGAAAGACGATTTAAGCTCACTGAAACCGGCCTGGAAACTTATGTCGATGATCTTGACATGGAATCTGAGAATTTCGTGCCGTATGAAGACTTTTCAAACTCGTTGAAAATCTACACGGAAAAGTTTCCCAAAATCATGTATATTGCCTTGGCTATCTTTTTGTTGGCCGCTCTCAGGTCGGCAATTATGGCCGATCCTGTCGAGATTGCGTCAACTTCATCAACCTGGTTGATTGCCATAGGCGCCGTACTGGTTTTCATCTATAAAGTTTATCAAAAAGAGTACAAGGCTTTGGAACTGGATGACGGACGACGGATTTTTATTCTGGCAAACAGTCCGAGCACCCAAGAGGTGAACGCCTTTATTGAGGATTTTTTTGAGAGGAGAAAAAAGGATTACCGCAAGCGATACTTTACCATCAATACTGACAACGAACAACAAAAGGAAATCGATCGGATGTATTGGCTTCATCGGGAAAACATTATTACTGAAAGTGAACTGGATTTTATTCTGGATGAAATCAAGATCAAGTTCCTTTGACCGTTTGCAAAAAACAAAAAATCAAGCACAACCGCCTCGGCGCTGCCAATAAAGGGAAATATGAAAAAACTAGTGATCATCGCCGTCCTTTTTGCAAATGGACTTACAGCACAGGAACTCAAATTTGACAACCGATTTATCGAAAGTCTGGAAAAGTGGGTGGCATTTGCTCCCGACAGCACGGGAACACACCCGTTTGGATTTATATTTCTCGATGAAATGGCGGGACTTACGCTGCACTACACGGGAACGTTTACCATCGACAAAACCGGAACGTATCATCCGGAATTGATGGCGCCAACTAAGGTAGCGAGAATACGTCTGCCAAAAAATGAAACCAAGGTTGCCCACCTGCCGGACAACAAACTACCCGAGCTTAAGGTTGCGGCGCAGCCTGATTGGTTGGTGAGAGGCGACGAAACCGAGGCCGGATTTTACTACAACCGCGGTTATCTGCACAATGCCTGGGGCGAATGCCAAAAGGCACTGGATTTCCTGGAAAAAGCCGATAAACTCGATCCAAAATATCCAAGGCTTGCCGTTGAATTGGCGTATTCCTACAACTGTCTGGAGCGCTATGCCGATGCACTCAAAGTCCTGGAACGGGCGCTTAAGGAATCGCCGGATGATTCATACGTAACCAAGGAATACATCTATTCACTGGCCCGAAGCAAGCAACCGGACAAAGCCAAGACCGTCTACAAAAAATCATTGGATAAACAACAAACGCCGTATCAAGCGGAAAATGCCTACAACATCTTGCTGGGTTACCTGTTGCTTAAAGATAAACCGGGATTCAACAATTGGCTGGCCGAAACCAATTCCTTATATTCAAAAAATCCGCAACTCAAGCAAGCGGTTGAGATGATGGTCGCTGAAATGCAAAAATGAAAATTGCATCAGATTTTTCTTAAGGTATCCGATGCACTTTCGTCAAGTAAACCAATTCAAAAACCTGATGAAGCACCTGCTTAAAATCCTACTGTTAGCGATGGATGGCAGCAAAACATTTTTTGTTACCTTCACAAAATCAACCGCCTGCCAAAGTTACAATAATGGATCCTTTTGACACCAATACGACTCTTTTGACCGAGCGCCTTGTCCTCAAACCGATTGTTGACAGCGACATAGGATTTGTCTTTCAGGGCCTCTCCCACCCTGACGTCATCAGGTATTACGGCATCAGTTACCACTCGTTTGATGCTACCCGCGACCAGATGGTTTGGTACAAAGACTTGCGCGAAAACCAAACGGGAATCTGGTTTGCCATCCGCTCCCGCGACGATCAGTCACCCATGGGATCAATCGGGATAAGCAGTTACAACAAGACTTTCCGCAAAGCTGAAATCGGGCTTTGGCTCCTACCTGACTTTTGGAAACGCGGGATTATGCAGGAGGCCGTTGCGGTTTTTTGCCAATATTGCTTTGACCAACTCCATCTGCACCGGCTGGAAGCGCAGGTTGAAACGGAAAACACGGCATGCAAGCGGCTGATGGAAAAACTGGAATTTGATTATGAAGGAACGATGAAAGATTGTGAAATCAAGGATGGTAAATTCATCAGCCTGGACCTTTACGCAAAACTAAACCGTTTATGACTGGCCGAGGAAAATTGATCACGAGCTACATCAGCAAAAAAGAAATCGTAAAAGGCGAAGAAGTAAAAGGCCTCGACATACGCGAGGGTATTTTTAACCTGATCCAATCAGAACATCCCGGCTTTGATGCCGACAAATACATCAGCCTGGCCGAACTCAACCAATACCGACGTCTTTATCTGACCTCGCTGATTATCCAGGAAAAAGGCGAACTGGCCATGATTGACCGCGATGTCATGGAAGCCATCAAGAACAATGCGATCCTGTCGGAAACCATCGAGGATGAAATTGAAGGCGAGCTGACCCTTGGAGAGCGCATCGCTGATAATGTTGCGGCTTTTGGCGGAAGCTGGACGTTTATCATCTTTTTTTTCGTGTTTATCCTAATCTGGATGGCCATCAATATTTGGGTTTTGACTACCAGGCCGTTTGATCCTTATCCGTTTATCCTGCTCAATCTGATCTTGTCATGCCTTGCGGCGATTCAGGCGCCTATCATCATGATGAGCCAAAACCGACAGGAGCAAAAAGACCGGCTCAGGAGCGAACACGACTACAAAATCAACCTCAAAGCCGAACTCGAAATCAAGCTACTCAGTGAAAAAATAGATCATCTGCTGGTGCATCAAAACAAAAAACTGCTGGAAATCCAGGAAGTGCAGATTGATTACCTCGAGGATTTGCTCAGGGTGGTCAACAAGCGCTGACGCCAAAAATCCGGCAATAAGATAAGGCTGTGGCATCACCCGTGACAAGCCTGACATTGCATGGTTGATTGAGTAATTTAAGATTTGATGTAGAATATTTTTCTGGATATCCGATTCTTAAGATTCGCTAAAGACTTAAAGACGCTCTTGTTTTTCACTCTGTTTAAGTTGAAATTTGATTTGCCTATGATCACAATCGACAATTATCTGGACAGCCATTACATTCACCGAAGCAACTGGTTACGGGCAGCCGTACTGGGCGCCAACGACGGGATCATATCAATTGCAAGCCTGGCCATTGGCGTGTCGAGTGCCAGCACCACCCGTGACGAAATCCTTTTGGCCACCGTAGCCGGTTTGGTGGCCGGTGCGCTGTCGATGGCTGCCGGCGAATACGTATCGGTAAGTTCGCAAACCGACATCGAGACCGCCGACATTGAACGCGAAAAGCAGGAATTGGAATCAATGCCTGAAACCGAACTGAAAATACTGGCCGAAATCTATGAAAACCGCGGTCTTAAAAAGGAAACAGCGCTTCAGGTAGCCCGCGAACTTACCCAGGCCGATGCTCTTGGCACCCATCTACGCGATGAACTTGGCTTAAATGAGATAAGTAAGGCAAAGCCGATTCAGGCTGCATTGGCGTCGGGTGCGGCGTTTACCGTTGGGGGTATGTTGCCCTTGCTGGTGACGATTTTTGCACCTGTGGGCAAAATGGAAATCTATCTCTACGGATTTACGATACTATCCCTGGTGGTACTGGGTGCGGTGTCGGCCAAAACCGGTGGATCAAGCGTCAAGAAAGCCGTGATGCGCATTGTGATCTGGGGTACCATCGCCATGGGGTTATCAGCCTTTGTTGGCTATGTTTTTGGCGTAAACGTCTAAACTATAAAATCATGAATGCAGCACATTTTCATTTGGCAGTGAATCACTTGCCGATCATTATCCCGATAGTGGGAGTTTTGGTTCTGGTTGCCGGCCTTGCCTTTAAGTCGCCGGCAGTTAAGCGAACAGCCTATGTGATTTTTGCAGTTGGCGCCATCACGTCGGGCGTGGCGATGAACAGTGGCGAAAACGCCGAAGATTTTGTCGGTACTACGCCCGGATTCGATGAAGTTTACATAGAAAGACACGAGGAATCGGCCGAGGTATTTGCAACACTCACCTACGTATTGGCCGGGCTTTCATTGGTTGCGCTTTGGGCCGATGTCAAAAAAATCAAAGGATTAAATGCTGCCGGATTTGTTGTCTTGGGCTTTTCCCTGATTGCCATCTATTTTGCAAAGGACGCCGGAACTACGGGGGGCGAAATCAGGCATCCTGAAATCCGATCGGGCGTAAGCGCACAGCCGGTTGACAAGGAGGAACACAATCATTAGCGGTGAACACGTTTGGCGGTTGCGCATTTTGACTATTTTAGTGGGCAGAAACATCGCAACAATGAAAAACACTTTTGCCTTTATTACCACTATCGCCTGGATGTTAGTCGGCTGCGGTCAACAACAACCGGCCGACCCAATCCCCGAACATCAGACTTTTACCGTCCAATCCAAACACCTGGACGAACTGCGTACCATCAATATCTGGACGCCTGTCAGCTATAAAGCTCATGCCGATTCACTTCCGGTACTCTATATGGCCGATGGCGGGATTCGGGAGGATTTTCCGCACATCGCCAACACCCTTGAAAAACTTATTAAGGAAAACAAGATTGGCCCGGTCATTTTGGTTGGGATAGAAAACACCCAAAGAAGGCGCGACCTGACCGGGTTTACCCAGGTAAAAAAAGACAAGAAAGTGGCGCCCGTGGTTGGCGGATCAACAAAGTTCAGGGATTTTATCAGGGACGAACTTTTTCCTGAAGTTGACAAGCGCTACCGGACGACCAACTCCAGGAGCATCATTGGCGAATCACTTTCAGGACTCTTCGTGATGGAAACCTTTTTTACCGCGCCCGACATGTTTGACCGCTATATCGCCTTTGATCCATCGCTTTGGTGGAACGACCAGTACTTGGTGCGCAACGCCAAACATTGGCTGACCAAACTTCCCGCCGACGAAAAACGCCTTTGGTTTGCCGGGTCGGACGCCCGCGACATTTACCCCCATACCCAAAAACTGGCCGGGACGCTTAAACAAGAAAACATTCCCAATCTCACGTGGCATTACGCCGATGAGCCCGGGGAACAGCATGGGACAATCTTTAGGGCCGCAAAGGAAAAAGCCATCATCTGGACATTGGGTGATAAGTAAATAGGGCATTAATGTGGGCAGCGCTTCTTTTGGAGGCTCTAATCCTTAGTTAATTAGCACCATCGAGCGGTAAAAATGGGCCGACCAAATAAATATTTTGAACTATTTTAAAATAAATGACTGAAAACCAATTATTAAACCTACATTTGCACTTTAATCTCAATTTTTATGAACGAAGGAACCATTAAATTTTTCAACGAAGCAAAAGGCTTCGGATTCATCACTCCAAGCAACGGCGGACAAGACGTATTTGTTCACGTCAGCGGATTGAACGAGACGGTACGTGAAAACGACAAAGTGACTTACACCGTCGAAAATGGCAAAAAAGGCCCTAATGCAGTGAATGTAAACGTTATCTAAGATATATTTTACCTGTACCACAAGCCAATCTTTACGGATTGGCTTTTTTTTTATGGCTTTTGGTGACGTGGATTTTTTGTTCGAAACATACATAGGGGATAACGCTCATGTAAAACAAACAATCTGATGTGTCGACGGCAATACAATAACACTTTCAGGATCATCGGGGAGCCGTATGAAGTTACCTGTGGAGTTTTAAAAAGTTAGGGCAGGTCTGGTTTTTTTTCTTAAGTTAGCAAATGCTGATACTGACTGAATGGTATCGGCAACCACCAAAACTCAAAACGATGAAACCATTTTCAAGAGCAATCGCCATGGCCGCGCTGTTATTCGTATCGGCTGTTTCGGCCCAAAACTTCATGAAGCGCCCATCTAAGGAAAACATCAAAAAAGCCGAGGATCAGGCAAAAGTATTTTTTTCGCTGATACAAAAGAACAAGCCGCGTGAAGCCGCCGACTTTATCATCAACAATTTGGGGGAATCGTGGGATGAATCCAAAAAAATCCAGGAGCGCAATGACTATGTAAACAAATTTGAACTCATTGCGCTGCCTCCGCCCAAAGGTACGTTTGGCAAGCTGGATAGCTATGACCTTATTGAAGAAGGATTCCTTGCGGGTAGCGACCGCGTATTCAGGCACACCTACATTGGATATCACGAAGGAAACATGCTCCTGTACGAATTCCGGTTTTACGTTACGCCAAAAGGTGAGGTTACTTTAAATTATCTTGGCTGGAGCGAAAAAAATCCTTTTGAATACATGAGCACCCCCGATATGTTGCTGACCAAATGGGAACGATAACCCGCGATTTTTGACCTAATGACCAAAGGCGCTCTTTTTTATGAAAAACAACGCTTCACCCAGTGGTGGATTTGGCTGATTCTGTTGCCGCTTAACGCCGTTTTTATCTTTGGGATTTACCGGCAGGTGATAGGCGGAGTGCCCTTTGGCGACAAGCCTATGAGCGACACCGGATTACTCATTGCCTGCTGCCTGATGCTACTGCTGACGATCGCCATGGCCAATCTCAAACTGGAAACCTATGTTCGGAATGACGGTTTGTATGTCAGGTTTTTTCCCTTCCATCTAAAATTTAAGCATTTTGCGTGGGATCATCTCGTCAAAGTCTACATCAGGACTTATTCGCCCGTAACCGAATACGGCGGATGGGGCCTGCGCTTTGGAATATTCGGGAGCGGATTTGCCTACAACATACGCGGGAACAAGGGACTGCAACTGCAATTTCCCAGCGGAAAAAAAATCCTGATTGGAACGCAAAAACCCGACGAACTCTCGCGGATCCTTGGCAAAATCGGACAAATCAAACAGTAACGGTTTCGCTCCGGCTAGAGATTGTCCTGTAGCGACAGGGTTATCACGGCAACCGTTCCGGAATCCAGGCCCTTGATGGAAAAAGTACCGCCAATCCTGGAAACGCGTTCGCGGATGCTGTACAAACCCTGACCTTCACTCTGCGCCGTAAATCCGATTCCTTTGTCGGCAACGGAAATTTCCAACTGTCCGGGCGTGTAAACAAATACAATCTGTGCCTTTGACGCCTTGGCGTGTTTGACCACATTGTTCATCAACTCCTGAACAATCCTAAAGACTATCAATCGGATGTGTTCGGGTAAGGTGTGGGACGCACAACCGCTCGTACTGACGGAAAAATTCACCAGGTTGAGCGAGTTCATTTCTGATGCAAACTCCATCACGGCGGCCTCAAGCCCTTCCTTTTCCAGGGTAATCGGCAAGAGCTGATGCGCCACATTGCGAACATCTGCATGGATGGAACTGATCAGTTGGGCGGTTTTCTCGACCCTGTCGGTTTGCAGGCCTGAGTCCAAAAACGGCAGTGCCTGAAGCGACATCTTGGCCGCCGCAAGTTTTGCCGCCACCGAATCGTGCAACATATTGCTTATCCGACGGCGTTCATTTTCCTCACTGCGGATGGTTGCCCGGAAAAGTTGGTCGAGGTTTTCCCGCCCGATGCGCGCCAGCCTTAATTTTTGAACTTTCCGGTTATAAACAAAGGCACCGCCCGCCACTGCCGCAAGCAACCCGAATCCCGCAATCAGGTATCGCTTTTGGGTTTGCTCCCTATGCAGATTAAGTTGATGCTGCGCCAGGGTCCTTTCCTTTTTTTCCAGTTCGTAGCGCGATTCAAATTCCATAACCATTCGTTGCCGGCCCGCAAAATTGATGGAGTCAGATTGCTTAAAATATTCCTGCAGATACGCCAATCCTTCCTTGTTGTTTCCCAGTTTCAGGTTAGACAGCGCCAAACCCTTTGTACTGGAAAGATAGTCGGTATTCACATTGAATGACTCTCTGGCCAAAGCATACGCGGCGCGCGCCTCCTCAAACTTTCCAAGGTCATACAATACATCGGCCTTGACCAAGCGAGCCTTTGCCAGATAATCTGATCGGTTAGTCAAACTGGCTAAATCGACTGAACGGTTTGCATAAACCAGCGCCGAATCAGGGAGCGTTTTTGCCAGCGATGCAGCCAGAATGTAAAAACCGCGGGTTTGCGCTCCCGCATGTTTGTACTCCATGCCCCATTTGATGCTTCGTCGTGCCCAAATCTGTGCCGAATCAATTTTTCCGGCATCTTGGTAATCGGTAGCGAGATTTCCGGCCAACACCGCTAAACGAGTGTCCTTATACTTTTTTATTTCCTTGAACGCTTCCAGATTGTGCTTGATCGACGTAGCATAATCATTAACGCTCGAATATACCGAGGCGAGGTTCATTCGCGCAAAGGCAGCCGCTTTTGCATCGCCGGCCGCGTCAATAACCCGGATGTTGGCCTGGAGATAGTAAAGCGTCGAATCCAGCAAATCCTGATTGTAAAAAGCCATGGCCGTAAGCCCCAGTATCTCAGCATCGAGAAACTTGACACGCGTGTCGTTGTAATCCATCCCGGAAAGAGATTTACGGGCGTACCTCAAGTAATGAGCCGCTGAATCATATCGTTGATCAAAAATGTGCAACCTTGCAATCTCTACTTCTATGCAACCTGCGCAATCGCCTTTTTTGGCTTGGCTAAGCCGATAGGCCCGACGCAAAATATCCATACAACCTGATTGGCTCCTGTTCCAGCACGCGGTGGCCTGTTCTTGCAACTTGAGGGTCTCCGGCCGCAGCAAATCAGGATAGCCCTGTGCCTGCGCCAAAAGTGTTATCAGCAATGTCGACAATAAAAAAAATCTGAACATCGGTCAAATATCGGTTAATCCTTCAAGTATGGCGCGCTTTACCAATCCGGCCATGTTTTTCGCTTCAAGTTTTTGCATCAGATTGGCGCGGTGGTTTTCAACGGTCTTTTCAGATATAAACAAGGCATCGGCAATTTCGCGCGTCGATTTTTCGTCGGTAATGAGTTTAAGGACTTCGTGCTCGCGTCGGGTAAGCGAAATTTTGCTTTTAAAGATGCTTTGCTCAAAAATGACGTCCTTGACAAAAGCGCTGATGTATGTTTCGCCCTGAGCCACCAAGTTCAGAGCTTCTTTGATAACTTCCCGATCTTCTGACTTTAGCAGATAGCCGTCAAAACCGGCATGCAGCGCCGACCTCACCGTCGAGGTATTGCTGTAACTCGTCAGGGCAATGATTTTCATCCCCGGATAACGCCGCTTCAATTCATGACAAAGCGTGCGCCCGTCCGACTTGCCAAAGGCGATATCGAGCAGCATAATGTCGGGTACCGCCGTTTCAAGTATTCGGTAGACGCCTTCTTCATCAGTTGCTTTACCAACGCCATCGACAAAATCAAATGTCGATAACAAAAGCTCCAGACCGTCAAGCACAATGGCGTGATCATCAGCTAACAAAACATTCATAAAAAGCTTGTTATATTACGCAATGTACCATACAATCCGTTACCTGCCAAGAGGTACACAAAGTTACTGCTTAACAATTTTGCGCACCACACTCGCTTTCTTGTGCCGATGGGAAGCCGTCAATAGATAAACTCCGGCATCAAGGCCCACCAGGTCGATGGTTCCGCCCACCAACGGAACATGCAAAACCTGCCGCCCGGCCAAATCGCGAACGGTGATCTCAAATGATTCGAGATCCGGAAGGGTTATATGGACCATTCCCGTTGTAGGATTGGGATACACTTTAAAATCACGTGCGAGCGTCTCAAGACCCAGATTTCCGGAAAGCCGATACATCTGCTCTGCTCCCTCGCCTTCCAACTGACCGGAAAAATACAACGAACCATCGTATTCAAAATAGTCAAACGTGTAAAATCCTGCTGCTCCGGGATTAAAATCCTGTATGATCGACGGAACTCCGGTTGCGAGGTCAAGTTTCCACAACTCGTGTCCATTTCCGGGTGACTGCTGGTTAAAAATGATGTGGCTGTCAAAAACGGGAATCTTGTTTAAAATGCTTCCCAGCCCCAAAAGTGTCTGACCGCTGCTGTTTTCAGTGAGTTTCACGGTTCCGGCTTGAGTGCCGTCGGTTACCCAAATTTCATCAAACTGGTTTTGCCGCGCCAAAAAAAACAATTGATTGCCGTAAGCCGTCAAGTGGGTTGGGAACGCATCTCCATCCGTATTGATTTCCTTGACCTTGCCAACCGTCAATCCCTGTAACTTATACAATTCGCGTCCGCCCGAGGCCGAGTTGGTCGCCGCAAAATAAAGCGCGCCACCCATAACGGCAAAGTACGTCGGGCTTGAACAGTTTGAACAGTTCACGCTCCCACCCTCATTGCCCTGGATGTCGGCCACCAAGACAGTTCCGGGAGTCGTTCCGTCAGACTTCCACAATTCCCAGCCCTGAGCCGTCGAAAAACCATTAAAGTACAAATCGCCATTGTAGACCATTGAATTTGCCATTTGCGGAACCGGGGTAATGCCGGAGTCGATGTCGGCTACAAACTGCATGGTGTTGCCGTCGGTACGCCAGATTTCCCAATTGGTCCCCATTTTTACATTTAAAAAAACCGTCGACCCGTTAAGTTTGGCGGGTTCACGTACATCCGTCATGGCAACGGTGCTGAGTTGGGTATGGCTAAGCGGTGTGTTCAACATACGGAACAACGTTCGGTTGTTGTACTGCCCGCTGGTAAACAGTATAAAGTTGCCCACCTTGGTAAAATCACGCGGGTCGTTCAAGCCTTGTGTCACCATGGCGTATGTACCGCCGGGAGTTCCATCGGTGCGCCAGATCTGGTTCTCATTGGCCTGAAAATACACCACATCGTCAATGGCCGTCAAGTAGTTTGGATTTGACCCCAGATTGCCCGGTGCAATGTCAAAAAGAATTTGGGCGCCGTCTTGGCTTGCGTCGGTGGCCCAGATTTCGCGTCCGTGTGTGGCATCGTGTTTGGCAAATATAAATTTACTGCCTGCCCGGACATTTTTCCAGGGACTGTCAAAAACAAATTCGATCTGTCCATAAGAAAGGGAGCAAACCATCAGTACAAATAAGCCGTAAAATCTCATTTCTTCAGGATTTTTAATGTTGCCGATCGGCTATCGGATACAAATCTTGCCAGATAAAATCCAGGGGGAAGTTGGCCAATTGAGAATGTGTCTGAAACCTCGTCCTGGAAAACCAGCTTTCCTGCTGCGTCAAAAAGTTCGAGTTGCCAGCTAGATACGGAAGGATGCACGATGTTCAGTTCATCCAGAGTAGGATTAGGAAATACCACCAGTTGATTCCCGACAGGCGTTATTACGTCAAGCTGACCAGCCATTTCCCGGTAAAGAATGGATTCAAACGCGCGGATGGTTTGGTCGGGAGATGTCCGGTTAAAGGTTTCGCCCACCAGGCTGATCCCTGCCGGATTTGACGACACGCCACCGTGAAAAGTCTGCCGGTGCAATTGCTGGGCAAATCCACTAAGCCCGATGAGCATAAGCAACAGGATTCTCATGGCTGCATATATTTAATGGTCAAATATTTAAAGCAAAGGTTGCTGGATCCCGTCCATCCGTTTCCACCGGGTTGGATGATGACAAAATAAACGTAGCTGTTGTTATTGATGGTTCCGATACCGGCACTGGGCGTTGTGCTATAACTTACAAAAGAAGCCGACTGGTCCATGCTCGAAAGCGTTGCGACGTATTCAAATGAGGTACTGGTCGTGTTTTTTTGTTGCCGGCATAAATAGACTGTCAGGTGTGATCCCGCGACATTCTTTTTTATTATTGCGGTCATCTGCGTTACCTGCGCTCCGTGAGGCAAAAAAACGGGCGCATATAGATTGGTCATCGCGGGCGCGGTGGCGGTCGAGAAAAGTCCGTTGGCACTGTTAAACGAAAACCGGTCATTACTGCTGATGAAATTGGCACCGCTAAGCGAAAAATCTTTCAATTCGGTCGGTTTTCGGATCAGCAGTCCCGTTGATGTGGCGACCACCTCGCCCTGCTGCGAACCTGAAAGATTGTCCAGCGTCAGGCCGTCTTCATTAAATTCGGCTACCTGGGCTTGATTGGCATAGATCTTCATTGTGGTGTTGGCGTTGACCTCGACATCCTGATTGTTTGAAAATCCAATCGAACTGTGGTTATCCGACAGCGTGCCTGCATACATGGCGGCCTGCGAGAACGGAACTGCGCGGAGATAGTCGCTAGAGAGTTCCACAAACCCTTGCCCGGTGTCGGCTTCAACTTTTAAGGACAAGGTAGGCGACATAAACCTGAGCGATGATCCCGTTTGAATAACGGTTCCCTGCCCGATGTTGGCGCTTACAAAGCCTTTGCTGTCGGTTGTTTTGGAATGGGTTTCACTGTACAACACTACATTGCCGGTCTCGTAATAGGTAAATTTAAGCTGAACGTTGGCTTCTTCAAGAGGGTTTCCGGCCTCGTCGGTCAGCACGCCCGACCACGCTACGGGCCGATGTGGAATTTGTGACCAGGCCGTCCATACGCAAGCCAGGGCGAATAAAAGTATCAATCGTTTCATATCAAATGGGTTTTGGATTACTGATCTTGCAGGCGAAATTCAACCCTGCGGTTTTGGGCTTTTTGGGCCGGCGTTGCGTTTTTGTTAAGTGGCTGACTCTCGCCTTTTCCGCTGCTGGACAGCAGGTTTTCCGGCAGGCCAAATTCATTGACCAAGGCGCGCTTTACCGACGCTGCCCGCTTTTGTGACAGCGTCAGATTGTTGGCATCGTTGCCGTCACTGTCGGTGTGACCGATAATCTGCACTGGCTTTTTTAAACCGGACAGGGTTTGCGCCACCTCTTTAAGGACAGCGTATGAATTGGGTCGGATAACATCCGAATTGACATCAAAAAAAATATTGTGCGTGACAAACGGCTTCCCCTGCGCGATACTGCGCGGATTCTCGGCTCCGGTAGCCAGCCTGAAGTTTGAAAAAAACATCCGGGTTTCCTGAACAAAATAGTTTTGTAGCAGGAATGACAGTACGTAAGGATTGGCCGAGATAAAAAAATCGGTGTTTTCCATTACGGGTTCTTTGTTGATCCAGACGGACAGCTGTCTCCCGGAACGCTTCATGCTGATTCTCGCCTTGTACAATCCCGCCTGCGGAAGCCAGCTAAAAAATTTAAACTCATTGTCCGGGCTTACCTGTTCGTTGTTTCGTTTAACGGCATAGCCTCCCAAGCCTGTTTTGGGCCATTGCGATACCGGGCTGATGTGAACCAAGCTGCTGTTGTCCAGATACGGATCAGCCAAGGCGCCTGCCTGCGAATGATCCAGGAAGCGCACCTCCAGCGTCCCGGCTACATCGTTTGGCGTATAGACGTCAAACTCCAGGGTAAAATTCGCGGAAAGCGCTTTAAGGTCGATCGGATAAAAACTTCCGCCTTTTACCTCGAGCCATGGCTGGCCGTCAATTGTTGCAAGTGCAAGGTCGGCCTGATCGTATGCGCCCCACCGCTTGATGGAACCGTCGGAAAAATCATCATAGAAAAGCAAATCGGGCGCGGGGGTAAAGCCAAAATTCTTGTAAGCGGAATAATCGGTATTCCCCCTGGCATCGGTGGGCGTTTTGGCTGCGTCATAGGCACCTTTGGCATCGGGCGACTTTTTGGCTTGTTTGCCTTTTTTCTCTTTCTTTTTAAAAACCGATGACAAACCTTCCTCGAGCTTGTCCAGCCCTTTGTCGATGGTTTGGTCGGCTTTGCTGTTGGTGCGGTCCTGCGCCTTTTGTCGGGTCACTTCCCGTGCGTCGATGATTTGCGCTTCCAGTTGGAAACCGGTAAACAATATTCCAACCACTATCAGAATCCTTTTCATAAGTTATTCATTATTAGACAGTCCAAAGATCTCAAGTGCCGATTTGCCGCAAAAGAGGGAATCTCCCCTATTTAAAAATCAGGGTTTTCCCTTGCTTTGTGAGTTACATCGCATTGCGTATATTTACCAAACGTTAACCAAGTACTTTTTACAAAGACACAAAAGCATGGCCTTGCGGTTCTCCTACAATCAGTCCCACTCCAAACGATTGCTGACCATCGGCCTGCTGCAAATCCTGTTGGGTACGGCAGCGTTATTTACAGGACCGTCAATACTTACATACTTTTTGGGCATTGGCGCATTCTATGTATTTGATTATTTTTACAAGCGCAACCGGCCTTACGTTAGTATGGAGGGTGAAAGGATTGCGGTAGACCAGTTTTTTCGCGTCAAAACCGCAAACATCGGTGAGGCATCGGTGACTTATTTTGCAGGCGATTATAAAATTACAACGCCCGATGCCGTCTTTGTCATCAACACCAACCTGCTTGATCCCAATTCATTGCCGGAGCTTAAAGCGGCACTCGCCCCCTACTTAATTGAATGAACCCAAAAAAAACAGACCTATGTTTAACGTATCCATATTCTTGTGGCAATCCCTTCATATTGCAGTAATCATACTGGCAGTGGTGCTTATTGTACGCTACAACCAACAGCGTAAATCGTAAGTATCCCGAGGGTCCTTGGTGAATCGTCAGGGAAAACGCGGTTGTTTTTTGATTATTTTTCAACGAAATCAGTTCAAGATGAAACACTTGTATTTTTTGTTGGCTTTTTGTCTGTACTTCACCGCACAGGCGCAACGGACCAACCTGGAGGATCACATCCAAAATATCACAAACCGGTCGGAACATCTTAAAGATGCACCGCTCACCGTTTACCTGAACAACCAATTGGTTCAAAAGCTCGATGAGTATGAGGTGGAACTGGACCAGTTGCGCATGCGGATTGAACTCACCGACGATCACGATCAAGAAAAAGACCACGTGGTAATCCGCATCAACGCCAAAGCCTATAAAGTAGAACCTGAAAAAATACCGCAATGAGACTTATTTTCTTACTGTTGTTTCTTCCGATGATCGCCAAGGCCCAAAAAGTATTCTCGGTTGATTACGCCAGCCAGGCCGATGTCAAAATATTTGTAGTTGATTATGAGAGCCAGGCTGATCTGAAAGTCTTTAAGGTAAAATATGAAAGCCAGGCCGGCAAAAACGACGGAAAATGGTTTTTTACACAATACCAAAGCCAAGCTGATAAGACCGTGTTCTTTGTTGACTATGAAAGTCAGGCTGATCTGAAAATCTTTTTTGTGGCATATGAAAGTCAGGCGGGCTGGATAAAAGCTGCCAAAAAGCCGTTGCTTTATTAGCGTCGCCCGATGCGGTTGCTATGACTTCAATCATAAATTGCGGGCGATAGTCTGGTTAACTTGCGTGTTGAAATCGCCCATTGGCTAAACATTAGATCATGAAGACGCTCACACTTTTGGCAATATTGGCCCTGATTTTAAGCTGCAACCATAAACACCCGGCCGAGGCCAAAAAACCGGCAATCGAACGCAATCAGGGAAACAAATGGCAGGTTAATCAACAAATGAAGCCGTTTATCCTGCAAGGCGAAAAACTCGTTAACGACTACATCACCCACAACGACACTGACTACAAAACCCTGGCGGCAAATCTCTCAGTGCAAAACGATCAGCTTATTGAGAGTTGCACCATGAAGGGAAAAAGCCATGACGAGTTGCACAAGTGGCTGCATCCGCACCTGCAACTCGTAAAAAAACTGGAGGGAGCAGGCCAGGCGGAATCGCAGGAAATTGTCGTCGGCCTTGAGCAATCCTACCGCGATTACCATCAATATTTTGAGTGACGGAAAGCCCTGACACCCGGCACTTCTTTTATGCCTGGCTTCCGGATTGTGTCAAGTACTTTGTGACAAAAAAAAATGTCACGAAAACTTTGTCACAGAATATTTCAATTGTTCCACAACGCAGCAAAGGATAGTTGAGAATAGCTTCCGGTTTTGCCACGCGTTATTTAATTGATATATTAGATGCCCAAACGGGATCGCCAGGAATGGCAATAAGATGATCTCGGGCGACGAACCCGTATGGAGCAAAACATTCTTACCGGCCTTACCGACAGTCAGGTTTTGGCATCGCAAAAAAAGTACGGTTACAACCGGATGGATCCGCCGCAAAAAAGCGGGGCGCTCCAATTGGTTTTGGATATTATCCGCGAGCCCATGCTGATTTTGCTGTTCGCCATCTCCATCATTTACCTGCTTGTTGGTGATTACGGCGAGGCGTTGTTTATGTTTTTTGCCATTGTCGCAGTTTCGGCCATCTCCTTTTATCAGGACAACCGGAGCAAAAAAGCGCTCGAAGCTTTGGAAAAGCTCAACGAACCGCTAAGTTCGGTCATCCGCAATGGCCGTACCGTACAAATCCCGACGCATGAAATTGCCGTGGGCGATCTTTGCGTTATCCATGAAGGGCGGATGATCAATGCCGATGGCAAAATTGTGCAGTCGAATGATTTTTCAGTCAATGAAGCATCGCTTACCGGCGAGAGCCATTCCGTCTTTAAAACCTCCGACAACCCGGTATACAGCGGAACCGTTGCGGTTTCAGGATCGGCAGTGTTCAAGGTGACGCACATCGGCCAGCACACCCGCTTGGGCAAAATCGGGACTTCGCTTGGTGAAATCAAGTCTGAAATTTCGCCACTGCAAACGCAGATTTCCAACTTTGTCAAAAAGATGGCCGCTATCGGGATCGTGGTATTTGCGCTGGTGTGTGTTTACAATTATGTGCAAACCCGGAATTTGGCCGAGAGCCTTTTAAGCGGACTTACCCTGGCCATGTCGGTACTGCCGGAGGAGATTCCCGTTGCCTTTACGACGTTCATGGCTATCGGGGCCTGGAAGCTGATGCAGGACGGCATCATCATCAAAAAAAGCAGCGTGGTCGAGACTTTGGGCAGTACGACCGTCATCTGTACCGATAAAACCGGAACGATCACCCAAAACACCATGCACCTGCGCCATCTGTATGATCACGCTACGCAAAAGGTGTACGATGAAGCTGAATTTAAAGAAAGTCATCTCTCGCAACTGATTGAATACGCCATGTGGAGCAGCGAGCCCGAACCGTTTGACCCTATGGAAAAAACGCTGCACCGCATCTATTTGCAAACGCAAAAAAATGACAGGCGCCCGTACTTTTCGATGTTTTACGAATACCCGCTGGATGGGACGCCACCCATGATGACACACGTCTTTCGGGATGCCGACGCAAACCAAATCATTGCCGCCAAGGGTGCGCCCGAAGCAATTTTGCAGGTTTCTTCGCTTAGCGATGCCCAAGCCGCTTCCGTCCGAACTGCCATCCGCAATTTTGGGGAGAAAGGCTACCGCGTGCTGGGCGTGGCCCAAGGCGATTTTGACGGTTCGGAGTTTCCTGCAAGACAACAGGATCTGAGTTTTTCATTCCTTGGCCTTGTGGTGTTTCACGATCCGCCAAAACCGGGAATCCGCGACGTTTTTGATCATATCTACAAAGCCGGCATCAAGGTAAAAGTCATTACCGGCGACAACGTCCACACCACCAAAAGCATTGCGCATCAGGCGGGCATTACAGGCGTGGATGAAACCATCCAAGGCCATGAAATCCTGGAACTCCCGGCTGCCGACGTGGCAAAGGTCGCAAATGACAAAGTGCTGTTTACCCGAATGTTCCCCGAAGCTAAACTGGCGGTAGTCAACGCGCTCAAGCATAATGGCGAAGTGGTGGCCATGTTGGGCGACGGCGTCAACGATGCGCCTGCACTCAAGGCGGCCAACATTGGCGTGGCCATGGGCACCAAGGGAACCGAGATTGCAAAAGCCGCTGCGGCGCTGGTCATCACCAATGACGATCTGGACAAACTCATTGCGGGAATCGCGGCGGGGCGCAGGATTTACGCCAACATCAAAAAAGCGGTCCAATACATCATTTCAATCCACATCCCGATTATCCTGACGGTATCGCTGCCGCTGTTTCTGGGCTGGAAGTTTCCACAGATTTTCACACCGGTACACGTCATATTCCTGGAATTGATCATGGGCCCAACGTGCTCTATCGTGTATGAAAATGAACCGATGGAAAAAAACTCCATGGAGCAGCCGCCGCGCAAAATGACCGACACTTTCCTGAACTGGCGCGAGCTGTCCCTAACGATTGTGCAAGGCTTGGTGATTACGGCCGGCGTGCTGTTTGCCTACCAGCTCATGGCAACTTCCGGCGCATCGGAAACCCTTACGCGATCGATGGTTTTTACGACACTGATTTTTGCCAACATTTTCCTGAGCCTGACCAATCGCTCGTTTTATTACAGCCTTGTAGACAGTTTTAAAAACCGTAACATGCTTTTTGCGGCGGTGATCGGGCTCACACTGTTGATGCTGTTCGCTATTTTGTATGTGACGCCGGTGGCCGAATTCTTTAAGGTTGGTCCGCTAAACGGCACACAACTCGGGCAGGCACTTGCCATTGCGGCTGTGTCAGTTTTGTGGTTTGAAGGTTACAAGCTGATCAAACGCCATAAAGCGCGCGGCATCAAATAATTCGTATTTTTATCGCACTAAAATCGCCCGCCCGGCGTTAGGGTAGTCTGAGGAACAAAATGTATAAAGCGCTGATTCTTTTATTATTGCTTGCAACTTCAATGCAGGCACAGCAATTGTCGGCAGCATCATTGGCAGTGACCGATGAGCACCGGTTGATTCAGGCGGCCGACGTTTTGGTATCTGACGGACGCGTACTTTTGGATGAAATTCCGTGCCTGCTGAACTTTGGCGACTTTAAGGTCCCGTTCCGCGTGAGTGTCATCTGTCAACAAAAAGCGTTTCAGGAATTGGGCGTCGATACGATCAACCACATCATCCTGCAGGCCTACCACAAAGGACGCAGCACCATTGATCCTGATTTCCAGTACCTGCCTTCCGAGATCAAGATGTCGTACAACCCCATGCTCAAAGACTGGAGCCTCACCCATTCCTTTACGTACCGCGACACCAGCGGAAATGAAAAATCACACCTGCTCGCGATGGACTTTGACGCCAATGGTCAATTTCGTACCATGAAGCGGGTTTACTGAAAAGGTTTTTGGATATTTGCGCAATGACTTGGATTTTGCTGATCATTGCCGGACTATTTGAAGTTGGATTTGCCTTTTGTCTGGGCAAGGCCAAGGAAACCACTGGGATGACCATGTATGGCTGGTATGCCGGATTCTTGGTCGCGCTCACCATCAGCATGGCGCTTTTGGTACGCGCGACGCAATCGCTCCCGATTGGCACGGCTTACGCAGTATGGACCGGGATAGGCGCCGTGGGAACCGTACTGGTGGGTATCTTTGTATTTAGAGATCCCGTGACTTTTTGGAGGATATTTTTTATCACCACCCTGATTGCCTCCATTATCGGACTTAAAGTAGTATCACAATGAAGGAATCGCTTTTGGACGTACTCAAAAACCGGTTTGACCGCCAGGACTGGCACCAGAATTATGAGTGGGCTGATGTTAAAAACCGCCTGACGCCACAACATCTGCACGTACTTGAGGCGATGGATCAAACCGGCGGGGAACCGGGCATCATCGCTACCGATGGAAAAAGATTCCTATTTGCCGACTGTTCACGCGAAAGTCCTGCAGGCCGTAGGAGCCTTTGTTATGACAAGACGGCGCTCGATGCCCGAAAGCAAAACAAACCCATAGGTGATGCTGTCTCTGCCGCGGCCAGAATAGGAGCAAATTTGATGGATGAAGCCACCTACCTCCTGCTCCAGCAACGACATCCGGTTGATACCAAAACATCCAGTTGGCTCGCTACACCCCATGACGTCCGAAGGTTGGGCGGTGCGCTTTTTGGCGACTGCCGATACGAAAAGGTGTTTGTTTATCACAACGGTGCCGACGCTTATTTTGCGGCGCGCGGATTCAGGGTGATGCTTTGGGTTTAACGGTCTTTTTCCCTGAACACGGCCAACATTTTTGCAGACTCATCGTTGCGGTTGACGGCTTTTAAGGCTTGGGCAAACCGATAATAGTAAATGGCCTCCAGATTGGGCGAAACTTCAAACAATCGGGAGTACCACTTGGCCGCAAGGATAAGATCGCCGGAAAAAAAACGTTGGTTGGCAACCTTTTTCAACAAATCTACTGAGGTGTAACCCTTGTCCAAAACCCGTTCGTAGGTTGCAATCAAATCAATATCGACGGTCATGGTTGCCGTTTCATTGCGTTGTAAAAACGGCCTGGCAGGCACCCGGGCCGCAACCGGATTAAATGTTGCGGCAAAAAATGCGGGCTTAACCGCCACTGGACTGGCTATGGTGTACGCCATGCGTCGCGGCGGCAATTTAGCGTATTTGGGCGTGACAGTGCGGGAGCAATTAGGGCCCATCGGGTGTTTACTAATCAAATCCGGATGAGTAACCCTATAAGTGGTTACGCGGCTACCAAAACTCATGTTGACTTTTTCCACCACCAGATAGTACGCAACCGGATCATCGCCAGTGTCAATATATACCGCCGGCCCCCTTAATTGCCCGCCGCAAATCAGGGGTACAAAAACCACTAGCCCAATAATCCATCTCATCACCTTTAGTTTACTGCAAAATTATTTTGAACCGCAATCCCGCCCCACTTTTTACCGTAAAGAGCACCAAAAGTCGACAACCGGATTCGCGCCGGTCCTTTATCGGCAAAAACCGACACAAAATCGAATCGGGCGTGCGCTTACAGGACAAACCGCCGGAATTGCTTACCTTCACGCCCTTGTTTGGAGTTATGTTACGAATAAACGCACAACGCGCCAAAGTTGCTGTCATCTTCATTTGGGTGGTTTTGGCCATCCAGCTATTGTCGGGCATTTCGAGCTTTTTGCAGTATGAATTGCTGACGCGCATGGGCAGTGGCGAATTTGACTTTGATGAAATTTACGCCAACGACACGCGCGAACAGGCAATCGCCATCCTGCACCTAGCGCTTTATCTGTTGTCGACGGTATTCTTTATCCGGTGGTTCAGGCGTGCCTATTTTAACCTGCATCTCCTGAGACGGGATTTGCAATTTTCTGAAGGATGGGCTGCCGGTGCCTGGTTTGTTCCAATCGTCAACCTCTTTAGGCCATACCAGATCATGACCGATCTTTATCGGGGTATGCAGGACGAACTCCAAAAAAGACAATTAACCGGCGCGGACCTTTCCCTTTCGTACGTCAAAACATGGTGGGCGGTTTGGATTGGGGCAATGGTTATCGGGCAGATCGTATTTCGTTACGCCCTCGTGGCCGAAAATCTGGACGAATTGATACTGTCGACGATTTTTCAGCTTTCGATTTCCGTTTTCCAAATACCACTGACAATTGTAACAGCCCGCGTGATCCGTAACTATTCGGAGGCTGAAAATGTACTTTATGAATATTTGGTTTCTCCCCGTGAAACTCACCGCGAGGACTGAATCCGGAAAATGCTTACCTTAGGGAGATGGAAACCATCAATCTTTACATCGAGAAGCTCCTCCCCGATTATCAACCAATAGCTAAAAAACTAATGGATGCGCTTAATGAACATTTGCCCGGGGCCAAACGCAAAATCTGGCACGGACATCCGGTGTGGTTCGTCGACGGGAATCCGGTGGCGGGATTCAGCCAGCTTAAAGGTTGCCTCCGGTTGCTTTTTTGGAGCGGACAATCATTTGATGAAACCGGCCTGAAACCCGAGGGCAGTTTTAAAGCCGCCGAAGCGCGCTACACCCACATCGATCAGTTAAATGAAGGGGATTTGACACGTTGGATTGAAAAAGCGCAGAACATTCAGTGGGATTATAAAAACATTTTAAAGCGCAAAGGTGTCCTCGGACCTTTGACGGGAGTTTTGCAGTCGTGAAAACCATTACCTCGCAACGGCTGACCATCCGCCGCCTGAAACTAAAGGACGCACAAAACCTGCATGCCTACCGATCAAATCCGGAAGTAGTCAAGTATCAAAGCTTTTCCTGCCTTAATCTTGCGGAGACGATTTCATTGATTGAAAAATTCCGATACGATGTGCCCGATCATTGGTGTCAACTCGGCATCGCCATACGGGAAACCGATCAACTCATTGGCGATTGCGCGCTTAGGATTCTGGGAGATAAAGCCGAGGTTGGCATTACCATTTCACACCTTTTTCAGCAACGCGGATTTGCCAAAGAAGCGTTGTCAGGACTTATAACCTATCTGTTTGAGCATAATAAAGTTAAATTGATCCTGGGCATTGCCGATGAGCGAAACCACGCCTCGATCCGGATGCTGACAAGCTTGGGTTTTGTCCGGCAGCGACAACTTACGCAAAACGTACTTTTCAAGGATGAATGGGTTGACGAATTTCATTTTACGCTTCATCGCAAAATCTGGACAGCATCACCTCTGGTTTAAAATTGGTCATAAAATAAAACTCAAGCATTGTGTACTACATTGAAAACGAAACATTTGCCCGCCTGAACTTTGAGCAATTACCGGAAAAGGTAACCGAGTTTGAAGACTGCTTTTTTGAGGACTGCGACTTTCAGGGCGCGACACTGAATGGCTTGGTCTTTATACGATGTACCTTTAGCCGATCCAACTTTTCCCTGGCTGATTTTAGCGGATCACAACTCCAGGAAGTGCGGTTTAACGACTGCAAACTCTCGGGAGCGCGGTTTGAACATGCCAATCCGTTTAACCTGTCATTTTCGTTTTACCGATGCAACCTGAGCCATTCTCTTTTTACCGGCCTTAAAATTCCCGGAACAGGATTTAATGAGTGCAACCTCGCTGAAGTTGATTTTACCGAATGTAATTTATCCGGGGCCAGTTTTACCAACAGCGACCTGCGCGGTGCTGCCTATTTGCATACCAACCTCACCGCCGCCGATTTTACCCAGGCGCAAAACCTTGAAATCGATCCCGAAACAAACCGGCTGCAAAAAGCCAGGTTTAGCCTGCAAGGATTGCCCGGACTTCTCACCCGGCACGGGCTCCAAATTGAACCATGAGTCTGTTTGCGCAAAAAATACTGCACACCGTTTTTTACGGCAACCTGTTTTACGGACTTTGCGTCGCCGCCAGCGCAGCCGAGACTTTTGCGCTTTTAAACCGCCCAATGATTCATCCGGAATTCTACGGCATACTGTTTTGCGCCACGGCTATCTTTTACAACTATCCCTACGCACGCATCGGCACAAGCCATAATCCGCGGGGCGAGTGGATGATCCGCAACCGCAAATTCATCGGCCGAATGCAAATCGCGCTGCTTATCGTACTGCTCATTCTATTGATGAGCCAGGTCGAGCAATACCGCGAAGCCGTCAAAAATCTTGAAATTTGGCAGTGTGCAACAGCCGGTTTTTTCATCCTGCTGGGCACTTTGTATTACGGACTCAACATCGCGACCGCCAGGTACAACCTTCGCAGCATCGGGATTTTAAAACCCTTGGTCATTGGAACTGTCTGGGCCGGTGTTACCGTAATTTATCCAGTTTTGTATGACGCGGCCATACATCAAACCTCGGCCGACTTTTCACTGACCGCCAAAATCCTGTTTGTTAAAACGACGGTTTTCATAGCCTTGCTGGCCATCATGTTCGACATCAAGGATTACCCGGACGACAGCCGCAACCGCCTAAAAACCATTGTCGTGCGTTGGGGATTGCGGCGCACGCTTTTCCGGGTGATCATTCCATCGGCGGTGGTACTTTTGGTGGGGCTTACGCTGATGGCCTTGTACCGCGATCTCAATCCTATGCGGTTTGCGCTTTTGGCGTTTCCCATTTTGATGCTGATACCCACCGGATATTCGCTCACGCGCAGGCGGACACTGCTCTTTTATCTCGTAGCCATTGACGGACTCATCCTCGTAAAGGCAGTTTTTGGGATTCTGGCTTCAGGATTTTGAGTAACTTGCACCCGTGAAAACAACATCCTCCCGTCGGCTTTGGCTCAACATCGCTTTGCTTGTCACCTCAGGCCTTGGTTACCTAGAGTGGGCTAATCAGCGCACCATTTTATACGCGGTCGAATGGGATTTACTGGTCGGTGTGGCTCAAAAAGGATCGGCGTTTGTGCATCCGGCAGTCGCACTCCCGTTTCTAGGTCAACTGCTGCTGATATTTGCCGTACTCACCAATCCGGAAAAACTCTGGCGGACCTATCTGGCCTGTGTGGGCATCGGCATGTTACACCTGGTCATTCTTTACATCGGAATCCTCAACGCCAATTTTTTAATGATTGCATCGGTTGTGCCGTTTTTGGCTTTGTCGGTGCTGGCAGTTGTAGGTAAAAAACACTTCAGATAATGGACGCCGGAAATACAGCCGTCCGCACGGTATACTCAAGCATAGCCGCCAACGCATTTTTGGCCATCACGAAATTCCTGGCCGGCGTTTTTGGAAATTC
The DNA here is from genome assembly GCA_934636265.1 of uncultured Flavobacterium sp. Classification (GTDB taxonomy): domain Bacteria; phylum Bacteroidota; class Bacteroidia; order Flavobacteriales; family Flavobacteriaceae; genus Flavobacterium. Next base: position 28,107 of record CAKUAD010000007.1, read on the forward strand.
GTACGCGCTTATTGCCGACGCCATCGAATCAGCCACCGATGTCTGCTCGTCGATACTGGTTTTGCTCGGGTTAAAATATGCACAGCGTCCGGCCGATGATAACCACCCTTACGGCCATGGAAAAATTGAACCCCTTATCACCTTTCTTGCCGTAGGATTCCTGATCGTATCGGCAGTCTTTATCGCTCATGAAAGTGTCGTCAACATCCAAACGCCACACGCACCGCCGCAATCCTGGACGCTTATCGTTCTGGGACTAATCATCCTCTGGAAAGAGATTTCCTATCAGTGGATCAAAAAACGCGCCCGCCAAACGGGAAGTTCGTCGCTATTGGCCGAGGCTTGGCACCAGCGCAGTGACGCCATCACATCGGTGGCGGCCTTTATCGGGATTACGGTTGCGCTCTTGGCCGGTCCCGGATTCGAATCAGCCGACGATTGGGCCGCACTCCTGGCATCGGGCTTTATCCTATACAATTGCTACCTGATTTTCAGGCCGGCGCTGGGCGAAATCATGGATGAAAATCTCCACGACGAGCTCATTGACCAAATCCGTCTGCTGGCCAAAGACGTCCCGGGCATTATCGATACCGAGAAATGCTATATCCGCAAAACCGGCACCGTCTACCACGTGGATCTTCACGCCACGGTAAACGGCAATCTCAGCGTCCGCGAAGGACATGATCTGGCACACGACCTGGTTAACGCGCTTAAAAAAGGACTGCCGCAACTGGGTCATGTACTGGTACACATCGAACCACACGATCTGGCCTAAAAAAATCTGCCGAAACCACCGCACGGATAAACTGATTTATTAAATTTACCTTGATTATGGCCAATCTCTTGACAGTTTAATTCCCTACGCGATGCCACAATTTACAACCGACCGGTTCTTACTGCGGCCCATTTGCCAGGAAGATCTTCGTTTTGTATTCCAGGGATTGGGGCATGAAGACATCACCCGGCATTACCCTCACGACTACCGAAAGTTGGAAGACGCACAGGAAAAAATGGATTGGTACCTCCAGCTTGTCAAGGAAGACACCGGCCGTTGGTTTGCCGTCATGTCACTCGACAATGAGGTTTTTTACGGAGCGGCCGGATTCAGTGAATGGGATAAGTTAAATAACAAGGCCCGCATTGAATTCTGGTTAATCCGGGAATACTGGCGCAGGGGCGTGATGCGCGAGGTGGTTCCGGTGCTCTGCAACTGGGGTTTCAGGGTGATGGGACTCTTTAGGATTGAGGCCTATGTAGAATCAAAAAACAAGCGTTGCCTCAAGGTTTTACAAAAGACCAAATTTACGCATGAAGGTGTGCTTCGGGCATTCAAGATGCGTTATAAACATTACATCCACATCCACATTTACTCCATTTTGTTTACCGACGACGTTATCCCCTTCGACCCATTTAAGCCCGCACCTTTTGACTGACGACGGTAAGGGCGTTTGGCTTATCTTTGCATAAAACGTATTTGTATGCAGGAGTCAATTTCAGTTTTCGACATGCTCAAAATTGGCGTCGGCCCATCAAGTTCGCACACGCTGGGGCCGTGGCGCGCCGCCGAGAGATTCCTTGCCGAATTGCGTGAAAAGAAACTTTTTGACCAGGTTTCGCAGGTTCGGGTCGATCTTTACGGATCACTCTCCCTCACCGGAAAGGGTCACGCGACAGATCTGGCCGTCATTCTTGGACTGTCGGGACAGGATCCTGAATACATCCCGATAGGTGACATTCAGGGCATTGTCGAACGGGTAGACGCCAACTTAAAAATCCATTTGGGCAACGAGCGCGAAATCCCATTTACGCGCCAGGACATCGTTTTTCACCGCAATTTCCTGCCTTTTCACGCCAACGGACTCACCTTTACGGCGTTTTACCCATCCGGCGAATACGTCTCGACGTTCTATTCCATCGGTGGCGGATTTGTTGTCAAGGAAGAACGCCAAACGGCACGCAAAAAAAAGGAAGTCAAATCAACCTTTCCATATCCTGTTGACACCGCCGATGAACTCCTGGCCTACACCCAACGCGAAGGCCTGAGCATCTCGCAACTGGTAACCCGCAACGAACTTTCCATCCGCAGTCAGGAAACCATCGACGCCGAACTCATGCGCATCTGGAACACCATGCTCGAATGCATGTACATTGGCTGCCATACCGAGGGCGTCCTTCCCGGCGGATTAAACGTACGCCGACGCGCTTACGATTTGCACAAAACCCTTATCGGCGACGTCCAATACAACTCGCCGCAACAATGGCTGGAAGCCATTCGGAAAACCGAGGTCAAATTCCGCCAAATCCTTAAGTGGGTCAGCTGTTTCGCACTGGCCGTCAACGAGGTAAACGCCGCACTGGGCCGCGTCGTGACCGCGCCGACAAACGGAAGCGCAGGCGTCATCCCCGCCGTACTCATGTACTACAACGTCATTGAAAACCATCAGGCGGGCGAAAAGGAAATCCGCCAATTCCTCATGGTAGCGGGCGAAATTGGCAGCCTGTTCAAGAAAGGTTCTACCATTTCGGCAGCCATGGGCGGATGTCAGGCCGAGATTGGCGTCTCATCGGCCATGGCGGCAGCCGCCTTGTGCGAGGTCATGGGCGGACAGCCCGAGCAAGTGCTGATGGCCGCCGAGATTGCCATGGAACACCACCTGGGCATGACCTGCGATCCCATCGGCGGGCTCGTCCAGATTCCGTGTATTGAGCGCAACACCATGGGTGCTATCAAGGCCATCAACGCCGCCGAACTCGCGCTGGCCACCGATCCCAAAAACGCAAAAGTCCCGCTCGACAAAGTCATCAATACCATGTGGCAAACCGCGCAGGACATGAACAACAAATACAAGGAAACCTCCGAGGGCGGCCTTGCCGTCGCGGTCAACGTGGCCGATTGTTAGGGCGTGCCGGCCTCAGTTTTCGCGCCTGCCATCAACATTAAAAAGGCCGTCGTGCTGTACGCGCTCGCTTTTGGAAACGGCTTGTTGTTGCACGATTGATGTTGGTCGGGTTTCCAAAGAGCTCAAACAACGCTTCCATCACTCACGCGAATCCACTTAAATTAATCACAAAAAAAAAAGAGGCCCAAGCCTCTTTCATGTTTTTGGTTTTTCTAACTCTGTGGGCAACCCAGTCCCAGTCCGGAAAGTTCAAAGACAAAGTACGCCATCATCTGATCAATGGCAGCACTGGCCGAATAGTTTCCGTGGGTGTGGAATGACGAATAGAAAACGCCGCCGCAGCCGTAACCAAAGGTATATGCAAGCGGTTTGTCATAGACATTTCCGCCACTGTAATACACTTCAGGCGCGATTACCCAGCCGTCAACCAGGTCGTCGTTAAAACTGTCTACCATCTGCCATCCGCCCAAAAATCCATCAACCGTTACGGTAGGCGTCACGCTGATCCCCTGAGCTTCCAGCCAGTTTTCCAGATCGGTGCTGCCCAAAGTAGCCACTACCGACCCCCCATTTCCGCCGTGGTGTGCGGCAAAATTGAGGTAGCCTTCCGGAAACATGGATTGGATATACTTATACATCCAGTCGGTAGCGTAAATAATTCCGCCGTTCTCAACAAAGGTCTTCAGGTTATTCATGGCCTCGGCATCCTGTGCCAGTGTTTGTTGGCTGTTGCAGTTAAAAAACAAAATGTCATACTCGGCCAGCATTTCAGGCGAATGCAACAACTCGGCAATGCTGAATGCAACGTTGGGTTCCAGGTTCAAATTGCGCGCCGCTACTTGATGTCCGCGGTCATCGGCCATACCCCGCGCCGAACTTCCGTCAATGATGTCAAATGCCGGAGCACCCGTATCATCTACAACGCCGATCCCAAAAAGGATCTCTTCAATCTGATCATAAGTGCCCAGCATCACGCCTATTTTGGGAAAGGTGTCAAAATTGCGCTGCGCCACATCAAGCGTATAATCCTGTTGCAGGTCGACGGCCAGTGTCCGCGTAAATTTTCCTTTTGAAAGGACAACGGTGTACTGACCCTCAGGCAAATCCTCGACGGTAAAATTCCCGAGTGCATCGGTGGTTTTCTGGGCAATGAGTTCCTGCCCTTCAAAAACTTTTACAACGGCTCTCGAAATGGGAAAATCGTTGTTAGGCGACATGACCTGACCCGAAATTTTCAGGTCGCCGCCGCCGGAATTTTGGTCGTCGTCACTGCAGGAATACAGTGTAAAGCCAACGACCAACACAAGTAATGCGGTAATTTTTTTCATAGTTTTGGTTTGATTATCAGATAAATGTAATCATTTATTACAACCCTCCAAAACCAAAAACCATTTTTTCTATTTTTTGCGTGTGTCGGCCAAACTTAAGATTTTCCATCCTTCAGCAAACTTGTACAACACAAAACAATTGACGCCGCGATGGCTTAGTTTTCCGTCGACGTAAAATTCATAGTCGGTCCAGACGTTGGCCAATTCGCCCGAGGAATCAATCGACCAGGACGTCAGTTTTTCCTCAAACCGCAATCCGGCCGGAATCGACGCCACACCCTTTAAAAAATCAGCAATGGTTTCGGCCTTTGCCATATTTCCGGTTGGCCGGACCACCACGGTGTGCAAGGACGCGCCGGGCTCAAACATCCGGGAAAGTGCCGTGGTATCGCGGGCGTGAAAAGCCTCAAAAAAAACTTCGACCGCGCGGCGTTCATCAGTCTGGGCGCGCAGGGCGGGAAATATCAGCAATGCGGCAAGGATAATTAATCGTATTGTCATAAATTTTGGATTGGCTATGGCTTAATTAGTACTTTTACTTTCTCAAATGTAACATATGTCTGTCGCAAAAAAAGATTACAAGCGCATCACCACCCGGTCGCTTATAGAAATGAAAGCCAACGGCGAAAAAATCTCCATGCTCACCGCCTATGATTTTACCATGGCCGGAATTGTCGATACTGCCGGTGTAGATGTGATTCTTGTAGGCGATTCGGCTTCAAATGTCATGGCCGGCCATGAAACCACGCTGCCCATCACGCTCGATCAGATGATTTACCATGCTTCATCGGTGGTGCGGGGCGTCAACCGTGCGCTGGTTGTTGTGGATTTGCCGTTTGGCAGCTATCAATCTGACCCAAAAGAGGCGCTGCGTTCGGCCATTCGGATTATGAAAGAAAGCGGAGCCCACGCCGTTAAAATGGAGGGCGGGGCTGAGATCAAAGATTCAATCAAAAAAATCCTCCACGCCGGAATCCCGGTTATGGGACACCTGGGACTTACACCGCAATCCATATACAAGTTTGGTACTTACACGGTTCGCGCCAAAGAAGAAGCCGAGGCCGCCAAACTCATGGAAGATGCGAAAATGCTGGAACGCCTGGGGTGTTTTTGCGTCGTACTCGAAAAAATCCCGGCCACATTGGCGCGTCAGGTGGCCCAAAGCCTTTCCATTCCCGTTATAGGGATAGGCGCCGGCAATGGCGTCGACGGACAGGTGCTGGTCATTCACGACATGCTGGGAATGAATAACGAATTCAGTCCGCGTTTCCTGCGCCGTTACATGAACCTATATGAAGGGATGACCAAGGCCATCGGTCAATACGTTGCCGATGTCAAGGCGGTTGATTTTCCCAATGACAAGGAGCAATACTAAAAGTCCCGCAGCGTTATGAAAGTTGTCTCGACCAGCGAGAACCTCGAGGTGCTTTATGAGGACAACCATCTGATTGCCATAAACAAACGCGTTGGCGATATTGTTCAGGGCGACAAAACCGGAGACGTACCCCTGAGTGACGTTGTCAAGGAGTACATCGCAAAAAAATACAACAAACCGGGCGCGGTTTTTTTGGGCGTGGTGCACAGGCTGGACCGTCCCACGACGGGTGTAGTTGTTTTTGCACGCACCTCAAAGGCGCTTGAGCGATTGTCGGCCATGTTCAAGAACCGCGAAACGCAAAAGACCTATTGGGCCATTGTAGGCCGTATGCGGGGGGATGCCATGGGCGAATTGCACCATTTTTTAACTCGGAATCCTAAAAACAATACCTCGCGGGCGCATTTGCGTGAAGTACTCCAGAGCAAGCCGGCCCACCTTGCCTACCGCGCCATCAAACAGTTTGACCGGTATTCGCTTTTGGAGATTGACTTGTACACCGGACGGCACCACCAGATACGGGCGCAATTGTCGGCCATCGGGTTTCCCATCAAGGGCGATTTAAAGTACGGTGCACCCCGCAGCAATCCGGACGGCGGCATCAGCCTTCACGCCCGTCAATTGAGTTTTATCCATCCAGTAACCAAGGAACCCGTAACGATTACGGCTCCAGTTCCGGCCGATCCGCTTTGGAAAACGATTTGAAAAACATCCAAATAGTTAAAAATCCATATTTTAGCCATTTAAACCATCAAAATGAAACACCTATTTACTGCAGCATTTGTCATCACGGCCCTCGCGGCATCGGCACAAGAGCATTTTGCCGGCATGGGCAACGCATCACACACCGGAATTTTGCGCGGTTCAGTCAACCCGGCCGAGTTTTCGAACCTGAGTTCAAAGTATGAAGTGAACCTCTTTGGAATCAGTACCAAGGCCGCCAATAACAAAATTTCGATTGGCGATATGGGCAATGACAACGTCGACGAACTTATTTTTAGCGGCAACGAGCCTGTCAACTTTTCTATCGACACGGAAATTCTGGGGCCGGGCTTTGCCATGCGGTACGGCAATTGGGGTTTTGGTTTTACTTCGCGCGGAAATGTAAAGGCGCAGTTGGTTGACGTCGATGTTGATTTGGGCGACGCGATCACAAACTCATCAGGCAACGCAACAAGTGCCGTGACCACACTGACCAACAGCGGCAACCAGCGCCTTCACGCCACGGTTTGGGGCGAACTTGGTTTTTCTGCATCCAGGCTTTTATACAATACCAGCAAGCATCAGTTTTCCGGAGGCGTGACCGTCAAAATCCTGTTTCCCGGATCGTATGCCAACTTTGGCGCGGGCAAATTTACCGGAACTGTTGATCATGACGCCGAAACACTCACCAACGCACAAGCTTCCCTAAACATTGCCTATTCCGGGAATCTTGGCGAGGATTTTTCCAGTGCCGATGATTATCTGAATTCGATTTTTGGATCGCCTAACGGAATCGGTCTCGATTTAGGGGTCAACTATCGCCTTAAGGCTACCGATTCACTGGGATACCGCATCAACGCCGGAGCGTCGGTAAGAAATATCGGCAGCATGACATTCAAATCCGGAAACAACTCTGACACGAACTACGATCTGTCCATTCAGGGGGCTGAAGCGCTTGACCTGACACAGTTTGAGGATGCCTCTGGGCTTGAGGAGATTGAGGATTTGCTCATCCAGAGCGGATATCTTAACCGCACGCAAAACCTGGCGCGCGATTTTAGGGTGAAACTCCCCACAACGTTTATCGCTTATGCCGATGTAAGGGTCGTTTCAAAATTCTACGTATCGGTACTTACCCAGCAACGGCTTAACGATCAGGCCGACAACAAGCAGGTTCCGGTAGAGAACATCACCTCGCTGACCCCGCGATTTTCACTGTCAAAATTTGAAGTGTTCTCGCCTTGGGCCATCAATGAAATTTCGGGCTTAACGGGTGGATTTGGCATGCGGATAGGTGTCTTTTACATGGGATCGGGGTCGGCGATTACCGCTCTTGCAGGAAGCGGAAAACAATTTGATTTTTACATGGGCTTCCGGTTCGGACTAAAATAATCCTTAAATTTGGTAGAAAAGCTGCCATGAATTTCAGGACCGACATTTTATATCGCAAGCAGCGACTTGTCCATTTGCTTGATGTGCTGATCCGTCGGGATAAGGATATTGTGGATGCGCTTTACCGCGATTTTCGCAAACCTGAATTTGAAGCGGTCGCTACTGAAACTGCCCTTGTTCAGGACGAACTCAAGTACATCATCAAACGCATCCGCCGTTGGTCAAAGCCGCGCAGGGTGTGGCCGTCCATCATCAACTTTCCGTCGACTGATTACCTGATTCCCGAGCCTTACGGCGATGTGCTGATCATTTCGCCGTGGAATTATCCTTTTCAACTGGCGATGATGCCGCTCATTGCAGCAGTGGCAGCCGGCAACCGCGTAGTGCTCAAGCCATCGGAACACGCGCCCAATACGGCCGAAGTACTGTCGCTGATCCTTACCGAGGTTTTTGACCCGACACATGTTGAAGTGTACACCGGAGGCGCCCAGGTAGCGCAAAAGCTTTTGGAACGCCAATGGGATTACATCTTTTTTACAGGAAGTACACAGGTGGGGAAAATCGTGGCGCGTTCGGCAGCGGAAAATCTGACACCGATAACACTAGAACTGGGCGGAAAAAACCCGTGTATCATAGACGCGTCGGCCAATCTTGAACTGTCGGCGAGGCGTATTGTGTGGGGAAAATTCATCAACGCCGGACAAACCTGCATAGCGCCTGACTATCTTTTGGTCGATGAAAAAATAAGCGATCAACTAATCAAACTGCTCATACGCGAAATTAAAAACGCTTACGGTCAAAATCCCCGTGAATCATCTGACTTTGCGCGTATCATCACCCAAAACCACGCCGAGCGTCTGGCGAATCTTATCGATAAGCAGCATCTGGTTTATGGCGGCGAGATCGATTTGGAGAACCGTTACATCAGCCCCACTGTTGTGCTGAATCCGCCGTTGGAATCCGGCCTGATGGGCGATGAAATTTTTGGACCGATACTTCCCATACTCACCTACCGCAATCACGACGATTTGCACAAAGTGATTAGCCGGTATGAACGGCCGCTCGGATTTTATATTTTTACACAAAACCAAGCCATTGCCGATGCGCTGCTAAGCCAGTATTCCTTTGGCGGAGGCTGTGTGAACGACACCGTAATCCAGTACGCCAACCGCCGACTGCCTTTTGGAGGCGTGGGCCACAGTGGGTTGGGGGCCTACCACGGTAAGAGAAGTTTTGACACATTTACACATTACAAACCGGTCGTAAAGCGCGGTACTTGGATTGATCCTTCGCTGCGTTATGCGCCCTATGGCAATAAAGCCGGCCTGATCCGGAAACTTTTTAAATGGATGTAAAACCCGATTATTATGAAATGGAACAAGCGCGAAAGCGGAAATTTTGAGGATCGCCGCGGCATGTCGGGCGGCGGAAAAGCTCTTTTGGGCGGAGGCGTCATTGGTGTAATTGTTTTACTGCTCAACATGTTTGGCGGCGAAACGGGCCAGACCATCGGGACTATTCTGGAACAGCAAAACCAAGGGCAAACGCAGGGCGGTCAAACCCGCGAACTGTCGGCCGAGGAAAAGCAACTTGGCGATTTTGCCGAGGCTTGTTTTGTGTACAACAATGAAACCTGGGCCAGGATTTTCAGTGAAAACGGCATGCTGTACGAGGAACCGGGCATGGTATTGTTTGACGATGGCGTCAATACGGCCTGCGGAAGTGCCACATCGGCGGCTGGACCATTTTACTGTCCGGGCGACAACAAAGTGTACATGGACCTCCGGTTTTTTGAAGAACTCAAATCCCGATTTGGTGCTAAAGGCGGCGACTTTGCCATCGCCTACGTCATTGCGCATGAAATAGGACACCACGTGCAGACCGTCATGGGAACCTCGGCAAAAGTGAGGAAGATGCAGCAACAGGTTGGTGAGGTTGAAGCCAACAAACTATCAGTGGGCATGGAACTTCAAGCCGACTTTTATGCCGGTGTTTGGGCGCACTACAACAAAAACCTTCTGGAAGCGGGTGATATCGACGAAGCATTGAGCGCTGCCCATGCCGTTGGTGATGATGCCATCCAGAAACGCGTCCGCGGCGATGTCCAACCCGATACGTTTACGCACGGAACGTCGGAGCAGCGCAAATATTGGTTTATGCGAGGCTACGAAACCGGGGATATCAGTCAGGGCGATACGTTCAAGACGATCCGGTAGCGGAGCTAAGTTATTGAGAAGGATAACTACTCAATAGGTTCCGAATACCATTTCATTAAATCAAGGGATTTGTAATCAGCGCTTTATATACATTATGAAACGCAGACTGTTTGGAACCAACAAAGCTGTTGAAGATAAAATAGCCAATCTTAACCGTATCGATGTTTTTGACGATGGGTGGTCAGAAGTTTATCTGGATCCGGAAACGAACGAAAAATGGCTGAAGTATGTGATTGATCCCGATCGCGGAAAATTTTATCATTTGGTTCTATTTGAACCTAAACTATCAAAAAATGATTTGATCCAAGTTGCATTGCAGTCAGAGCACAAAGATGAAGTTGCGGCAGCAAGTAAAAGGTTATTCCTCACTGAAAACTTTTTATTCTATTCGTACGATTTGCTTGACGGAATCGAAAAAAAAATACATGCCGGTGATTTGGATGAAAATCGAAAAGAATGCATCAAAAATCTTATTATAGCCGCGCAATTGAACAACCGGGTCAATAACAATACTATACTCAAAAATTCAAAAGAAGTTGTCGATGCAGAATACTCATTACAATCAGAAATTGCCGATAGAGCCGAAACAATTTTAAACTCATTATGAAAATTTAATCCTGTTTACGAACACTAAGTGGCTAGTTGCTTATTTTATGGTTTAAGCATCAAATTCCCAAGGAAGGATCCTTTAGATTTTCCTTTTTAGGGCTTGTCACCAAATGACCTTTTATAAGGATATTACCGGAAGAGCACCAATTGTTTTCATTTTATTCAGGTTTTAGATTGTTACTTTAATTCTTCAAATTCAACCGTTCCTCAAATTGTCTACCGCCCTCTTTTGGCCGGCCCAATCATTATCCCAGCCATCCCTCCCTATCCAGGCTTCGGTACTGAATCGCCTCGGCAATATGATGGGCCGATACTTGGTCAGCGCATTCCAGATCGGCGATTGTACGCGAGACCTTTAGGATCCTGTCATAAGCCCTTGCCGAAAGATTCAGTCGCTGCATCGCGGATTTAAGCAATTGCAGCGAGGCATCGTTTAGTGCACACCATTGGCGGATCTGTCGCGTGTTCATCTGCGCATTGTAATGCACATGGGGATGATCTGCAAACCGCCTGCTCTGGATTTCCCGCGCCGCCATCACCCTTTCTCGGATTACGGCACTGGGTTCGGCCGGCCGCAATTCAGACAGTTTTTCAAAGGGGACAGGAGTCACTTCGATATGAATGTCAATCCGGTCGAGCAACGGTCCCGAAATCTTACCCATGTAGCGCTGCATTTCCTGCGCCGATACATTACCCGGCGATCCCGGATCATTAAAAAAACCACCCGGACTGGGGTTCATGCTCGCCACCAGCATAAACGACGCCGGATAGGTAACCGTGCACTTGGCACGCGAAATGGTCACTTCCCGATCCTCGAGCGGCTGGCGCATCACCTCGAGCACATCCCTTTTAAACTCGGGCAACTCATCAAGAAACAACACCCCGTTGTGCGAAAGCGAGATTTCACCCGGTTGCGGGTAGCTGCCGCCACCAACGAGTGCCGAATTTGAAATCGTATGATGCGGACTCCTAAAAGGCCGGCTGTTCATCAATCCCACTTCCTTTAGCTTTCCCGCCACGCTGTGAATTTTGGTCGTTTCGAGCGCCTCCCGCAAAGTCATCGGCGGTAAGATTCCCGGCAGACGTTTGGCCAACATTGTTTTGCCCGCACCCGGCGGCCCAATCAGGATGATGTTGTGTCCGCCCGCGGCAGCAATCTCCATGCAACGCTTGATACCTTCCTGCCCTTTTACATCGCTAAAATCATTTTCAAATTCAGGTGTATTCCCAAAATCAGTACTGGCGTCAAAAACTGTGGGCTGCAGATCAGACGTTCCCTCAAAAATGGCCACGACATCCTTTAGATTTGCCGCGCCATACACCTCAAGACCGGCAACAATGGCCGCTTCCTGAGCGTTCTGTCCTGGCAATATCAATCCTTTAAATCCTTCTTCACGCGCTTTGATGGCAATGGGAAGCGCACCGCGGATAGGTTTAAGCGTTCCGTCAAGCGAGAGCTCTCCCATGAGGACAAAATCCCCAACCTTTTCTGATGGAATTTGTCCCGATGCCGCCAATATCCCGATAGCAAGCGGAACGTCATAAGCCGATCCCTCCTTTCGCAAATCGGCCGGAGCCATATTGATGATGATTTTTTTACCCGGCATGTTCAGCCCGTTGTTTTTAAGGGCGGCGGCAATCCGGTAACTGCTTTCCTTGATGGCATTGTCGGGCAGGCCTACCAAATGATACCCGATGCCGGTTTCAATGTTTACCTCGATGGTTATGGTGATGGCTTCAATCCCAAAGACGGCGCTTCCAAAAACTTTAATCAGCATGACGTGGCGTATTGGGCTAAGGTACGTCGTCAACGTCTCACCTCGGATACAGATAATCTACCGCAAATGTGAATTTTTTTGTCAAATAGACTTGTCTATATGTAAAACATACTTTACTTTTGGTCAAAACATCTTTACAATGGAAACAAAATTTCTATTTCCACATTCATTTAAAAAAATCGGATGGATGATATTGGTACCCGCCCTGATCTGCCTGGCGTGGACCTTCCGCACCGGAACGTTCGAACTGGGCATCGACGCATCTGTATTTGCCGTAATGAGCGATGAATTCCTGGGCAATGAACAGTTTTTTGCGTTTGTTCAAAATGACCTGACCGATGAAATCCTCATTACACTGGTGGTGACCGGATGTATGCTTACGGGATTTTCCAGGCTGACGGATGAGGACGAATTCACGGCCAAAATCCGCTATGAGAGCCTGGCCTGGGCGCTTTGGTTTAATTTTGTGCTGTTGATGTTGGCCACCTGGTTGGTTTACGGCCTGTTTTATTTACAGGTGATGATGCTCAGTATGATATCGGTGCCGCTGTTTTTTGTTGCGCGGTTTCACCTGATGCTTTACAAACTCAAAAAAATGCAACGGGATGACCAATAACCTGCGCATATTCCGGGCCATAAACGGATTGTCGCAGGCGCAACTGGCCGACGCCATCGGGGTTAGCCGACAAACCGTCAACGCCATCGAGACGGGTAGGTATGTCCCGTCAACCGTACTGGCACTAAAGATTGCGGCGCACTTTAAAAAGCCGCTCGAGGAGATTTTTGCACTCGAAGCCGGGGACTGATCAAAAAGCCGCTACCCCGTCGCGCAGCCATTTAAGATACTCGGGAATATCGGGTGTATAACCAATTGGGTCAATCAGGTTTTGCTCATCGTGGCCCATAAGGACATAGAACGGCTGCGTGTTGGTTTGGTAACGACTGATCATAAAATCAGCCCATTTGTTGCCGATGGATTTAATCTTTTTCCCGGTAGTGGCCGATACGAACTGCTCGCTTTCAGGTAGCGGACGCTTGTCGTCAACGTATAGTGAAATCAGTACCACATCATTCTGAAGCACCTTGAGCACCTGTTCGTCACTCCAAACGTTGATTTCCATCTTGCGGCAGTTGACACAGGCAAATCCGGTAAAATCCAAAAGTACCGGCTTGCCCATCTTTTTGGCATGCGCAAGACCTTTTTCATAATCGGTAAAGGTGACTATTCCGTGCTCGCCAAACTTAGCGCCCTCAGGCAAGGCCTCAGTCCTGTCGGTAACGGCAGGGCCAAAACCACCGGGGCTTTCGCTGTAGGTTTGCGGCGGCGGGAACGCACTGATCAGCTTAAGCGGTGCGCCAAACAATCCCGGAATCATGTACACGGTAAACGACAGCACCAACAACGCCAAAATCAACCGGCCCACCGATATAAACGGCAGCGGACTGTCGTGCGGAAGCGTAATCTTCCCCAGCAGGTACAAGCCCCAGGTCCCAAAAATCGCGATCCATATCGCCAAAAACGTTTCGCGCTCCAGCAAATGCGCCTGAAGCACCAAATCAGCATTCGACAGGAATTTAAAGGCAAGCGCCAGTTCAAGGAAACCAAGCGACACTTTAACGGTGTTGAGCCAGCCGCCTGACTTTGGCAACGTGTTGAGCCAGCCCGGGAACATGGCAAAAAGCATAAACGGAAGCGCCAGTGCAAGCGAGAATCCAAACATGCCAACTACCGGGGCAATTCCGCCTTTTGAGGCGGCAATCACCAACAGATCGCCTACAATGATACCCGTGCACGAAAACGACACAATGGCCAGTGCAAGCGCCATAAACAAAATGCCGATAATCCCGCCGCGATCAGCCTGGCGGTCAACCTTGTTGGCCCATGAATTGGGCAACATAATCTCGAACGCACCCAAAAACGACATGGCAAAAATGATAAGCAACAGGAAGAAAATCAAGTTAAACCAAACATTGGTCGAGAGTTCGTTGAGTGCTTCGGCACCAAAAATCGCGGTGATGATCGAGCCCAGCAAAACATAAATCAGGATAATCGAGAACCCGTAGATAAACGCATTCTTGATTCCGGCCGCGCGGGTCTTGCTCTGCTTGGTAAAATAGCTTACCGTCATGGGAATCATCGGGAACACGCAAGGGGTCATAAGCGCGGCAAATCCGCCCAAAAACGACAGGAAGAAAATCCCCCAAAGACTTCCTTCGCCCGTGCGGGGTTTAGAAGGCGTTACCGCAGCCTTCTTGGCGGGCGGTGCATTAGGTGCAGCAGCCAAAGTATCGACTGTCGGATTTACGGCAGATGCAGTGTCTACCGATACAGTAGCGACGGCAGGCTTTTCAACTTTGGGAATCGCAAATTCAAAGTCCTCACTGCCGTTGATGCAAGCCTCCTTGCACACCTGATAATCCACCGTAACCTTGATGGTCTTAACCGACGGATCCAGGATTTTCACGCGCTGCGTCAGGCGGAAATCCTTTTCAAAGTAATATTCGTCAACCTCAAAAATGTCGCTGTATTTCTTTTTATACGGCGTCTCCTTGGTCTTTCCAACCAGTTCGTACTTGCCTTTTTCCCAATCGAGCGTCAACGGCAGCGGACCGTTCTCGGGCGTATACTGCGAGTATACCACCCAATCGGTTTGGATAACGGCGGTAAAAATCAGGTTAAACTCATTGTCATTAATCTTCTCGACTTTTGACGACCAGGTAACCGGTTTGACAATCTGGGCAAAAACAGCATTCAGGGAAAAGAGCGCCAGTAAGGCAAAAAGAAGTTTTTTCATGGTATAAAATCAATCCTGATTATATTTTGGGTAGCATCGGTTACCTTGAACAAATCGCTCATGCGGCGTCCAACCACCCACAAAATGAGATCGCCTGAACACAACACCCAAACGGCGTCCTTGTCCGGCAGCGACACCTTTTCATCCTTGAGGAATTTGGCCACTTTTTTCGAGCCGCGCATCCCAAACGGAACAAAGAAATCGCCTGCTTGCCACCTGCGCAACATCAGTGGAAACTGCAGCAAATCGGCATCGGCAAATATACGATTATCGCCCGCATCTTTAACGGCATCGGCCATCGAAAATTTCAATCGCACGGGCAACGCAACTTCAGGCGTTCCAAAGGCAATCAAAACCGCTTCATTACTTGGCTCCTGCAGCTTTTCCAGAATGAGAACCTCGCGGTCCTTCACCAGCCGGTGCGTAGCCGACAGCACCTGCTTACCAGACATGGCCTTTACCAGCGCATACACATCGTCCCAGGCCGTAAAACCATAGGGCGCAAGCCAGTGATGCAAATACGCCGCATAATGTTCCAGGCGCGTCAGTTCATGACATTTAAAAAGCGTTTTTCCCGCAAGCTCAACCGCCACCTCCCTGTAAACCAGGTGCGCGGCATCGTCGGCCATCCGCCTGGCCATGTAAAGGTTTTTAAGGCTTTCGCCGATGGCATCCGCAAAACCCGGAACCGTATCGTTTAATACGGGAATCAGCTTTTGCCGGATGCGGTTTCGCAAATAATCACCGGATGCGTTGCTGCTGTCCTCGCGCCAGTCAATCAACTGACTGCGGACAAACGCCTCCAACTCATGTCGGTAAAAAGGCAAAAGGGGACGCACAATCTTCCCGTTTTGCTCCGGAATGCCTGACAGTCCGCCAATTCCGGAACGACGCGAAAGGTTGATCAAAAACGTCTCGATGTTGTCGTCGGCGTGATGGGCCGTCAGCAGATAGTCATATTTAAATTTGTCGAGCAATTCATCAAACCACATATAGCGCAACTGACGGGCAGCCAGCTGGATCGATAACCGATTGTCGGTGGCAAAGGCGCGGGTGTCAAATCGGGTATGGTGAAGCGTAAGGCCGTTGCGTTGGGCAAAATCAGCTACAAAGTGCGCATCGGCATCGCTTTCAATGCCCCTGAGCGTAAAATTGCAGTGCGCCAGCGACACATCGAATCCGCTTTTCAAAAAAAGGTCGCACATGGCCATACTGTCAAGACCACCGCTCACGGCCAGCAATAGCCGGGACTTCCGCAAAAACGGAAAGCGCGCATCCAAGTGATCCTGAAAAGCCTTGAGCATGCTCAAAATTAAGCAAAACTACCCTAATGCCCGGACCATGGCACGCGATTTAAGCAAACATTCATCAAACTCCTGCCCGGCCACTGATGCCGATGTGATGGCACTCCCTACGGAAAGGGAAACATAACGTTTTTTGGCGTTGTACAGGATGCTGCGAATCACAACGTTAAAATCAAAATCGCCGGCGGGCGTAAAATACCCGATAGAACCGCTGTACAGCCCGCGTTTGGTGGCCTCGAGTTTTTCAATGATCTGCATGGCCGACACTTTGGGCGCGCCCGTCATGCTGCCCATGGGAAACGTAGTTCGCAACACTTCAACCGGGCGGATTTCGGGCTTTACGGTTGACACAATCGTAGAAATCAAATGGTGGACCTGCCGGAAAGTGTAAGCCCCGCACAACTCCTCAACCCGGACACTGCCGCGGCTGGCGGTACGGGAAAGGTCGTTGCGCACCAAATCAGTGATCATGATGTTCTCGGTGCGTTCCTTGAGCGATTGGGTCAAGCCGGATTTGATTTGCGCATCGGTTTGGGGATCTTCGCTGCGGCGTGCCGTTCCCTTAATGGGTTGCGAGATGATTTTGTCGCCTTGCTTTCGCAGATACCTTTCGGGCGAAGCGCACATGGCAAAATGGTGGTCGCTTTTTAAAAAACAGGCAAACGGCGGCTGTGAAATGTCGTTTAGTTTTTGGTAAACAAGAAGCGGATCGATTTGGGCATGGGCGTAAAACTCCATACAAAAATTGGCTTCGTAAATGTCGCCGCGGCTTATGTGCTCTTGCATTTGCGACACCCGCGACAAATAATCGTCGGGAGAGATACGCGCCTTAACGTCGACCTGGCCCGTCCAGTCAGTTAGCTTGACGCTTTGGATATCGGCCCAGTCAATATCAAATTCGTCATCGGCTGATTGCAGGTAACGAATTTCCAACACATCGCCACGCAATAAAAACAGCTTACGCGGCTGAAAAAAGAACAAATCCGGAAACTCCAATCCGTCGTGGTTGTTGGACTGCAAATCCTCGACATCATTTTTAAGGTCATACGACAGATAGCCAAAAAGCCAGTCCTGCGTATGGGTGACGTACTCGTCCAGCCGGTCAAACGCCCCATCGGCACCGGTCACTATTTGCGTAAAGGCATCAACGGCAAGAATGGCGTCAAAGGAGGAATACGTTTGATCAAAATTGTTGCTGTCCAGCCAGATACATTCCCGGAACCGGCTTCCCCAGACGGGCAAAAGCTGCTTTATCTGCAGATCGACCGTTATCGTGCGGACTGTCCTCAAGAAAAATCAGTTTAGTTTAAGCAACCAAAAGTCGTTAAAACCCTTGTTGTGAGGTACGTTTCCGTCGGCGCTTTGCGAATCGCTCAGCAAATAAAGCGCATCGCCGTGCCCGATCACATCGGCAGCCATGTCAATCCCCGATCCGCCAAATGCCTTTTGCCAGTGCATTTTGGTATTGGCGTGTGCGTCTATGCAAAACAGCCAGGCGTCATTCTCGCCGCGATTGGAAAGTCCCGAATAAGATCCGCGGGTATTGCCGGCCACCAGGAATTTTCCGTCGCCGGTATTTTTTACGGTAGCGGCCACGTCATAATCGGCACCGCCAAATGACTTTTCCCAAAGCAATTTCCCGTGGTCGTCAATGTGAATGATCCAGGCGTCAAAGGTGCCCAGCGGATTCTTGACGTCCTGATCGTCGCTGTTGGAACGCCCGGCAATGATGTACGAATTGTGCGCCGTACGGGCAATGCCAAAAGCCTGATCGATGCCTGATCCGCCGTAACTGCGCTTCCAGTGGAGCATTCCGTTTGCATGGAGCTTGATCACCCAGTAGTCATAACTGCCTTTGCTGTCGTCTACGTCAAAATTTTCACTCTCGCTGTAGCCCACCATGATGATTCCTCCATCGCGCGACTCGACAATGTCATTGACGCGGTCGTTCATCGTCCCACCAAAATATCGGTACCACATAAAATTCCCGGCGCTGTCAACCCTAATGCCCATGTACTCGCCCACTCCGTGCTTGGCCGTGTTGCGCATCTCGTGGCCCTCGCCGTTGTTGCCGTCGCCGGCCGTACCTTCAATCCCGGCGTAATCAGCGTAACCTGCAATAAAGAATCCGCCATCGCGAAGTTCAATCACCTTGTGGGCGTGATCGTGACTGGTAAATCCGTAGTTTTTTGTCCACAAAACATCACCCTGCGGGGAAATCTTGCACAGCAAAAAATCGTGCATCCCCAGGTTTTGTTGCAAATCGCCGTCGCTGCTGCCGCTGTAACCGGAAATGATGTAGTTACCGTCGCGGGTGGCAATAATGCCGGTTCCGTAGTCGTCCTGGCTTCCGCCGATGGTTTTTTTCCAAACCGTGTTGCCATCGCGATCGATCCTGGCCACCACGATTTCCAGATTGGCGTGCATCGGGCTGATGTCGCCGTCCTGGCTGTAGGAATGCCCTACCATGATCACACCGCCGTCGGGAGTGGCAACGAGACCGCCGCTTACCTCATCCTGCGATCCGCCAAAGGTTTTACTCCATGCAATCTCGGCCGAGATTGACGAAGGTTCCTGGCTGTCACTCGAACAGCCCATGGTGATAAAGGCGGCAAACAGCAACAGTTTTTTCATCGGATGACAAGTTTTTTCACCTGAAAGCCATTGACGGTTACGGTGTAAATTCCTGATTCAAGACCGCTGGTGTCCAGGGTATAATCAGGTGTGCCGATATCAGCAACGCTCAATACACGCTTGCCCAGCAAATCAGTCACCACAACCGATTCCAAGACTTCGCTACCCTGAAAATAAACGGCTGCGCCGGCTGGATTAGGCGACATGGTAAAAGTCTTTTTTACAGCATCAGCCGTAGAAAGGTTTCCGCTTTTCCTGACGATAAACAATCCGGCGTCAATATCGCTGATGATGATGTTTCCACTGGGAAAATACGGATAATTGCTCCATGATCCGTTAAACACGGCATTGTTGTTTTGCGGATAAGTATCAAAATAGCCCACCTCGCTAAGTACTCCTGCGCCCACTTGCTGGGTACTCAGGATCCTAAGACCTGCGGTGTAGTTTGACAGGAAAAACTCATCGCCCAAAACAAATCCGTTGTGGTCAATGGCGGGTGTCGGACCAAAATAGTTGCCGGCCAGCACGGGATTGTCAAGATCGGCAAAATCCAGGATCAGGGTTTTGGAGTTAAAGCCAAAATCCAGTTCGTCAATTTCGTCGCCCAAAAGCCAGTAGCGGTGATCCTCGGTAAACCAACCCTGATGCGTGTATGAAGTGTTGGGATAGGTAAAGGTTGACAACAATTGCGGATTGGCCTTGTTGGTCATATCTACAATGACCACCTTGTCCTCATTGGCTCCGATAAAAATTTCCTTGCCCACATGTTCAGTGTCCGGACCGTTGTAGGTAACCACCTGGCCGTCGTGTGTATAGCCCTGGGCACTGTACCCTCCTGCAAAAACCGGGGCCGCCGGATTGGCCAGATTCAGGATGTGCGGACCGCCACTCTGGGTGTTACTGCCCATGGCATATAGAAATCCGGTGGTCTCATTGATGATCAGCGTATGGCAGTTGCCAAATCCGGTATAGGTGGCATCAGGTGCAAAGGTCACCGGAATTGTTGCGTTGCGCAGCCTGGTGAGGTCAAAAATCTGGAGGCCGTGCCCCGCCGATTCACTCGTAACGTAACAATAATTGTTGTAGGTCTTAACTTCGCGCCACAAACTCGATGAGTTGTTGGTTCCATTCATCTTGCCTTTATAGACGGGATTTACGGGATCCGTAATGTCGACAAACGCCAAATGTGTCGAGCAGCCCATGAGTGCGTACTCGCGGCCGGTGAGCGGATCAGTCCATCCCCAGCAACTGCTGCCATCGGTGGTAAAATTATTGCCGCCCATCTGTGAAAAGGTTACCAAGGACTGCAAATCCAGGTTGGAACAGGCATAACTGCCGGCAAACCCGCCGGAACAGGGAGTTTGCGCCTGAGCCAAGCTAGTGAGTAACGCGGCGGTGAGCCAAACGAGCGTTTTCATCAGGAGTGGATTGATCGGTTGTCGGTTGCAGCCAAGGCAGCTTCCTTGACGGCCTCGGCATACGTTGGGTGCGCGTGCGACATTCGGGCAATATCCTCGGCTGATGCGCGGAATTCCATCGCCGTTACGGCCTCGGCAATAAGGTCGGCGGTGCGTGCTCCAATCATGTGAACGCCCAAAACCTCATCCGTCTTGGCGTCGGCCAGGATTTTGACAAATCCGTCGGTATCCATGCTGGCGCGCGAACGGCCCAAAGCCTTAAATGGGAAACTTCCCGATTTGTATGCGATCCCCGCTTCCTTGAGTTGCTCTTCAGTCTTTCCTACTGCGGCAACTTCAGGCCAGGTGTAAACCACACCCGGAATCAGGTTGTAATCAATGTGCGGTTTTTGGCCTGCCAGGTATTCGGCTACGAGAACGCCTTCTTCCTCGGCTTTGTGTGCCAGCATCGCCCCGCGAACCACATCGCCGATGGCATAGATGTTTGATGCGGCGGTTTGCAGATGGTCATTGACTTCGATCTGTCCGCGGTCGGTGAGTTTAACACCGGCTTTCTCGGCATTCAGCCCATCGGTATACGGACGGCGTCCCACGGCTACCAGGGTGTAATCGCCTTCAAGGGTGAGTGTCTCGCCTTTTGCATTATCAGCCTCAACGGTCACGGTTTTGCCTTTGCGCTCGACTGATTTCACCTTGTGCGACGTATAGAATTTCATGCCCTGCTTTTTGAGGACTTTGGTCAGTTCCTTGCTGAGCGCACCATCCATTCCAGGAATGATGCGATCCATGAATTCCACCACCGAAACCTGTGCGCCCAGACGCAGGTATACCTGTCCGAGTTCGAGCCCGATGACGCCACCGCCTATGATGATCAGGTGTTTGGGAACTTCGGTCAGCTTAAGTGCTTCGGTCGATGTAATGATGCGTTCTTTGTCGATGGTGATGAATGGAAGCGTAGACGGTTTTGATCCCGTGGCAATGATGGAGTATTTAGCCTCGATCGTCTCGGATTTTTGGCCGTTGGTGATTTTGATGTGCGTGGCATCTTCAAAAGATCCGACGCCTTCCAGAACCGTAATTTTGTTTTTGTCCATCAGGTATTTGATGCCCGACACGTTTTGGTCGACCACCTGTCCTTTGCGGGCAATCATTTGTTGCAGGTTGACTTTGATCTCGCCCTCGATATCGATTCCGTGTTCCTTAAAGTGCTTGGTCGCCTCCTCATAATGGTGTGAGGAATCCAGCAGCGCTTTTGACGGGATGCAGCCAACGTTGAGGCAGGTTCCGCCAAGGGTTGGATATTTTTCAATCAAAGCCGTCTTAAAGCCAAGCTGCGAACAGCGGATGGCGGCAACATATCCTCCGGGGCCGGAGCCGATTACCGCAACGTCAAAAGTATTCATGCCTATATAATTAGTTTTTTGTGACACAAACTTACGGTTTTTAGGCTGACAAAAAAACGCCGCGCCTTAAATAAAATGGCGTGTTTTTCAAGCGTTTATTGCGATGGGTTTACGGCTTGCCGTTTTGCGGCGGCATAGGCCTGAAAAAAAAACTGAAACACCTGTTGCGCGATTCAAACTTTTCATTTTACTTTGCATTTCAAAGTTCTTTTATGGATAATCAAAAGTATCTGCAGGATTTGAGCGACATACGCCAAATGATGTCGCGTTCTACCCAGTTTATCTCGCTAAGCGGACTGTCGGGCGTAATGGCCGGGGTCTATGCCCTTGCCGGTGCGTGGATTGGCCATAAGTTGCTGGAAAATCACGATTCACAATACGTCACGCTGGAGAGCCATACTTTTAAGGCGATGCTACTCACGGCACTTTGCGTAATGGTTCTGGCTATTGCCACCGCCTTGGTGATGACGAAGATCAACGCCCGAAAGCGTGGCGAAACCATTTGGAACGACACCTCAAAACGCCTGACCGTCAATTTCCTGATTCCGCTTGTTACCGGCGGGGTGTTTACCCTCTTACTTTTAAAACAGGAAGTCTACGGACTGATAGCGCCAGCCACGCTTATCTTTTACGGACTGGCCTGCGTCAACGCCAGCAAATACACTTTTAGGGATGTGCGGTACGTTGGCCTGACGATGATTGTCCTGGGGTTGCTTTGCACCGCGATTCCCGGCTACTCGCTGGAGTTCTGGGCGTTTGGCTTTGGCGTTTGCCATATCGTTTACGGTGCCATCATGCATTTTAAATATCAAATCAAGAATTGAATTATCTAAGAAACAATGGCGGCCAGATGCTTTTAGCCATCGCCAATGGTTTAGTTTTAATATATAAGTGTAATTGAAAACCATCATCCAAAATATCAACAAAGCCTTTGATCACCGTATCCGCCTGGGGATCATGAGCGTATTGATGGTGAATGAATCGGCTGATTTTACCACGCTCCGCGAACTGCTGGGCGTAACCGACGGCAATCTGGCCAGTCATGCCAAGGCGCTCGAGGCTGAACAGTACATATTGGTTGAAAAGCAATTTATCGGCAAAAAACCCAATACCCGATACAAGGCCACGGCCGCCGGAAAAGCTGCTTTCACCGCGCATATCGATGCCCTTGAAGCGCTCATCCGCAAGACCTGATTTTTTTTGCTTTTAAACTTTGAATTACAGAGTACTTTTAATCAATAATTCACAACTATGAAAAACTTCCTGCAATCCAACACCGCCCGGCTGATCATCGTCGGAATGCTCACCCTGATCCTATTGATTCCCCTTGCGCTGGTACGCGACCTCATTGGCGAACGCGCCGTCCGTCAGCAGGAAGTTAAGGACAAGATTACCGCAAGATGGGGCGGGCCGGTCAACCTCTACGGACCGGTCTTGAAAATTCCGTACATCACCTTTGAGGAAACCGTCGCGCACAACCAAAAAACCAATGAAACCGTGCGTCAGCGAAAGGCCGTGACCCAATACGCCTACTTTTTTCCGGAGACGCTAAACAACAAGACATCGGTCAATACTGAAAAACGCCACTACGGATACTTTGAGGCCGCCGTTTACACCGCCACGCTCAATTTTGACGGCACGTTTACCGGTCCTGACTTTGCCGCGCATGACGTAGATCCGCAAAACGTATTGTGGGAAAAAGCCACCGTAATGGTTAAAAGCAGTAACCTGAAAAGCATACAAAATGCGGTGGTTGTCAACCTTAACGGAACCCTGCTCGGACTGGAACCGCAGTTTGGCGAGGGCATGCACGACGTTTTGGAAAGCCGAACTTTTGACGCCTCATATCTGAAGAACACCCAGGCGCCGTTTTCATTTTCCATTTCCTACCGCGGATCTGACCAGCTTTACATGGTTCCGATAGGTAAAACGACAACGTCTTGGATGAGCGGGAACTGGACCTCGCCCAGCTTTAGCGGTCACTTCTTGCCCAACAGCAAAGGGGCGGGCGACGGATTCCCGGCCACGTGGAAAATCCTGCACGTCAACCGACCGTTTGGCCAGCAGGCTTTTGGCGACCTCCCGGATTTGAGCGAATTTGCCTTTGGCGTTGATTTTTCGATCCCGGTTGACCAATACCTGCAAAACGAGCGCGCGTCCAAATACGGCTTTTTGATTATCGGGCTTACGTTTTTGATTTTCTTTTTGATACAGGTAATGAGCAAAATCCGCATCCACGTTTTTCAGTACACCATGATTGGCCTTGCGCTCATTATGTTTTACACGCTTTTGCTGTCGATAACTGAACACAGCAGCTTTGCCCTCGCCTACCTGGTGTCATCGGTGGCGGTGGTCGCGATGATTGCGGCCTACTCCATCACCATTTTAAAGAATAGAAAATTCCCGGCCTTTATAGGAGCGGCATTGGGCGCGCTGTACGCCTTTATTTATGTGATCATCCGCATGGAAGATTATGCGCTATTGTTTGGCAGCATCGGGTTGTTTGCCATCTTGGGGACGGTGATGTACGTTTCGCGTAAGATTGACTGGGGAAACTAGTTTTGCCATCAGGCTGATTGTAACTACATTTACGTATGAAGATTATCAAACATTCAGGTCATGTCGTCGATTTTGACCGCCGAAAATTAAGGCACTCGCTCCTGCGTTCGGGCGCCGATCCGGCCGTTGCCGACGATATTCTGTTTGCCATTGAAAAGCACCTCTATGAAGGCATCACGACCAAGAAGATCTACAAGCTGGCCTTTTCCATGCTAAAAAAACTTCCCGGTTCACCGGCGGCGCGCTACAACCTGCGCACGGCCATGCAACAATTGGGACCCGCGGGTTTTTTCTTTGAGAAATTTGTGGCAAGGCTTTATCTGGCCCAGGGTTACCAGGCGCGCAACAACCTTACGCTAAATGGAAAATGTGTGAGCCACGAGGTTGACGTTGTTTTGGAAAAAGACGGCCGGACCGTCCTGGTTGAATGTAAGTTTCACGCCCGCCGGGAATCGACCTCCGATGTCAAAGTGCCGATGTATATCCTCTCGCGGTTTAACGATTTAAAGGTTGTACCAAACACTATCTTTAAGGATGGTCAGTATTTTGACGACTGCATCATTGTCACCAACAACCGCTTTACCGCCGATGCGCTGGCTTTTGCCTCGTGCAGCGGACTGCAAACCCTTAGCTGGGACACGCCCGATAAAAACAGTCTGCGGCAGCTTATCGACCATACCGGACTATATCCGGTAACCTGCCTCACCACGTTGTCAGGGGCCGAAAAAGACCAACTCATGATCCTGGACATCATCATGGCGCAGGAAATCCCGGCACGTGTGAGCGACCTTCTGGCTATCGGCCTAAGTCAAAACCGTATTAAGAACGTACTTAAGGAAGTATCTGAACTTTGTTATCTATTGTGATATGAAAATCCAATTCCTTGGAGCGGCCGGCACGGTAACCGGTTCCAAAACGCTGGTTGAAACCGGCGGACTTCGCATTTTGATTGATTGCGGGATGTTTCAGGGCATCAAGCCGCTGCGGGAACTCAATTGGCAACCGCTGCCGGTGCCTGCGTCAACCATTGACGTGGTATTGCTCACGCACGGCCACCTGGATCACTGCGGATGGCTTCCGCGGTTGGTGCGCGAGGGTTTTAAAGGCAAGATTTACTGCACCGGTCCTACGCGTGAGGTGGCCAAGCTGGTGCTTTTGGACAGCGCCAAAATCCAGGAGGAAGAGGCTGAGGCTGCCAATGCCGGACACTACTCCAAGCATCAAGTTGCCGAACCGCTTTACACCACCAAACAGGCCGAGCAGGTTTTTTCGCATTTCCGGGTCATAAAACCCAACGAGGAAGTGGCGCTCGACGCCCAGATTTACGCAAAGTTCTTCCAGTCAGGGCACATTATTGGGGCGTGCAGTATCGAACTGATGGCCGAGGGCAAAACGCTTGTATTTTCAGGCGACATCGGGCGGGATGAGGACGTTTTGATGTTCGCTCCGGAAAAACCCAAACGCGGCGATTACCTATTTATGGAGTGCACCTATGGCAACCGGCTGCATCCCGAGACCGACGTCATGTTTGAACTGGAAACCTATATCAACAATGCGGTCAACCGTGGCGGGACAGTCATCATTCCGGGTTTTGCGGTTGAACGGGCCCAGGCGCTGATGTACCTGCTTTGGAAACTCCGGCTGCACGACAGGATTCCGGACATTCCCTATATTATGGATTCGCCCATGGGCATCAAGGTGCTGGACATTTTTTACGAAAACGCGCGCTGGCACAAACTTTTGCCCGATCAATGCGCCAAAATGAGTAAAATGTTCCGTTTGATAACGGATTACCGCGACACCATCGAGGCGGTTTTTGACGACCAACCCAAGGTTGTGATTGCAGCCAGCGGCATGCTTACCGGCGGGCGCGTCCTCACCTATCTTGAACGCTACATCGGACGCGAGGAAACCACTGTCATCCTGGTGGGATTCCAGGCCGAGGGCACGCGCGGACGAAAACTACTGGAAGGTGCCGACGAAATTAAAATCCACGGGAAATACTATCCGGTAAAGGCTAACATTCTGGAAATCCAGGCCCTCTCGGCACACGCTGATCAGGCCGGACTGCTCGACTGGCTGGGCGAAGTACAAACCAAGCCCAAAGTTTTCCTGATTCACGGTGAAAATGAACCCGCCGACGAACTGCGCATCAAAATAACCGAACGCTACCAATGGGAGGTTTGCGTCCCGCTGCTGTATCAACAAATTGAAATATGAAACCTGTAGTTTTTATCCTCTTTTTGCTTTTTTTAGCTTGCGCCGATGACAAAACGCCTAAGGACCAACCACCCGTTGTCGAGGAAGCTTTTACCTCTGACGGATGGAAACAGCAGGTTGACGGAGCGTTTCCCAACCGAGAAAAAATGCTGGGAAGCCTGATGGAATCGGATACGCTACGAGGTATGGACCGCGTTGAAATCCTTGAGTTGTTGGGCCATCCGCTGCGCGAGGAAAACAACCACCTGTTTTACCGCATACGCGAAGATAAAATTGGGTTTATGACCCTGCGGACCCGCACGCTTGTCATTGTCCTGCTCGACGGAAAGGCACAACGGATCCTGGTGCATCAGTAAAAACTAACCCAGCGGGAACGCCGTAGTATTCTTGACCTCGGCAATGACAAACGAGCTTTGGGTACTCCCGATGTGTTCGAGCGTGGTAAGTTTGCTTACCAGGAACTGACGGTATTCGGCCATATCGCGCACGCATATCTTAAGGATGTAATCATAATCGCCACTTACGTGAAAGCACTCGAGGACTTCGTCGAGGCGGATCACTTGCTTTTCAAACTGCATCACGAAATCGCGGGAATGCTGCAGGAGTTTGATGTGACAAAACGCCACAAAATCCCTTTCGACGCGGGCGCGGTCCAGCAAGGCGACATAACCGCGAATGACGCCCTCGCGCTCGAGCTTGCGGATGCGTTCATATACGGCGGTGGCCGAGAGTCCGAGCTTTATAGAGAGCGCCTTGGTGGTGGGCGTGCTGTCGTGTTGAAGGAGTTGCAGCAGTTTTTTGTCGATAGCGTCCAGATTCATCGGATAAATTTTCAGTACATATTCAAAAATAAAGAATTATGTAAACATTTTATCGTTAAAAACTAAATAAACAAGATATTTTATCGGCTAAATATAATTTGGTATTGGTTTTTATCAGCGATATGGCGTATTTCGTTAAAAATTCAATCACTATGAGCTTTAATCCCGCCGACCGCATCCAGGACCTGCAATACTTTGGAGAATTTGGAGGCGTCAACCCATCCATCTCCGACTCGTCAACCTATACGTTCCTGTCGGCCAAAACCATGTTTGACACCTTTGAAGGCAATGCCGAAGGGTGCTATCTGTATTCGCGTCACTCCTCGCCCAGCAACCTTTACCTGGACAAGGCGCTGGCCAGCATGGAAGGTACCGAGGCGGCCTGCGTGGCGGCATCGGGAATGGGCGCCATCACCACTGCGCTGCTGCAACTTTGCGGACAGGGCGATCACGTTGTGGCCAGCCGTACCATCTATGGCGGGACGTATGCCTTTTTGAAAAACTTTGCCCCGCGTTTTGGCATCTCGACTACTTTTGTAGACATCACCAAAGCCGATGTGGTCGAGGCGGCCATCACCCCCAGTACAAAAGTGCTTTATTGCGAAACCGTCAGCAACCCACTATTGGAAGTTGCCGACATTGCGGCCCTGTCGGCGATAGCCAAAAAACACGGCCTTAAACTAGTGGTCGACAACACCTTCTCGCCGCTTTCCATAGCGCCTGCCCAAATGGGTGCCGACGTGGTGATTCACAGCCTTACGAAATACATCAACGGATCGAGCGACACGGTGGCCGGGGTAACGTGTACCACGCAGGAAATGGTTGATTCACTTAAAAATGTCAACTCGGGCGCAAACATGCTTTTGGGCCCGACGATGGACAGTTTGCGGTCGGCCAGCGTGATGAAGAACCTGCGTACGCTTCATATCCGCATGAAACAACACAGCCACAATGCGCAATACCTGGCCGAAAAATTTGACGCCCTGGGCTTAAAAACAGTATATCCCGGACTTAAAAACCATCCCGGACACGAAACCTTTAAACGGATGATGAATCCGGAGTATGGGTTTGGCGGCATGCTGACCCTTGACGCCGGATCGCTGGACAAGGCCAACGCAGCCATGGAACTGATGCAGACCCGCAACCTGGGTTATCTGGCCGTCAGCCTTGGGTTTTACAAAACGCTGTTTAGCGCCCCGGGAACCTCGACCTCATCTGAGATTCCGCTGGACGAACAAAAAGAAATGGGACTAACCGACGGACTGATCCGCTTTTCGATAGGGCTTGACAACGACATTGAACGCACGTTTAAAAGCATGAAACAATGCTTTGAGGAAACCGGGGTTTTGTAAGCTGAAATTTTTAAAACCCAAAATTGAAGACAAGCCCCGCAAGCGTTGGGGCTTTTTTTATTTTGCCAACCTACTATTCCTATATCCGTAAACAAAATAGAACACCAGCCCGACCAGCAGCCAAACGCCAAACCACATCCAGTTTGAGAGCGCCATCCCGGTAAGCAGGTAGCAGCAGGAAATCAGGCCGAGCAGCGGAATAAGCGAGAGGTTCTTGACAAAGGCCAAAACCGACATCACCAGACACAAAACGATAAACACCGTCATGGGAATACTGGTGGCGCAATTCCCGTCGGAATAATCGCAGGCCTGGGCAAAGAAATCCGGGAAAAGCCAGGCGATGAGCGCACCCGAACCCATCACCATGGCAGGAAAAATATACTTGCCGTTGATGTATGGGATTCGGAATTTACCGCGGGTTTTGCCCTCGGCCACCTCTTCCGGACTTTGCGGGGAAAGCATCAGCACGCCGCCGCACACCAGCACAAAGGCAAACAAAGTCCCGATACTGGTAAAATCAAGCACAAAATTCTCGTCGGTAAAAAAGATCGGCAACCCTACGACAAGGCCGGTGACAATGGTTGCAAATCCCGGCGTTTTGTATTTTGGATGGATTTCAGAAAACTTCTTGGGCATCAGTCCGTCGCGGCTCATCGTCATCCAGATGCGCGGCTGGCCCATCTGAAAGACCAGCAAAACCGACGTCATGGCCACAACCGCCGCAATCGAGACGATAAAAAGCATCCATTTGACACCTTTAAGGGCAAAAATCTCGGCCAGCGGATCGCTCACGCCCAGGTATTGGTACGATACCATTCCGGTAAGCACAAGTGCCAGCAAAATGTAAACGACGGTGCAGATGACCAGCGAATAAATCATCCCGCGCGGAAGGTCGCGTTGCGGGTTTTTGGCTTCTTCTGCCAGTGTCGATACGGCGTCAAACCCGATATAAGCAAAGAAAACCGCCGACACACCCCCCATCACGCCCGAGAATCCGTTGGGCATAAACGGCGTCCAGTTGTTGATGTCGACATAAAGTGCCCCGACGATGATCACCAGAACGATGATGGCTAGCTTGATGTAAACCATGGCGTTGCTAAAGTTGCGCGATTCCCTTGTTCCGCGAAAAACCAGGTAGGTGATGAGCAAGTTGATCAGGACGGCGGGAAGGTCAAAGATGATGCGGAGTCCGCCCACCACGGGGGCCGAATTCCAGGCGCGGAATCCCTCGCTGTCGGTTGTGCTCTTAAAGGCATCGTGCGCCGACTGGTAGTTGATGGTAAGCCATTCAGGAAGTGTGATGTGGAACGCCTCGAGCAGGTTAGTAAAATATCCGCTCCACGAAAAGGCGATGTAGATGTTGCCGATGGAATATTCCATAATGAGCGCCCAGCCGATGATCCATGCAAAAAGTTCCCCAAAAGAAACGTAGGCGTAAGTGTAGGCGCTGCCCGATACCGGAACGCGTGAAGCGAATTCGGCATAGCACATAGCAGTGAATCCGCAGGCGATACCGCAGATGATGTACAGCAGCGTCACGCCGGGACCGCCTGAATAACAGGCCTGACCGATGGCGCTGAAGGTCCCGCCGCCTATGATGGCCGCAATCCCAAAAAAAGTAAGATCTTTTACGGTTAAAACTTTGTGCAGTCCGTGTGATTCGCCGTCGCCGCCTTGTTGCAGTGTGGTAGCGATTGATTTCTTGCGGAATAATTTCATCTTTTGTCCTTTGGTTCACAAATATAAAAAAGTGAAGCGCCCCGATGCGATTTACCAAAGGTTTGTTTGAAATATTTGACAGATTTGCACGAATTTTCAAGGTCGGTTGGTGTATTCTCAGCCATCGGCACCAAATAATAAACCACTATATGGTAATTGCGTTTTACAATGATAAATGTCATTGTAAACCCTGATGCAGGGCGTATCTTTGCATCACGAAAAAACGCAATACATAACATTATGGCACTAGTAGGAAAAAAATTCCCGAATATCGCGGTTGACGCCATCTCAGAAATGGGCGACAACCTTAAAATCAACATTTTTGAAGAAGCGGTCAACAACAAGAAAAAGGTTCTTTTGTTTTGGTATCCAAAGGATTTCACTTTTGTTTGCCCCACTGAACTTCACGCATTTCAGGCTGCGCTCCCGGAGTTTGAAAGACGCAATACTATCGTTATCGGTGCGTCATGCGATACCAACGAGGTTCACTTTGCCTGGTTGAACACCCCTAAGGCAAACGGCGGTATCGAAGGGGTCACTTACCCGCTTTTGGCTGATACCAACCGCAACCTGTCAAGCATGCTGGGCATCCTGGACATCGAATCGACTTCATACAACGAGGAAACCGATACGTACATCCTGGAAGGTTCAAACGTAACCTACCGCGCCACTTACCTGATTGACGAAGATGGAAAAATCTTTCACGAAAGTGTAAACGACATGCCGCTGGGTCGCAACGTAAATGAATACCTGCGCCTGATTGACGCCTACACCCACGTTCAGACCAAGGGCGAGGTTTGCCCGGCCAACTGGGAAGAAGGAAAAGAAGCGATGTTTGCTACCCGTGAAGGAGTGGCCAACTATCTGAACAATTAATTACCCCAATAAAAGTTGGCAACGGGATTCGCTTTCGTTGCCAACTGTCATAAAAACCAGTGGACATGTATACTGAACTTACAACTGATACGCTAAAGGAGATTGTGGCACAGCATGAAAAGGTGGTGGTACAATACTCAGCTTCCTGGTGCGGAAACTGCCGGATCATGAAGCCAAAATTCAAAAAGCTGGCCCAGGAAAACGAGTCCATCGCTTTTGTTTATGTCGATGCGGAAAATGCGCCTGAATCCCGCAAACTTGCCAATGTGACAAACCTGCCTACGTTTGCAACGTTTGTTAACGGTAGCCTTAAAGGTGAGACGCAGACAAACAAGGCAGAGGTTCTGGGCGAACTTGTAGCTGAAATCCTGTAATATGAAACTTCCCGTCATCAAACAACTGGTGCAGTTTGCACAAGACAACGACCGCGACTATCTCATTGAGGCAGCCGAGGTCCTGGAAGCCCTGACCGAGGTTTCATCGCTTAAGGACGAGGAACTAGACGTGATTGCCGAACTGATCTCCAACCTTTACGGCGCCATCGAAGTCGAGAAAATGATTCAGCAGGGAACGCCGCAAAAAGAAGCGCTCAATGCGTTTATGCAGCGGGTCATGGGCTCGATCGACAAATAAAACCAAAGCCTCCCCGTGAGGCTTTTTTTATTAAAAAGTGAAATGGCGTTGCGCTTTTTAAATTGATATATTAGCATCGATGAAAAAACGCTACTCCCTTTTGGCCGGCTATGGCGCGTTGTTCGCACTGCTGTATTTCACGGCCTACACGCCGCAATACATTGAAGGCGACGATGCCACAACCATTCTCTATCACCTTTGCGGCCGCAATGCCGATATACAGACGCCGTACGCCCCTTACCATTCCGGGTTTGACTTTGTGCTGTCATTTTTCCCGGCCGATGAAGTGCTTTTGCGCCAAGTCTCGATAGGATTGTCGTTTGCTTTTGGCTTTTTATCGCTGGTGGGCTGTGCGCTTTTTTTAAACGAGATTTTTCCCGGACGGCGGGTGGTGTGGGCATTTTTGGCACTGTTTCCGTTTGCGCTTCCGGACATGCTTTTTCACAGCCTGATCCTGAACGCCTCCAACATCAGCCTGGCATTTGCCCTGGCCAGTTTGATATTGTTCGTGCGCTATCTGCGAAAGCCAAAACCGGCCTTGTTGGTAGCATCGGCAGTTTGTTTGGCAGTGGCCATCCCCTTTAGATGGTCGATGCTGACGATTTTCCCGGTGTTTTACGCCATCGTACTGGGATTGCCTGAATTTTCGAGTGTCGCAAACTTTAAGCGAACCATCGTTCACAGTGTTATTTCACTATCGATAGCCGTGGGAGCGATAGCCATATCCGGTTATTCGCCGGTTGCGGTTTATGAGATTATTTTGTGGGGCGGAAGTTTTATGGACAATGCCGAGCGGTCGATGCTGAGCATGTTGGCGACGGGTTCGGCGTTTTTGACTCCTGTATTTGGACTGTTACTGGCGATAGGTTTCTGGACGATTTTTGTGACCGATAGGCGTCACTGGCGCAACCACCTGGCGCTCATGGGACTATCCATTTTTCCCTTTGTCCTCCTTGGATTTTTCCCTGCGCTTAAATTTTTTCTTACGCTTTTACCCATGCTGCTCATCGTGGCATACACCGGATTCCAAACCCTTGCAACCAAACGTTGGGCCCTTGGCGGTGTTGTGGCCCTCACGGCATTGGTATGGCTGGTGGGCATACGGATTGAAGCGACGGGAACTCTGGCCGGGCCGGGGTTCTCTCAAGAGTTCGCCCAAAAAAGCAATACGCAATCCTCGACGGAGAACGCCAACCCCGATGCACGTGTCAGGATCAACAAAATTTATCCGGCGTTTGGTGGCGGATTTTATATGCCGATGCTGGAAGGTCCGCGCCCGCTCTACGGATACGCCCACGTCCTTTTTGGCGGCGAATGGAAAAAACACCTAAACGACTTTACCGCCGAAAGAAACCTGATGCTGGACCGAATCCAGAAGCCGGGTGTTGGGTATTTGCAGGACCGGCGCACCGCTTTTGTGCAGTGTGACCTCTTTAGGTTGGGCTATGCAACAAACCAAAGTTACCAAACCGGCCGTGACCTGTTGTATCGCGATTTTATGAAGGATGGCGATACGCTGCGTGTCAACATTGTTCCCGACAATGTTTCAAAAGCTCAATTTGCCGCCGAATACCTCAAGGCTAATCCCAATACCGTCTACCGAAGCGCCTATTCAAGCTCGATACTGGCGCTTACGCAACAAATCCCCGAGCTGGAAATTATCGGTCCGTACACGGTATTTAGCCCCATTAACCAAAAGAAAGAGCCGTAATTTGCTAGATTTCAGCCTGTAAAACATACCCCAACTAAAAACCTGAAAATATTTTTCAGAATTAAAAAACCTTGCTATATTTGCATCCGCCACAGCAAAGGAGGAATGGCAGAGTGGTCGATCGCGGCGGTCTTGAAAACCGTTGACTGTAACAGGTCCGGGGGTTCGAATCCCTCTTCCTCCGCAAGGCAAGAACGTAACTAATTATTATTTAATTAGTTGCGTTTTTTGCTTTTAGAAATTAGGCAATATTTAGGCAATTTTACTTATTTACCATTTAAAATGCCACTTAATGGAACAGTCCACACTATCCAATCTTGACTCCGCTAACCGGGCACTACTCTCGCTACTGCGCGAGAGGTTAGCAGAATCTAAAACTTTAGACGCATTCGATAAGACATTCGGTGTCGCAGCACTCGTTGCCCGGATTACTGACGATCATCTGCTCGACTATATCGTGAAGGCCATGAAGGGAGTGGGCTATCTCAAAACGCTTCCGTTGGACACTTTAAAAACAAATCAATTGTTGATGTCGATGGGCATGCCAATTACGGCGAGATTCGTTAGCAGCATCTTATTTGCTGAAGCGCTTTTTGCCGTTGATGAGTTCCTAAACAAACTACCGGGCGCAAAGCAATTAGAAAAGAGGGTCACCATGCCTGTTCTAAGCATCGAGGTAAAGGAGCAAGAGCTGGTGACTAATCTTTCCGAAATAACCCGATTCGTTAAGAACAAGGCTATTCGTTTACAGATTGCGTTGTACAACAACAAGCCAAAGGTAGAGCGAGAAAAGAATCTGGAACTCTTAATGTCCGAAATGGCAGAAGTTGACTACACATACCTCAGCGACACATTTGCTGAGGACATCAAATACCTAAGTTTGAGACTTCTGGCCGAGAAGCATTCAGACAATGCCAATACCAAAATTGACGATCACATATTTGCTAACGGTGGACGAGCGCTCTTCGATTACCTGCACAAAGAAAAGGTGCGTAGCGGAGCCGACATCGCGTACTATTACCGGGTAATGTACCGGGACAATTACATTATTCGCAATCAGGCAGACTTCCGCGAGTGGTATCACAAAAACTATCCCGACAGAGAACTCGGCAAATTTAGGACGCTGGAGAACTTAAAGAACGTCAGTCGTGAAAATGACTACCGAGCGGCTCTGAATACGCTTAATTTATAGGCATTGTATTCGGTATTGGGTGGTTGAGTTGCACGCGGTTTATTTCACTTGGTCTGATTTACAGGTAATTTTTCACACTGTACCGCAATTGGTTCATCGTGTACCGCCAGAAGTACATATCCTGCTTCAAATTTGCTTCATAATTAAATAAAACCAATTATGAGCACTTATCAATTTACCACCCTTGAACCGGAAACACTTTCCGAAGCAATCGCCGCCGCCGTTAAAAAGCAATTGCGAGACCTAACGGCAGAAATCGTAGCTAAACCTATTGACGAACTTATGAGCCGAGAAGAAGCGGCTGAGTACTTACGCGTCAGCATCTCTACAATCAACAACTGGCGGCGTTCAGGCAAGCTGGTAGCCTACGGACTCGGAAACCGGGTTTTCTTCAAACGTTCGGAAGTTGAAAGCAGTTTAACTAAGCTTCAGTAGTTTCATGGAAGATAACGAACGCTACTTCAATTTCCCGATATGCTTTCTACCGGGGCTAATCACTGACTTGAATGCGACATTGGATGACATAGCAGCCTATGCGATTTATAAACACCTGAATAAGCATCATTACGAATACCGAGAGATATGGTTTCAATCGATTCCGACAGATACGTTAATAACGTATTTGGTCGATGTCGCCGACTACTTTTACTATTTACTCGAAGATGCTCTAACCCTTTACGAACGAGGAAAGCTATTAGCCGACTCAATTCCCGAAAAATCACCGCACTGCGGCATAAACATCGAGATTTTCTACAGTTACCGTGAGGGATACAAGACGGACTTTGACAAAGCATGTCTGGTAGCATTTTTAGCAATTAAAAGTATATTAGGAAATCGAGAGTATTGCAAAATGACCAATCAGTTTCTGATTAGCCGAATGGCAGGTAACAAAAAGGTGGTTCCGCTGGACGAAATACACCCGGCAGTGCTAAAATTTACAACTGAATATCAATTAAACAAAATTAAAGTTCACCTACGTTCAAGCTGGCACCTAAACTACTACGCCACAAGGATGCGAGGATTTTACGTCTCTTTTCAGCTGCATTTGAAATGGTTAGTCCGATATGCCGAAGAAGCAAAGTATAGTAGCAAAGTCAAGCGATTAAAGGCACTTGAAAGACAAGCCATAGAAGACGCGGGCGTACTGTCGTTAAGGTCAACTACTACACGACCTAAATAAAGATGCTAAACTAAGCAACAAATAAAGGTTTAGATAAAGGGGATGAATAAAGAAGAAAAAAAAAAGAAATGAAAAAAGATGCTCAACTCTTAACCAAAGTGATTTGCGAGAAAAGCCAAAAACTTTGGAAGAACAGGATAAATTACGACCCCATACCCAAAAATACGATGGTTTTGCAAATCGCCGCCGAAACCATTTTAGGGGTGAGGGTCACGCAAGCAGTGTCATAACAAACTCATTATAAAATCTATACGCAGTGCGGCGTTTACGCGCGCCTGATGCCTCTAAGTGTCACCATCGATAAGTCAATCAGATGCGATATTGAAAAATCATTACGCATCGGATTAGTTGCCGTACTTATCTATTGTCATGCCATTTGCTAAACCTGCCTAAACCGTGTAGGTGAACTGACAACCGTTAAGCTTACTGACAGAAATATGATGAAGTCATACTCGCTTGCCGAATTACCGGGACAATAATTGACACGCTCGACCCAGAACATTCGCTTCGGTGATTTACAAGTGAAGTTGCTGGACAAAAGGTTATGGTACCCGCCGCCTTTTTTTCCGATTGTTCAAACGAAAACTTGCGTTACGAATCCACGAGTTAGAACTAACTTTTTTTTTATTCGCTACTCATTGAAATCCATATGAATATACCGGAGATTAGATAGTATGCTGACGTTATGCCTGTCCCAAACGTCGAGGCAGTAGTTTTCAAATTCAATGCTGAAACAGTTCAATGAACTACCCCTCACTGCCGTGATTTCGCAAGGTTCAAAGTAAAACCGGAATGCATAGTCGAATTTATATCCTCGCAAAGTCTTCCAAAGCGAGCGCGGTTGATGATAAAAATTGAGGCCATTTTGCAGTGAAAAGAATTTCATGAAGTCGTCCGTATACCCATTCATGTTATTCAAGAACTCTTCATCCGGCGTTGCGGGTTTATATACTTGCTTTAGAGCGTGCTCTTCAAACAGTTTGAAGTCTTCACCTACGAGTCTGTTTAACGAATAAAACTCTCCACCGCCTACGCCAACAACAAAATTTCTTCCTGCACGACAATTAGGGTTTTCCAGTGTGTAGTGCCACAGTATCCTATACGCTTCAATTGCTACCCGATCGCCATGCTCCTCACGTGTAAATTCAAATTCCCTTCTCCAGTAATCATAGTTCGTCATAGTATAATCTTTCCAACAAATATAGAAAACAGTTATAAACAACCGATTGTAAACAATCATATTTAAACAATCAGTTGGATTTACCTTGCTACAATGAAAAGAGATGGCAAGGTCAATATTCCGGAAGTTGTTGGTCAAAGGATTAAAGCCCTTATCGATCAGCAGAACTTGCTCCAGCGGGATGTGGCGTACGACGCCGGAATCGATGTTGAAAATCTAAGAAAGTATATCAAAGGGCAACAAGAGATGAAAATTTCAACACTTCTTCGGATAGCAAAAGCGTTGAAAATTCAACCGGGCCTGTTAGTGGATAACATTTCAACTGAACGATAAACTTAGTGCCCGTAATTTAAATCACATTCATCGACTTTGAGACGGCTTTTAAATTCGATGTACTTTACGATTTTAAGCCGTCCTCAACACACAACCACTTCTGATTTAGTCATTGGGCTTGCTATCAAAAAAGAGTAGAAAAGACGGCGAAGTTTAGTCCTTTCAATTTTTTGTGTTTACTCGACTACAGTACTCCAAAAAATCCAAGCAGCCAGACGGCCAGCGCAAGCCCGGACAGGATGAAACACAATATCTCATAATTCTTTGGTGCTCTCGTCTTCGAGCGTTGAATGACTACTTTTCCGTTTTTAGTGACAATTCTCCTTTTCTCCGCCTTCAACTTTTTGTATTTGATTTTTTCAGTTTCACCATGCCGTACCAAGCTACTGGGGCAAGTGCGAAAACACTCCACATTCCCGGAAAATAACCGTAATTACCTGTTTTAAAAAACGGAAAAATGAAATGCGCCAGTTCAGATATTCCAGCGGAAGCGAGGAACGTCCACGCAAGATAGTAGCCAAAGGAACTTTTCCTCTCGATCATAAATGGCGCGGCAATCCAACCTCCGACAGATAGAAGTACAAGTGCGATGATCGGTGTTGAGGTAATTTCAGGTTTTGGCATAGCAGTCAAATCAGAAAGCGCGTCAAAAAAGCCCATGTATTTCTCTTCTATGCGATGGACGATGAAAAGACCAAAGGTTAACCAATAAACGACGCTGATGCTTTTTGACCACGCTGTATTGGTTGAAAAGTGCCAGAAAATGAAACCAGCAGCATATCCACATAAAAAAATAAGCGCAGGGATAATGCCCAATGATATATAACCGATTGCCGGAACTGCAATTGTAAACGCAATTGCAAGCCACCAAGTCCATTTTTCCTTTTCCATGACTTAAACCTTTACGCGTTGAATCCTTACCGCGTTCAATATCGCCAACAGAGCAACCCCAACATCAGCAATGACTGCTTCCCACAGATTTGCAACTCCGCCTGCGCCCAGCGCAAGAACGATGATTTTGACACCCATCGCAAGTATAATGTTTTGCCATACGATTTTCTTAGTGAGCTTTCCAACTTTGATTGCGGTTACGATTTTGGACGGCTGGTCGTTCTGGATGACAACATCGGCGGTTTCAATCGTCGCATCACTGCCTAATCCCCCCATTGCTATCCCAGCGTCCGCCAATGCCACAACAGGCGCATCGTTGACTCCGTCACCAACGAAGGCCAGTTTCCTATTCTGATCCTTTAATGCCTGCACTTTTTCGACTTTACCTTCAGGCAGCAAATCGCCGTAAGCATTGTCAATCGAGAGTTTTTTCGCGACTTCATCCACGACTGATTGTTTGTCGCCGGAAAGCATGACGGTCTTGATGCCGAGCTTGTGTAAGTCAGTGATGGCTTTTTCCGAATCGGCTTTGATTTGATCAGCGATTGTAATGTAACCCGCATATTTCTTATCGACGGCCATAACAACAACAGTGTTGACGATGGCTTTAATGTTGTCAGGATAAATGATGTCGAACTTTTCCAACAGCTTGGTGTTTCCGGCCAATACTTCTTTTCCGTCAACAGTCGCTTTTAGGCCGTGCCCCGCAATTTCTTCAACGCTGTTTATTGACACATTTTGCAGCACTTCTTTCCCTACATGCTGGGTGACAGCCAATGCAATAGGATGTGTTGATTTGCTCTCGATTGCTGCTGCCAGTTTCAAGAATTCAGTTTCAGTGACTCCATCCGGCTTGACTTCTTGAACCTTAAAGACACCTTCGGTCAGTGTGCCGGTTTTATCCATAACAACCGTATCGATTTCGGTCATGACATCCAAGAAGTTCGAGCCTTTGAATAAAATCCCATTTCGTGACGCCAAGCCGATGCCTCCGAAATAACCAAGTGGTATTGATACCACCAACGCGCATGGGCAACTGATCACCAAAAACACCAGTGCTCGGTAAAACCAGTCACTAAAATCGTAATCGTTCACGAAGAAATAAGGCACAAAGCAAAGGGCGACAGCGAGCGCAAAGACAATTGGTGTGTACACTTTGGCAAAGCGGCTTATGAAGAGTTGTGTCTGCGATTTACGAGCGGTCGCATCCTGAACCATTTCGAGAATCCGGCTGAGTTTGCTGTCACTAAACTTGGCTGTAACTTTGATTTCAGATAACGTGTTGAGGTTAATCATCCCGGCAAAAACCTTTTCACCTTTCCTCTTGGTGTCCGGCTTGCTTTCGCCTGTCAATGCGGCAGTGTTGAACGATGCCTTCTCCGATTCAAGCGTGCCGTCAAGCGCAACCTTTTCGCCCGGTTTTGTCTGGATTATTTCACCGATTTCAACCTTAGATGGGTGAACTGTTTCATGAGCTCCGTTACGCAGAACATCAACTTTCTCAGGACGCACATCGAGCAGCGCCTTAATACTTCGTTTGGCACGATTTACCGCTGCATCCTGAAACCATTCGCCAATGGAATAGAAAACCATTACTGCGACGCCCTCGCTGTATGACCCGATAGCAAACGCACCGATAGTTGCAGTGCTCATGAGAAAAAATTCGTTGAAGAAGTCAAAGCGAAGTGCTTTTCTCCATGCCATGTAAAGCACATTATAGCCTGAAAGCAGGTAAGCGCCGAGGTAGATGATGAGGTCAAATGGAAAAACCGGGATGTAATCGAAGCCGTATTCCAATGTCAACATTATAAGAAGTACTGTCAATCCCGAGAGTAGCGGGAGATGTGACTTCCAGCCCGAATTATCTTCGACGCCGTGATTGTGACCGTCATCGGCACTATGCGTCATGCCGGAATTATTTAGAGGTGTCTTCATTTTTTGAGTTTAAGTCGATTATTTTTTGGAGATCTTCGGGGATAGTCATCGGCTTCAGAGGCGGCACATCTGCCCCGCCCGTATTACCGACAGGGACATGTCCGACAAACGATTTGATTCCGCCGAAAAGCAGTCTTGGAATTTGCCCCGCGATCTCCGGCCAACTTTTAATCCTGATTCCAAAACATAACATTCTCCAATGGACAACTGAATGCTGGTAAGGATACTTTTGGCCGATTATGTGAGCGCGTTCATAATGCTTCCAACACGCTGAAAATTCGCTGCGATCCAAAAATTCTTTTGCTGTCTTTAGTTCCGCTTCAAAAAAGGGAACTAAAGACTGAGGCATCGTTATGTAAATTTCCATGTTACGACGGCTTGCAGCATCCGTCCAATTTTTCGTAACCCGCCGGATCAGCTTCTACGTCGTCAGCTGCGTAACCCAATTTGCTGATAGCAGTTTTGATAGCCGCCAAATCTATCTTCTTGGAATTGTAGACCACTTCGATAGTTTCTTCCTTCTCGTTAAGGGTTATCATCTGGATGCCTTTTGTTTTCAGTAAGGTTTTCTCCAGCAGCCCTCCGCAGGTTTCGCACTGCTTGCAATGGTCACAGGTTATGGAAGTTTTGATTACTGCCTTTTGAACTGTTTTCTGCTGCGCTGACGCACTTGTAGCGATTGATAAAAATGTTATGATGATGATGAATGTTTTTACGAAATTTTTCATGTTAGATAGCTATTAAAATTGATATTAAATTAGTGATCGTGTCCGCCGCCGCCTTCACTTTTCAGCAAGTGACTTTGTATATAGTACGCGCCTTTGGTGACAATTTTCGCATCAGCAGGAAGTTGTTGCAGCGGCGTGATTTGGACATAGCCCAATTGTGCTGTTCCGGTCTTCACTTCTATGCGCTGGAAATGATAACTTTTCCCTGACTCCTTGTGGGCGTGCCCATCATCATGTGAATGGTCTTTCTCCGAGTCATGTGATGAGGTCTCATCGTGTGAATGCCCGTCGTCGTGAGCATGGTCTTTTTCAGCGTCGTGACCGCCTTCTTGCTCAACTCCTTCAAGAATAAAAATAAACTCGCGTCCCTCCGCCTTAACTACGGCATCTACCGGAAGTGCGTTGACGGTATTTGCACCGACGTCAATAAGCGCGTTGACATACATTCCGGGTATGAGTTGTTGTTTGTCGTTTTCAATATCTGCGTGAACGGCAACCGATTTGGTTTCATTTTCAAACGCCTTGCCCACGCTGAAAATCTTTCCGCTGATTTCCGTGTTATCCTGATTGGTCAGAACAAAGCGGACATTTTGGCCCGTTTTTACCTTTTGGAGGTCTTTCTCATAAACCAATAAATCAACATGCAACTGCGAATTGTCGACGATATTCACCAAAGCCTGACCGGGTGACACTGTACTGCCTATTTTGATATTAACTTCGGTAATCGACCCCGAAATTGGCGCAACGACGGGAACGGTAGCGACAGCGCCTCTGTTTGGGTTGATGTTCATTGTCTGAAGCTGTTTACTAAGAGAGGAATAGCGTGCCTTTTCTATCTCGTAGTCGGCTTTGGTTTTCTGAAAAACTTTCTTCGCCGACACCTCTTCCTCGCTCAGAACCCGCTGCCGTTCAAACTCTAACTTCAGGAATTCCAGATTACTTTTTGAGGTTAGGTAATCCTGCTGGATTCTGGTAAATTCAGGACTTTCTACCGTTGCGATTACTTGTCCTTTGCGGACGCTCTGCCCCTCTATAATGGCGATGCTTTTGATGATTCCAGACACAAAGACCGATACGTCCGCTTGGTTCTGCGGTGGCAACTTGGTGTATCCGTTAGCATTGATTACTTCGCTGAGGTTTTTAGGGCTAAAAGTACCAAGCACAACACCAGCTGAAGAATATTGCGCCTCATTGAGTTCGACCTCTTTGTTTCCGCTCTCTTCATGTGCAGCTTCTTTTTTGGCTTCCGGTTCGTCGGTAGAAGTTTCTTCTTTTTTACCGCATGCAGCCAGTAATAACAATACAGCTGACACAAGCATTATTTTAAATGGATTATACTTTGATTTCATCATTATTGATTTATGAGGTATTGGATGTTGATGATAGTTTGGTTATACTGGCGCACTGCGTCGGCATAGTTCAGCAAAATGCTATTAGCCGTATCGAGATTTTGAACGTACTCTACATAGGACACGTCGCCGTTTTGATAAGCCTTTGTTGCATTAGCTGTAATTTTCTTGGCGTTAGGCTCGGCGGTATCTCTGTAATATGACACAAGTGCATCGTATGTCGCCAGCTGCTCATTCTCTTCGACCAGTCGGCTTTTGAATTGGGTTTGCATATAGGCCGCGTTTTGCTTTTCGCGCTCGATGTTGATACGAGCTGCCCTTGCCCTTGCCGCGCTGCCGCCAAAGAAAACAGGAAGCGCTATTCCAACCGTGAAACCCTGAAAGCGCATGGCGTCGTCATAATATCGTGGCGTGCCGTCTATATCCTGATTCCCGGTAATGGACTGGATAAAATAACCAGCCGAAATATCAGGCCATAAAGAAGCTTGTTCTGCTTTTCGAGTTGCTATTGCGATGTCAACCTGTTTCTCCGCCAACTGAAACTCCGGATTTTGTTTCACAGCAGATGAATCCACCGCCGAAATCGGTGGCAGTGGAGTAAACGAAGTATCTGCTACGCTGAAATCCTCTTTTAG
Organism: uncultured Flavobacterium sp.; assembly: GCA_934636265.1. Taxonomy (GTDB): domain Bacteria; phylum Bacteroidota; class Bacteroidia; order Flavobacteriales; family Flavobacteriaceae; genus Flavobacterium. The sequence continues at coordinate 71,275 of CAKUAD010000007.1, forward strand.
ATTCAATAATAGCTTCAGGCGTGTCCTTTCGATTTTTACCTGCGCCTCATTCTGTCTGATACGTTGCTGAAGTTCCTGCTGTTTAGCTGAGGCTACATTCTTTTCGAGCGAGTTGGTTTCGCCTACGCGAAACTTTACATCTGCTGAGCGTACAAACTTATCCATCACCGCAGCCTGCTTAGACAAAATGGTATTCAGTTTCTGAAAATAAAGCAAGTTGTTCCAGGATTCGCGAACCGAAAATGCGATTTGCTGTTTAGTCGCCGCCGAACGTAATTGACTTGCATTGCTATTCTCTTTGAGTAACTTCCGGGTCGCGCTGATGCGGAACGGATTGATGCTTTGGGATATGGAAATATTCTTGTCCTGCGCCGCAGAGTTGAACTGCCCAAACATTCCGTTGACCTCGGTTTTTGGAATGTCCCATGCCGAACCTATCAACTTGGTTTGCGCCTGAACATCCAGTTCAGATGCCTTCAGGTTCTGATTGTTCTTGAAAGCCAGATTCAACGCATTTTCAATTGACATAGGCTGCGCCTGCGCCGAACCAATAGCTGGCAAAGCCAAAGCAAACAACAGCACCAGCGTACTTACGTTGGGTTTAAACTTGCCTCCTTTTTCAACGAAATAATACAGGATTGGCAAGACGATAAGCGTGAGCAGTGTGGCGGTGATCAGACCGCCGATGACGACGGTTGCCAAAGGCTTCTGTACTTCAGCCCCTGCACTCGTGCTAATCGCCATTGGCAAGAAGCCGAGCGAGGCGACCGCGGCGGTCATGACGACCGCGCGGAGGCGGCGATGGGCTCCTTCGCGAGCGGCCTCGCGGACACTTCGGCCTTCGGCGCGGAGCTGCTTCACGGTCGAGAGCAAGACGACGCCGTTCAAGACTGCGATGCCAAAGAGCGCGATGAAGCCGATCGAGGCCGAGATTGAGAGTTCAATTCCGCGCCAATCCAGTAAGAAAATTCCACCGATAGCTGCAAATGGAACATTCAAGTAGATCAGCAGGGCGGCGCTCAATTCGCCAAAGGCGAGGTAGAGCAAGAGGAAGATGAGGAGGAGCGCGGCCGGGACGGCGACCGCGAGGCTCTCGGTGGCGGCCGCGAGGTTCTTGAACTGGCCGCCCCAGGTCAAGGTGTAGCCCACGGGGAGCTTGAGCTCGCGGTGGACGAGGGCTTGGGCGTCGGCGACGAAGCCGCCGAGGTCGCGGCCGCGCACGTTGACGTCGACGGCGGTCTTGCGGGCGATGGCGACGCGCGAGATCGAGGCGGGCTGGTCGATGAGTTCGAGGGTGGCCACCTGGCCGAGCGGGACGGCGGGGCCGGCGCCGCGCACCGGGAGGCGGGCGAGGGCTTGGGGGTCGGCGCGAGCGGCGGGCGGGAGGCGGACGAGCAAGGGGACGCGGCGGGACAAGGTCTGGTCGAGCGGCCAGACTTCGCCGACCTCGCGACCGCCGACCGCCTCGACGGCGTCGAGCACGTCGCGCGCGGA
>CAKUAD010000008.1 GCA_934636265.1 uncultured Flavobacterium sp.
AGTTCAAGGAGTTTGCAACAGAGCACAAATTGGGAGACGTTGTTGACGTTACCATTTTTGAAGAAGGCGAATTTGTGGACGTGCAAGGCGTTTCAAAAGGAAAAGGTTTCCAGGGCGTTGTAAAGCGTCACGGATTTGGCGGTGTTGGACAGGTGACTCACGGACAGCATAACCGTCTTCGCGCACCGGGATCAGTAGGTGCTTCATCGTATCCATCACGCGTTTTCAAAGGAATGCGCATGGCTGGACGCATGGGCGGAGAGAATGTTAAAGTACAAAACCTGAGAGTGTTGAAAGTGGTTGCCGACAAAAACCTGATTTTGGTTAAAGGTGCGGTTCCCGGACACAACAATTCTTACGTAATCATTCAGAAGTAATGGAAGTAAAAGTTTTAAATATCAGCGGAAAAGAAACCGGCAAGAAAGTGACCCTTTCAGATTCGGTTTTTGGTATCGAGCCAAACAACCACGCCGTTTATCTGGATGTGAAGCAATACCTGGCCAACCAACGTCAGGGAACGCACAAAGCTAAGGAGCGTGCCGAGGTAACGGGATCAACCCGTAAGATCAAGAAGCAAAAAGGAACAGGTACGGCCCGTGCCGGATCGGTAAAGTCGCCGGTGTTTAAAGGTGGTGGTACCATCTTTGGCCCGCGTCCGCGCAACTATTCGTTCAAGCTCAACAAAAACCTGAAGCGTCTGGCCCGTAAATCGGCCCTTTCAATGAAGGCAAAAGAGCAGGGACTGATCGTTCTGGAGGACTTTACATTTGACACGCCAAACACCAAGAATTTCATTAATGTGCTGAAAGCCTTGGGGATTGACAACAAAAAATCTTTGTTCGTGTTGGGTGACTCAAATAAAAATGTATATTTGTCGTCACGTAATTTGAAAGCTTCTAGCGTTGTAACTGCCTCAGAATTAAGCACTTATGCAATCCTGAACGCCAACAATCTTGTGCTTTTGGAAGGCGCTCTGGAAGGAATTGAAGAGAATTTAAGCAAATAATCGCGAGATGAATATCATTATCAAACCCATCATTACCGAGAAAATCACCAAAGATGGTGAACTTTTCAACCGTTTTGGTTTTATGGTTGACCGCAAAGCGAACAAAGTAGAGATCAAGAAAGCTGTTGAAGCAGCTTACGGCGTTACTGTCGTTGAGGTCAACACCATGAATGTTCGTCCGGATCGCTCTGTAAAATACACCAAAAGCGGCATGATTAACGGTAAGACCAATGCTTACAAGAAAGCAGTGGTTCAGGTGAAAGAAGGAGAAACAATCGATTTTTATAACAACATCTAATAAAAGGCAGTTTTATGTCAGTTAGAAAACTAAAACCTATTACCCCGGGCCAGCGATTTAGAGTTGTGAATAGCTTTGACACTATCACAACTGATAAGCCGGAACGCTCGCTGTTAGCGCCGATAAAAAGCTCTGGAGGTAGAAATAGTCAAGGAAAGATGACCATCCGTTATAGCGGAGGTGGTCACAAGCAACGCTATCGTATCATTGATTTTCAACGCGCCAAAACAGGAATTCCTGCTACCGTGAAATCAATTGAATACGATCCGAACCGTACTGCGTTTATCGCGCTTTTGGCTTATGCCGATGGTGCCAAGACCTATGTGATTGCACAAAACGGTCTTAAGGTAGGTCAGACCGTTGTGTCTGGTCCTGAGGCGCAGCCGGAAATCGGAAACACTATGCCACTTAGCAAGATTCCACTCGGAACTGTTATCTCTTGTATCGAACTTCGTCCTGGTCAGGGAGCGGTTATCGCTCGTTCGGCCGGAACGTTCGCTCAATTGATGGCCCGCGACGGAAAGTATGCTACCATCAAGATGCCGTCAGGCGAAACTCGTTTGATCCTGCTGACCTGTTCAGCTACGATCGGTGCCGTTTCAAACTCTGACCACCAGTTGGTAGTTTCCGGAAAAGCAGGTCGTTCACGCTGGTTGGGCCGTCGCCCTCGTACACGTCCGGTAGCGATGAACCCGGTTGATCACCCGATGGGTGGTGGTGAAGGACGTTCGTCAGGAGGTCACCCACGCTCACGCAAAGGCTTGCCGGCTAAAGGTTACAGAACCCGCGCAAAGGCGAACCCAAGTAACAAGTATATTGTAGAACGTAGAAAGAAATAATAAGAGATGGCACGTTCATTAAAGAAAGGACCTTTCGTTCACTATAAGTTAGAGAAGAAAGTGTTGGAAAACGCCAACAAATCGGTTGTAAAAACCTGGTCTCGCGCATCGATGATTACCCCGGATTTCGTGGGTCATACCATCGCCGTACACAACGGACGCCAGTTCGTTCCTGTATATGTTACCGAGAACATGGTAGGACATAAATTAGGAGAATTTTCACCAACCCGCTCATTCCGCGGTCACGCCGGTGCTAAAAACAAAGGTAAAAAATAAGTAAGATGGGAGTTCGTAAAAGAGAAAGAGCTGAAGGCATCAAGGAAGCTAACAAGCAGATCGCCTTTGCAAAGTTGAATAACTGCCCTACTTCACCTAGAAAAATGCGCCTGGTGGCAGACTTGGTAAGAGGTCAGAAGGTTGAAAAAGCGCTTAACCTGTTGCGTTTTAGCACTAAAGAAGCGTCTCGTAACCTGGAGAAACTGTTGCTTTCCGCAATCAACAACTGGGAGCAGAAAAACAGCGAAGGCAATGTAGCCGAGGCAGGTTTATTCGTAAAAGAGATTCGCGTTGACGGCGGTATGATGCTTAAGCGTCTTCGTCCGGCTCCGCAGGGTCGCGCACACAGAATTAGAAAACGTTCCAACCACGTAACCATCGTTTTGGGACAAATGGATAACACACAAGCGAATTAAGAAATGGGACAAAAGACAAATCCAATCGGAAACAGACTTGGGATCATCCGCGGATGGGACTCTAACTGGTATGGTGGTGACGACTACGGCGACAAGCTGGCAGAAGACTACAAGATCAGAAAGTACATCCACGCCCGTCTCTCTAAAGCTAGTGTATCAAAAGTAATCATCGAGAGGACACTTAAACTTGTAACCGTTACTATCACCACAGCCCGTCCCGGTATCATCATCGGAAAAGGAGGCCAGGAGGTAGACAAGCTTAAGGAGGAATTGAAGAAGATTACCGACAAGGAGGTTCAGATCAACATCTTTGAGATCAAGAGACCGGAACTTGACGCCTTCCTGGTGGCCAGCAGCATTGCGCGCCAGATTGAAAGCCGTATTTCTTACCGTAGAGCAATCAAAATGGCTATTGCTGCTTCTATGCGTATGAATGCAGAGGGTGTTAAAGTGATGATTTCAGGTCGTTTGAACGGTGCCGAAATGGCGCGTTCAGAGAGCTTCAAAGAAGGTCGTATTCCCCTGTCAACTTTCAGGGCCGACATTGATTACGCTTTGGCCGAAGCACATACAACTTACGGTCGTATGGGCATCAAGGTGTGGATCATGAAAGGTGAGGTTTACGGAAAACGCGATTTGTCACCACTGGTAGGCATGGACAAGAAGTCAGCCGCCGGAGGTAAGAACGATGCTCCTCGTGGGGAGAGAAAGTCGTTTGGAAAAGACCGCAAATCAGGAGCAGACCGTAAGCGTAAGTAATTTTTAAACTGAAAACAAATGTTACAGCCTAAAAGAACCAAGTACCGCAAGGTACAAAAAGGCAGGATGAAAGGCCTGGCCCAACGCGGGCACGAACTTTCTAACGGCATGTTCGGCATCAAGTCGGTTCATGAGACTGGTATGTTTCTGACTTCGCGTCAAATTGAGGCAGCGCGTATCGCCGCTACCCGTTACATGAAACGTGAAGGTCAATTGTGGATCAAAATTTTCCCGGATAAGCCTATCACCAAGAAGCCCCTCGAAGTTCGTATGGGTAAAGGTAAAGGTGCCGTTGAATACTGGGCAGCCGTTGTGAAGCCCGGACGTGTGATGTTTGAGGTTACAGGTGTGCCGCTTGCAGTAGCTAAAGAAGCTTTGCGTTTGGCAGCTCAGAAACTTCCGGTAAAAACTAAGTTCATCATTGCTCGCGACTACGAAGCATAATCCGCTAAACATGAAACAGACAGAAATCAAGAATCTTTCCGTTGCGGAATTGCAGGAAAAACTCGCACAGACTCAAAAAGCGTACATGGATCTTAAAATGACTCACGCCATTTCACCCATCCAGAATCCGCTACAAATTCGTACCATGCGCAGGACAGTAGCCCGTTTGGCTACCGAGCTGACAAAAAGAGCGCTACAATAATTCTGCAGAACGATGGAAAAAAGAAATTTAAGAAAAGAGCGTATCGGGGTTGTTACTTCGAACAAGATGGACAAGTCCATTGTAGTTTCTGAAACTCACAAAGTAAAACACCCGTTGTACGGTAAGTTCGTGTTGAAGACTAAAAAGTATCACGCGCACGACGAAAAGAACGATTGCAATATCGGAGACACAGTACTTATTGCCGAGACACGTCCGCTGTCAAAGACCAAGTGCTGGAGACTAGTAGAAATCATTGAAAGAGCTAAGTAATCATGGTACAGCAAGAATCAAGACTTAAAGTAGCAGACAACACCGGGGCAAAGGAAGTTTTGACTATCCGCGTTCTGGGAGGTACCAAAAGAAGGTATGCCTCTGTTGGTGACAAAATCGTAGTGTCTATCAAGGATGCCACTCCAAACGGAAACGTGAAGAAGGGCGCCGTGTCGACTGCGGTGGTTGTTCGTACCAAGAAAGAAGTTCGTCGCGCCGACGGATCATATATCCGTTTTGACGACAACGCCTGTGTGCTTTTGAACGCACAAGGTGAAATGCGCGGAACCCGCGTGTTTGGTCCGGTTGCCCGTGAACTTCGCGAAAAGCAATTCATGAAAATCGTTTCACTGGCACCTGAGGTGCTTTAATTATCGTCACAATGATAAAGTTGAAGATAAAATCAGGTGATACCGTAAAAATCATCGCCGGTGACCACAAAGGAACCACCGGTACGGTTTCAAAGGTATTTCCGGAATCGAACAAAGCGATCGTCGAAGGTGTAAATATGGTGTCAAAACACACCAAACCAAGCGCCAAGAACCCACAAGGTGGTATCGTGAAGAAAGAGGCTCCTATCCACATCTCTAACCTGGCAAAGGTTGAAGGTGCTGCCAAACCGGCTGCAAAAGGAGCAAAAAAAGAAACCAAGAAAGCTAAATAATCATGGCATACGTTCCTAGACTAAAACAAGAGTACAAAGACCGTGTTGTGTCGGCTCTTAAAGAAGAATTCGGCTATAAAAACGTGATGCAGGTTCCTAAGCTTGAAAAAATCGTTTTGAGCCGCGGTGTTGGTGCTGCAGTTTCCGACAAGAAACTCATCGACTACGCTGTTGACGAATTGACAAAAATCACCGGCCAAAAAGCGGTATCTACCATTTCCAAAAAAGACGTTGCAACGTTTAAGCTGCGTAAAGGCATGCCGATCGGAGCTAAAGTTACACTGCGCGGAGAGCGTATGTACGAGTTCCTGGATCGTCTGGTTACGTCGGCTTTGCCACGTGTTCGCGACTTTGGCGGAATCAAGGCTACCGGATTTGACGGCCGCGGAAACTACAACCTTGGTGTTACCGAGCAGATCATCTTCCCTGAAATCGACATCGACAAAGTGAACAAGATCTCCGGGATGGACATCACGTTTGTAACGACTGCAAAAACGGATAAAGAAGCACAGTCGCTGTTGGCTGAACTGGGTTTACCTTTCAAAAAGAACTAAGAGATGGCTAAAGAATCAATGAAAGCCCGTGAGATCAAAAGGGCTAAGACTGTAGCAAAATACGCCGAGAAAAGAAAGGCACTTTTGGAAGCCGGAGATTACGAAGCGCTTCAGAAATTGCCAAAGAACGCCTCGCCGGTACGCCTGCACAACCGCTGCAAACTAACCGGAAGGCCTCGCGGTTACATGCGTCAATTTGGTCTTTCACGTGTTACTTTTCGTGAGATGGCTAACCAGGGATTAATCCCGGGCGTAAAAAAAGCTAGCTGGTAAGCTGGTTATTTAAGCAGATAATTGTACATTTGCCGGATTTTTGCCGCGAACGTGCAATTATCTGTTGTTGTTATGAATGTTTAATGGCCTCAGGTTCAGCGAAAAGGCTTTGCTGAAAACCGTTGCCGCAATTTAATAAATATGTATACAGATCCTATTGCGGATTATTTGACGCGGATTCGTAACGCTGTGGCTGCAAACCACAAAGTTGTCGAGATTCCGGCTTCTAATCTAAAGAAAGAAATTACCAAGATTCTGTTTGATCAAGGGTACATCCTCAGCTACAAGTTTGAGGAAACCGCTCCTCAGGGAACCATCAAAATCGCCCTGAAGTACGACAAGGAGACCAAGCAACCGGTCATCCGCGATCTGCAGAGAATCAGTAAACCAGGTTTGCGTAAATACGCAGGTTCTTCTGAAATCCCACGCATCCTCAACGGATTGGGTATTGCCATCGTGTCTACCTCAAAGGGACTTATGACAGGCAAGCAGGCCAAGCAACTCAATGTAGGCGGTGAAGTAATCTGTTACGTGTACTAAAAAAGATTAGAAGATGTCAAGAATTGGAAAAAATCCAGTGACCATTCCCGCCGGCGTTACCGTCGATATCAAGGGCAACGTGGTTACTGTTAAAGGAAAGCTGGGCGAACTGACTCAGGACTTTTCCGATGTTTCGGTAAAAGTTGAAGACAATCAAGTTATTGTCGAGCGTTCGTCAGACGACAAAGTTCAAAGGTCAAAGCACGGTTTGTACCGCGCCCTGATCAACAACATGATCACCGGTGTTTCAACCGGATTCACCAAGGAACTCGAACTGGTAGGTGTTGGTTACCGCGCCTCAAACCAAGGTCAGAAACTTGACCTTGCCCTTGGATTTTCCCACAACATTATCCTGGAACTGGCTCCTGAGGTAAAACTCGAGACCGTGTCTGAGAAAGGGAAGAACCCTATCATCAAACTAACTTCACACGATAAGCAACTGCTTGGGTCGATTGCCGCAAAAATCCGCAGCTTCCGCAAGCCTGAGCCGTACAAAGGAAAAGGTGTGAAGTTCGTTGGAGAAGTATTGAGAAGAAAAGCAGGTAAATCAGCGTAATAAGTAAGAGTATGTCCTTAACAAAAACTGAAAGAAGAATACGCATCCAACACAGGATCCGTAAAACAGTAAGCGGGACGGCTGAAAGACCAAGACTTTCAGTATTCCGCAGCAATAAAGAGATCTACGCTCAGCTGATCGACGACGTAAACGGTGTAACGCTTTTGGCAGCATCGTCACGTGACAAAGGTTTCTCGGTAAAGGGAACCAAAATCGAAATCGCTAACGCAGTAGGTAAGGCAGTGGCTGAAAAAGCGCTGAAAGCCGGAATCGACACTGTATCATTTGACCGTGGCGGAAACCTGTACCATGGCCGTGTTAAATCATTGGCTGAAGGTGCTCGCGAAGCCGGACTTAAATTCTAAGAGATCATGTACAAGTATAAAAACATTGAATTGGTAAAGCCAAGCGGACTGGAACTAAAGGACCGCCTGGTAGCAGTAAACCGCGTAACCAAAGTGACTAAAGGTGGCCGTGCCTTCGGATTTTCGGCTATCGTAGTAGTAGGTGACGAGCACGGTGTTGTTGGACATGGCCTCGGAAAGTCTAAAGACGTTTCAGAAGCCATCGCAAAGGCTGTCGAAGATGCAAAAAAGAACTTGGTTCGCATTCCGCTTGCCGGACACACTGTTCCTCACGAACAAAAAGGTAAGTTTGGCGGAGCCCGTGTGTTCCTGATGCCAGCTTCACACGGTACCGGTGTAATTGCCGGAGGTTCTGTTCGCGCCGTACTGGAGTCGGTAGGTATTCACGACGTATTGTCTAAATCACAGGGATCATCAAACCCGCACAACGTGGTAAAAGCTACTTTTGACGCATTGTTGCAGATGAGAAGCGCGCACACCGTTGCCAAAATGCGTGGTGTATCGCTTGAGAAAGTGTTTAAAGGTTAATCAGGAGAATTATGACTAAGTTAAGAATCAAACAGATCAGAAGCAAAATCAACTGCCCGCTGACCCAGAAAAGGGGTCTTGAGGCACTGGGCCTTCGTCGTATGGGCCAGGTGGTTGAGCACGAGTCAAATCCTGCTATCCTTGGGATGATCAATAAAGTTAAACACCTGGTTTCAGTAGAAGAAGCCAAATAATCGTATACGAGATGAACTTAAGTAATTTAAAACCTGCCGAAGGTTCTACCCACAATCAGAACAAACGCGTCGGACGCGGAGAAGGTTCAGGTAAAGGCGGAACTGCCGCGCGCGGACACAAAGGTGCCAAGTCGCGCTCAGGTTACTCGCGTAAAATTGGTTTCGAGGGTGGTCAGATGCCACTCCAGAGAAGGGTGCCTAAATTTGGTTTCAAGAACATCAACCGCGTAGAATATCAAGGGGTAAACCTCGATACGCTGCAACAGATGGTTGACAACGGTCTTGTAACGGACACTGTAAATTTTACCGATCTTGTGGCCAACCGTTTGGCTACCAAGAATGAATTGGTAAAAATCATGGGCCGTGGCGAGTTGAAAGCCAAACTTAAAGTAACCGCACATAAATTTACTGCTACTGCCAAGGCTGCTATCGAGGCTGCCGGCGGTGAAGCTGTAACCTTGTAATTGAACTGCCACGATGAAGAAATTTTTTGAAGGCTTTGCCAATGTTTGGAAAATTGAGGAATTAAAGAACAGGATTCTTTTAACCCTGGGCTTGCTTTTGGTTTACCGTTTTGGAGCGCACGTAACCCTTCCGGGAATCGACGCTACGCAACTGGCTAACCTTGCCGGGCAAACCAAGGAAGGTATCGGGTCAATCCTTGACATGTTTACCGGAGGATCGTTCTCAAAAGCCTCGGTTTTTGCGTTGGGTATCATGCCTTACATTTCAGCTTCGATTGTGGTGCAGTTGATGGGTATCGCCGTTCCTTACCTGCAGAAATTGCAGAAAGAGGGCGAAAGTGGACGTAAAAAAATAAACCAGATTACGCGCTGGCTGACCATTCTGATTACGCTGGTTCAGGGACCGGGCTACATTTACAACCTGTACAGAACGCTTCCTCAAAGTGCGTTTTTGCTAGGGTTTGATTCGTTCTCGTTTCTGTTCTCATCAGTTGTGATCCTTACTACCGGTACCATCTTCGCGATGTGGCTGGGTGAAAAGATCACCGACAAAGGAATCGGAAACGGTATTTCACTTTTGATCATGGTAGGTATTCTTGCCCGTCTGCCTGAGGCATTCCTGCAGGAATTTGCTACCCGCGTCACCAATAACAACGGTGGTCCGATGTTGCTCGTAATCGAGATCATCATCTGGCTGTTGGTCATCATGGCCTGTATCCTGCTTGTTATGGCGGTGCGCCGAATTCCTGTTCAGTACGCCCGTCGTACCGTGGCAGGCGAGTTTGAAAAGGATGCTACCGGAGGCAACCGCCAGTGGATTCCGCTCAAGCTTAATGCATCGGGTGTAATGCCAATCATCTTTGCACAGGCGATCATGTTTATCCCGGCTGCTCTTGCAGGTCTTTCAGATTCTGAAGCCTCTCAAAGCATTGCAGGTACTTTTAGCGACATGTTCGGGTTCTGGTATAATTTTGTTTTTGCACTGCTGATCATTCTGTTTACGTTTTTCTATACAGCGATCACTGTGCCTACCAATAAAATGGCTGACGATCTCAAGAGAAGCGGTGGTTTTATCCCGGGCATCCGTCCTGGTGTTGAAACAGCCGATTATCTGGACCGCATCATGTCGTTGATTACTTTCCCTGGTTCATTATTCCTTGCCCTGATTGCTGTGTTCCCGGCTATCATTGTAAGTGCAATGGACGTACAACAGGCCTGGGCCATGTTCTTTGGCGGAACGTCACTGATCATTATGGTTGGGGTAGCTATCGATACGATGCAGCAAATCAATTCGTACTTGCTTAACAAGCATTACGACGGACTGATGAAAACCGGTAAAAACCGCAAAGCAGTAGCTTAACATGGCAAAGCAATCAGCAATAGAGCAGGACGGTTCCATCATTGAAGCATTGTCAAATGCAATGTTCCGTGTAGAATTGGAAAACGGTCACGTAGTGATCGCGCACATCTCAGGAAAAATGCGTATGCACTACATCAAGTTGCTTCCGGGCGACAAGGTGAAACTCGAGATGAGCCCCTACGATTTGACCAAAGCAAGGATTACTTATAGATATTAAAATAGCAGTCAGGTAGCAGCCATCAGTCGTCAAGCTAAGACACTGGTTGCTGGGAGCTGAGAGCTGACCCGAGGCGCAGCCGAACGGTACGAAGTAAAAGAAAAAAAGATTAAGATGAAAGTTAGAGCATCAGTAAAAAAGAGAAGTGCCGATTGCATCATTGTACGTCGCAAAGGCAGGTTGTACGTAATCAACAAAAAAAATCCTAGATTTAAACAAAGACAAGGATAATTATGGCAAGAATAGCGGGGATCGACATCCCAAAAAACAAAAGAGGCGTTATCGCTTTGACCTATATCTTCGGTATCGGTAAAAGCCGTGCGAGTGAAATTCTGGCCAAAGCCGGTGTAAGTGAAGATATCAAAGTTCAGGATTGGAACGACGATCAGATCGCAGCGATCCGTGACGCGGTTTCATACTACAAAATTGAAGGCGAACTGCGTTCAGAGACTTCTTTGAACATTAAGCGTTTGATGGACATCGGTTGCTACCGTGGAATCCGTCACCGTTCAGGCTTGCCACTCCGTGGTCAGCGTACCAAGAACAACTCCCGAACTAGAAAAGGTAAGCGTAAAACTGTTGCTAACAAGAAAAAAGCGACTAAATAATAAGTAAACATGGCTAAAGCGACCACAAAAAAGCGCAAAGTTGTAGTTGAATCGACAGGAGAGGCACACATCAGTGCTACCTTCAACAACATCATCATCTCCCTGACCAACAAAAAGGGTGAGGTGGTGTCTTGGTCATCAGCCGGTAAAATGGGATTCCGTGGTTCTAAAAAGAACACGCCATACGCCGCCCAGATGGCTGCCGAGGATGCTAGCAAAGTAGCTATAGAGGCCGGACTTAAAAAAGTCAAGGTATACGTTAAAGGACCGGGCAACGGACGTGAGTCAGCCATCCGTTCACTCCACAACGGAGGGATCGAGGTGACTGAAATCATCGACGTGACCCCAATGCCGCACAACGGATGCCGTCCTCCTAAGCGCAGAAGAGTTTAATAACTGTCTGGTAGTTTAACTATCGCAGATTAAGCTGATTGCGGTCACATTTCCTGGATCGCACCGGCTTACGAAAACAAGAATAATTAAGTATAACCGGGACAGAGACGGGTTATCGGAGGATATAGACCTGAATTCATAACTCCTGTTCCCATAATTTTTAACAATGGCAAGATATACTGGTCCACAAACAAAAATCGCTCGTAAGTTTGGTGAAGCGATCTTTGGCGATGACAAAGCCTTCGAAAAAAGAAGTTACCCACCGGGACAACACGGCCTGGCCAAAAAAAGGGGTAAAAAATCAGAGTACGCAATCCAGTTGATGGAGAAGCAAAAAGCCAAATACACCTACGGCATCCTCGAGAAGCAATTCCGCGGATTGTTTGAAAAAGCATCAGCTGCACGTGGGGTAACCGGTGAAGTACTCATCCAATTGTGTGAATCACGTCTGGATAACGTAGTATACCGCATGGGGATTGCCTCATCGCGTCGTGCTGCCCGTCAGATTGTTTCGCACCGTCACATTACCGTGAACGGCGAGGTGGTTAACATCCCGTCATATCACCTCAAGCCAGGCGACAAGGTTGCAGTTCGCGAGAAGTCAAAATCTCTGGAAAGCATCGAGCGTTCATTGGCTAACGCAAGCCGCGTTTATGAGTGGATTACCTGGAACAACGACCTGAAGGAAGGTACATTTGTTTCAGTTCCGGCAAGGCTGCAAGTTCCTGAGAACATCAAGGAGCAGCTTATCGTCGAATTGTACAACAAGTAATAACTGATTAGTCCTAACAATTTATGGCAATATTTAATTTTCAAAAACCCGATAAGGTTATCATGATCGATTCAACCGATTTCGAAGGGAAGTTTGAATTCCGCCCTTTGGAACCCGGATATGGATTGACGGTTGGTAACGCACTTCGGAGAGTTTTGCTTTCTGCCCTGGAAGGATACGCAATCACATCGGTGCGTATAGAAGGCGTTGACCACGAGTTCACGACTATCTCAGGAGTGGTTGAAGACGTAACCGAAATCATCCTGAACCTGAAACAGGTGCGTTTCAAACGCCAGATTGAGGATGTCGACAACGAATCAGTAACCATTTCAGTGTCGGGGAAAGACCAGCTTACAGCGGGTGACTTCCAGAAGTTCATTTCAGGTTTCCAGGTGCTCAACCCGGAGCTTGTCATCTGCAACATGGATAGCAAGATCAGCCTGAACATGGAGTTGACCATTGAAAAAGGACGCGGTTATGTACCGGCCGAGGAGAACAAAAAGCAAAATGCCGCAATTGGTACCATCTTTACCGATTCAATCTATACGCCCGTTAAAAACGTGAAGTACAGCATTGAAAACTATCGTGTGGAGCAAAAAACCGATTACGAGAAGTTGGTTTTTGAAATCAAGACCGACGGTTCGATTGCACCTAAGGATGCACTGACCGAGGCCGCCAAGGTTTTGATCCACCACTTTATGCTGTTCTCTGACGAGCGTATCACGCTTGAGGCCGACGAAATTGCACAAACCGAGTCATACGATGAGGAATCATTGCACATGCGTCAGCTTTTAAAGACCAAGCTTGTTGACATGGACCTGTCGGTTCGCGCCCTTAACTGCCTCAAGGCAGCCGAGGTTGAAACCCTTGGAGATTTGGTGTCGTTTAACAAAAACGACCTTATGAAATTCCGCAACTTTGGCAAGAAGTCGCTTACCGAGCTGGACGAGCTGGTGGCCAACAAGAACCTGACTTTCGGAATGGATCTTAGCAAGTACAAATTAGATAAAGACTAGTCCGGAAGGCTAGGTAAAATACAGAGTAATGAGACACGGAAAGAAAATTAATCACCTGAGCAGACAGAGCGGTCACCGCAAACTGATGCTGGCAAACATGGCCTGCTCACTGATTGAGCACAAACGCATCAACACTACAGTTGCCAAGGCAAAAGCCCTTAAGATGTATGTTGAGCCACTGGTAACCAAATCAAAAGAAGATACCACCCACAACCGTCGTATTGTTTTCGCTTCATTGCGCAACAAATACGCTGTTGCCGAACTGTTCCGCGATGTAGCCCCTAAAGTGGGTGACCGTCCGGGAGGATACACCCGTATCATCAAGTTGGGTAACCGTTTGGGCGACAACGCCGATATGGCCATGATCGAACTGGTTGACTTTAACGAACTCTACAACGGTGGCAAAAAAGAGGAGAAAAAAGGCCGTAGCCGTCGCGGTGGCAAAAAAGCCGCCGGTGCTGTTGCCGCTGCTCCTAAGGCGGAGGAAACCAAAGCCGAAGCTCCTGTGGAAGAGCCAATCGTTGACGCTCCTGAATCGGCAGTTGCAATTGAGGAAACACAGATTGAAAATGCTGCTCCTGAAGCATCTGCTGAAGGAAGCGAGGAGAAAAAAGAAGAATAGTATTTTCTTTTTAGATATCAAAAAGGACAAGCGGGAGTTTGTCCTTTTTTTTATTCTTTTTCATAAGGTGGACGTCGAAAGTTGAAACGCGGTGTTTTACTTTGACTATTTCGAAAACGATTTTCATTTATTGCCCGACGCTGGTCCGGTAGAAGTCCACGGTTATTCATTTGGACGATTTTATTTGGAGGGATTCGCTTTAGATTTTAGGTTTTTTAAACGCAATGTTTTTAACTCAAAGTGTTTGTCAACGTTGACATCTTTGAGCGCAAATGCAGATGCTCTCGCTCTAATGCCTCAAGCTTCAATTCCATTCGGAGCATCGTTGTTTCAAGCAATGCCGGGGTCGTGAATTTATGGGGCTGTACCTTTGAAAATGGATGCACGGCACCTCTGTTTTGAAGGTACGCGTCAATTAAAATTCTTTTCCGGATAAGTGCTGCCTGCTGCTTGGTTTTTTCATATTGCTTGTGCAGCGCCAAACGCTGGTATTCATTTTCCCGCAAGAGGCGCTGAATTTCATTTTGTACCTGCAGGTTTGTTTTACCGTTTGTTTTGTCCGCAGGCACCGACTGCTCATTGCATTGCAACAGCTCCGACAACAATTGCATGGCCGCCAGCGGTAGCGTTCGCTTTCCGCACTCAAACATGGAATACAGGCTGGGATGAACCCCAAGGATTTGTGCCATTTCCCGTTGCTTCATTCCCAATGACTTGGCAATATTGGTTGTTTTCATGACCGTGGATTTTGTGTATAATTTAAGCGAGCAAAAATTTTACCACAAAAAGTGTGTGGAAATAAAAATCGGTTTGGGATTTAACACGGGGGTTGGAGGAAGTGGTTACTGTGCTTACAACTTCATCTTGTGAGTGCACCTCGGATACGATGTACAGCCGAGAAATTTTCCAAATTTCCCTTCTCGGTTAACCATATAGCCGCTTTCACATGCCGAACAGAGAAGCCCACTATTTAGAATGTCGAGGTCATTGTATGTTTGATTACAGGCTGGGTAGTGAGAGCATCCTAGAAAATTATGTCCGTTTGAATTTTGCCTAACGACGAGTTTACCCGTTATGCAATATGGGCAATTCTTAGTAGTTGATCCTAAGTCAGAGGTCTTTAAATAATATTTCTTATCAGTCAACAATTCTTCGACGAATAATGATTTTTCCTCGGGCGTTAGCAAAATGACTTCGTTTTTAGTACGCGTTAGGGCCACATAAAATAACCTGCGTTCTTCCGCAAACCGGAAATTTTCATCCTCACTTAATAGCAATGATAAAATGGGATCGTCCGACATTTTATTGGGGAATCCAAACAAATCATTTTTTAACTGAAGTACAATGACATTGTCCGCTTCTAATCCTTTCGACTTGTGGACAGTCAGAAATTTAATGTCAACATTTTCAATTCCTTCAACCTCAAGCTTGTTGGTCTCTTCATAGTATTTTACCCTAGGGATTCCGTCGGCGGAGACTTTAATAATCTCATCGATATCGAAGCTATGACGTCCTAGAACAAGTATAGATTTGTTTCCGTACGACTCTACCAGCGTTTTGATCTGATTTACGAAAATCTCTTTGTAAGTATTATGTTCATACGCAACGATCCTTACAGGATCGGTGACGAATCCTTTTTTAGATTTCGGGTTCTTTTGAATTTGCTTTTTATTTTGGGTAACGAATGTGGCGGATACGTCTATTAAAGGTTGTGAATTCCTGTAGGTATGCTCAATAAATAGCTGTTCGTAAGGCCCGACGTGTTTTCCAAAGTTGCTAAAAAGTGTGATGTCGCTCCCTGCGAATCGGTAGATAGATTGCCAATCGTCGCCTACGCAAATTAAACGCGCCCCGCATAATTCCCGAATCTCTTTTATAAGGTTAAAACGGGAATAGGAAATATCTTGGTACTCGTCAATTACAATGTACTCATAACCAAGATTCTTGCGGTGTTGGTTGATGAGTGCCGTCGCTTGATTGATCATGTCGTTAAAATCAATCTGATTTTCCTCCTCCAGTTTTTTGTCATACTTCTCTAGGATCGGTAATGCAAATGCGAGAAAGAGTTTTAACCGTTCGCGCATAAACCCATTCTTAACTCGTTTATCGACTAGAAGTACGTTTATCAGTGACGTAGAATCTAATTGCCTTGATTTACTGAGATTGATAAAAGATAGGATGAGCTTTATAATCTCGTCGCCAAATCCTTTGTCATTTCTTGTTATTTGTTCGTAGATTGATTTTGGATCTTTAGGCTTGAATTTTACGCCTTCCTGCTCCAACATTTCAGCAAGTCGTGTCAGCAGTATCCTATCTCGGCTGTAATAGGAATAGGTCTCTAATAACTTGGTGCCGTTATTAATGTGCGCTTGCCTTTTTGAATACATCAGCTCGACATATTCTTTTTCCTTATGAGGCTTTAACCATTTGGCATTGTCATTTTCATCTACGCCAAAGTGCTCGAGCCATATGTCGTAATCTTTTAGATAGAAGTCAGGTTGGTAGGCAAAACTTGAATGTGGGTATCGTTTTTCATATTCGTATTCGATTCCGTTCAAGAAGAGAAAATTCGCAATGGTGAGTTCTTCTACGCTTTTTACTTTCTCTCCATGCAAAGTGTCGAGTGTCTTCTTCTTCACGATGTCCATCTCATCGCATTTTGATTTCAAGGTATGAAAGTCTATACCTTTTTCGGTATCGAGTTTTTCCCCAAGCGATTCGTATGCCTCGATATCATCAGGAATATTCATATAGCAAGCCACGTACTGAATGAACGCTGACAGAGCATCAGAATCATCATAGATAGCGTTCTTCAGGTATTGCTTAATCGTATTTATAAGGGTGTTTTCATTCGTAACTCCGGGAGCTACCGGTCGGAACTGTTTGATTAGACTATTGCCTAGTTTATGAAAAGTTGTCGCACGAGTTGCCAGTCCCAGATCTTCGAGTCTCTCATTGAGTTCGTCAACTGTTTTTCTAGTGAAAGATAGAAGTAAAATATTTTTAGGGTCGACTCCCTTTTTTTCAACCAAATATTTCACCTTGGCAAGAATGGTAAGGGTCTTGCCCGAACCCGCTCCCGCTATAATCAAATTTGAATATTCATCTACGACTACGGCATTGCGTTGCTGCTCATCGATACTCTTTCCTTCGATGTCGTCAAAGAATTCACTTAACTTTCTTTTCTGAATACTCACGTATTCCCGGTTGCGGTAAGCGATATAGTTGTCAAAATCAGAAAAGGTGTCGATGAAGGTTTTGACTTTTTCCTCTTTGACATAATAGGACGTTTTATTCTTAAAAAAAATTGCTACTTCGCGATATTCGGTTTTTAGTCGGTCTCGATACACCCATGTAACATAATCATCGATTGCGGCCATTGTGTCAAGGAATGCCGAGGCCTTAGCAAGATTGGCGAGATATTCAGGCCGCTCATATTTTTGATTGTCACGTTTTCTTTTATAGTAAAAAAGCCAGGTTAGTACTGCTAATATGCTAATTACCACTGTTGTCATTGACGCGAACAATGTTTTAGTTTGCCGAGCTTTAGGTGGCATCCGATATTGCATTCATCTCTAACTTTGATACGCATCCGTAATATAGTTATAGATATGCTCACGTACAGGTTGCATCATATTAAAGTTGATTCTTACAACCGATACATTTTTGCCCTCGTCGTTTTTTAAATAGTCTTCTTCAAAGCTACTGTCAATTGGCGTAATGTCACCCATGTAATAAAAGGACTTACCCTCATCATTGTTCTTTTTTATAAATAACAAGATGCGAAGGTCTTTTTCATTGCGGATGGCAAGAATATCGGGACTTGTCAATTTGCGTCCGGACTTTGACATCCAAGTAAACTCATATGGATTTACAAATTCGTCTTCATATTTGGTGCTTGCTGAAATATGGTCTTCTTTGTGGTAATTCACAAAGAGGGCGCAATATTTTTTGTCTGTACTAATTATCGACCCACCGATGTTTTGCGCGTTGACGTTTTTCTTCCAATTTAAAATTCGTAGGACATCTTTGCGCGAATATTTTCGGTACAGTACAAAGCCTCCAAGGAAGTCAGTCGTCGAAAAAAGACTATCGAAAGTTCGAATCGAGTAAATAGTTGAATCGAGTAGGAAGGTTTTAAAAATGGGATTATCCAAATGCTCTATAAAAGATTCAGTTAATTGGATTTTTCCATTTACCATTTTGACAATTTCAAAACCGTATATAGTTCCGACTGGAGTTTCGACGTTTTTATACTTCTCCGTTACGAATTGGAGATTGAGATTTGTCAAACAAGACTCTAACGTTTCGTCGGTAAGTTGATGGCCATACTTTTCGAACAAGAGATTTTTAAATTCATCTACTGTTATTTCCTTGTTGTTTATCAAATGCTTGAGTAGCACGCTATCTTCGATTCGTTTTGTATTATTGATTTCACACGAAAAAACTTCCAACAACTTTTCTTGATCTGAAGTAAGTGCGTCCGTAAATGCTTCTCCTATTGATTTTAGGAAATTATAATACGATTTTGAATAGTTCACGTATAATTGAGGGTCGCGGGAACCGTGGTCTAAAAAGTCGACCATTTTTGGGATATGGCCCAATTTGAACTTTAGAAGTCTATAGTCATTAACCAAATCTTTCTTTGTCTGCATATTGGCAGAATCGATAGCTTGGAAAATTTTATCCTTTGAAATTTTATCAAAATTGATAGTAGAACATCCTGGAATAAGTGCGCTTCCCGTTGTCATTAGGTTCCTCAGTGTATCTTTATTATAACTGGTGTCGCCATATAAAGCAACAGGGACTAAATAGTTGTTGGAATAATTACCGATAAAGTCAATTACAGTCAAATAATCTTTTGTGTCTATTTTACGCAACCCACGTCCTAGTTGCTGAACAAATACTATAGCGGACTGAGTGGGGCGCAGCATAATCACCTGATTAACTTTTGGTATGTCGATGCCCTCATTAAAAATATCAACCGTAAAAATGTAATCGAGTTGTTTAGGTTCGGCCTCGAGTTTTTCTATTGCAGCAGCCCTTTCTTCCTCAGAATTATCTCCAGTTAAAGCTACCGTTTTAAATCCTAATTCATTAAAAGATTTTGATAGTTCGACGCTTTCTGCAACTTTTGAACAAAATATTAATCCTCGAACGTTGTTGTCGTCGCAGCCATAAAAATTTGCAGCCTCTACAATTCGGCGAACTCTTTCTTTGGACGTCAAAAGGCGAAAATCACTGTTTTCTTTTAAAAGTTCTCCGTCAACTGTGATGTCAGTCACGCCATAATAGTGAAATGGCGTGAGCATCTCCTCATCGAGTGCCTGATGAAGACGAATCTCATATGCTAGTTTGTAATCAAATAGTTTAAAAATGTCGAAACCGTCGGTTCTCTCGGGAGTCGCCGTCATCCCCAGTAAAAACCGAGGCGTAAAATAATTAAAAACTGATTGATAAGAATCCGCCCCGGCGCGATGGGTTTCGTCAATTACAATGTAATCAAAATGATCAGGTGTAAACCTCGTCCGATGCGCCTCTTTAGAGATTGTTTGAACGGTTGAGAACACAAAATCTGCCTCTAGTTCTTTAATATTCCCCGTGTACATCCCCATGGAAATTTGGGAGCCAAAAATCTTTCGGTAAGATTTCAGTGCGGCTCGCGCAATGTTTTCGCGATGTACCACGAACAAAAACTTTCGGGGGTTAAAAACTTTTACATCAAATGCAGACAAATAAGTTTTACCTGTCCCGGTTGCCGAAATTAACAACGCACGTTGAGCGCCGCCGCGTCTCAGTTTCTCAATATTGGCCAAAGCCGCTCGTTGCATGCTGTTAGGCGAAATCGCTTCCTCATCCTCTATTTTTTGCGTAGCATATCTAAGCCTCGCATTTTGTCTCAGATAGGTTATATTATACGCTCGAATAAATTCGTCATTGACAAGAACTGCGCGGTCAAATTCACTTTTAAATTCGAGCAATGCCTCAGAAATAATATGGCTTTCTAGCGTTGCAGACACTTTTAGATTCCACTCTTTGTTGGAACATAAAGCAGGAGCAGTAAGGTTACTGCTGCCCACAATTAAATTATAAAATGTCTCTTTCCTGAATAGGTATCCTTTAGAATGAAAATTTCCCTCGGTGGCGATACGGAGTTCTATGTTGTCAAATTTCAACAAACGCTCTAAAGCCGCTGGTTGGGTAAAATTCAAGTACTGCGATACCAGAATTTTTCCGCGAATTTTTCGTTGTCGGAGTTCTTCCAACCGATTCATCAAAGTAGCTACACCACTAGTGGTTGCAAAGGCAACCGAAATCCAAAATTCGTCACAGTTTCGTAATTCTGAATCAATTGTAGTTAGGACTTTGGTTCCCGCCGACTTATCGTTAACAAGAAACCGCGGAATTAAATTTTTGTCCGCGTGAATCAATTTGTCTATATAACCTGTTTGAAGACTTTGTGCTAACGCTTGATTCATTCTGTTTGGAGTTTATTCACAATTGGAATGTCAGCGGCTGCCCAATCGAGCCGGTGCAAAGTGTCTTTAGATAGCCACCGAGCTTCAATGTGTTCTGTCAAATGCACGTCTTGGGTATCGGTTGTACATAAAAAACTGTGCATAACCAAAACGAAATCCGGATAAGAGTGTTCGACAGTCAAAAACTCATTATCAATGCGAATATTAATCTTAAGCTCTTCTTTTATTTCTCTTGCCAATGCCTCTTCTTTTGTTTCACCGGCTTCAACTTTTCCGCCTGGGAATTCCCATTTAAAAGCAATGTAATCATACTTATTATCACCTCTTTGAACGCAAAGAATTTTGTCGTCAATAGTAACGATGGCAGCAACAACTTCAATAGTTTTCATAGATATAGTAAAGGTATCAAACATAACAAATTTAACAGGCCATACCAAACATTATTATGAATCCTATTGTCAGGGTTATAGCATCAAATCTTGAATTTTTTAAATCTGAACAGTGTCAACCCTTACACCTGTGAATTAATAAATTCTTCTCATATACAACCCCCGCCCCCTACAAAAACCCCCATCGCTCCCCATGCGCCATCAAGTTCGCAGCACCCGGATAATACCTCGCATCCGATGGCAAAATAATCGGGCGTCCGTCAAATTGGGCGATGGAGTACGGCGAATCTTTCTCGGTGATTTGTGCAGAAACTTTAACCGCATAATCAGCGGTAATCGTTATCAGGCCGCGGTCAAGTGCGCGGTGCAAATTGGGACACAGTGATATCCCGTTTGAAATGGTATCATCCTTTGATTCGGCAAAGGGCACAATATGACAGGCATCAATCATTTGTGCATTGGTGGTGGTCTCAATACGCATTCCTGAAATCGCGCATTGGTAATTGTAGATCCTGGGAACCACTTTTTTAAAAATGCCGCCCCGCACAAAAATCTCTTCTTCAAAGGCTTCAATAGACATCGTCTTTTCTAACGATTCAATCCTGAGTTCGTACTGCTGCGGATCTTCATTGAGGATTTCATTTTGAATCGACAGGCCTGATTCAATTTGTGAAAAGGGTAATAAATTGGCGCCGGGAAAATAGTGTTTTATCAGCGTTTCCTGAAAAAGGTTGTTGTCATGCGGGTCTTTTAACAACGCAAACAACTCAAAGTCAATTTGCGCACCGTGTACAAACCGCTTTAAAACCCCTAAACTGGAAATGCTCTGCGGCATGGCCTGCGCACCTACGGGTATCAGTGTCCAGAACGGCTCTGACCGCATGTGGTAAAACGGAAGCGAAAACGTAGGGACGTGTGGTGTTGAGACCAACCTACTCCACACCTCCTTAAACTCCAGGACAAGATCGGGCGTGATAAATATTTTAGGACTGTCAATCGTACCGTTTAAAATGAGTCGGCACAACGCCAAAAGCAGTACGGGCTTATGAGGTGCGCCACCGTGTACCGCCGCCCTTCGGAGCTTTTTAAACTGGCCAAGATATCTTGCAAGGGCTTCCAATAGCTTTTTTACTTAAAAGCAAATATTGCGATTTGTTTTGGATAAAGTACAAAATCCGGGCGGGTTCACTCGCATATCTTCCCAAACGCAATCCCCCTCGTGTTAAATCCAAAACCGAATTTTTTTTTAACACACTTTTTGTGGTAAAATAAAATCGCAAAAAAATTTTACACAACTGCGCGCACCAACCCATAACTCTCCACCCTTTTTTTGTGGTCGTAAACCGGGGTGCTGATCATGATTTCATCGGCGGCGGTGGCCTCGATAAAGGCTGTGAGTTCGCGTTTTACCGTTTCAGGCGCGCCTACAAACGAGTACCTGATCATTTGCTGCAAGGCCGCTTCCTCCAGCGGATCCATAAAATCAGTAGGGTCAACCGGGGGCGGCATTTTAAGGCGACGGCCGGTAAGGATTCCCAAAAACAAAAGTTTGAATGAGGTGGCCAGGTATTGGGCTTCCTCGTTGGTAGCAGCCGCAATCACGTTGATGCACGGCATAAAGTACGGCCGGTCAAGGTGCTCGCTGGGTTTAAAGTTTTTGCGGTAAATGGCCGACGCGTCCATGAGGTGCGCCGGCGCAAAGTGGCTGGCAAACGCATAAGGCAAACCCATTTGGGCCGCCAGATACGCGCTGTCGGTACTCGAACCCAAAATCCAAATCGGGATGTCCAGTCCTTCGCCGGGAATGGCGCGAACCGCTCCGGTATTGTTCTGTGCCGATAAATACCGCATCAGCTCCCGGATGTTGCCCTCAAAATCCATCACCGCCCGCTGATCGCGCCGCAGCGCCATAGCCGTAAGCTGATCGGTTCCGGGCGCACGTCCCAATCCAAGATCGATTCGGCCCGGAAAAAGCGTGGCCAAGGTGCCAAATTGTTCGGCCACCACAAGCGGGGCATGATTGGGCAACATAATCCCACCCGATCCAATCCTTATCGTCTTGGTAGCCTGCGCCACATGTCCCATCAACACCGACGTCGCACTCGAGGCCACACCTTCCATATTGTGGTGTTCAGCCAGCCAGAAACGGTTGTAACCCATACGTTCAGCGGCTTGTGCAAGACCCGCCGAATTGGCAAAAGCATCAGCAGCCGAGTGGCCCTGGGTAACCATCGCCAGGTCGAGAATTGATAGGGGAGGGAAACTCATTTGCGTAAAGATTCGGATAAGGGATTAACCGGTAGGATTGGTTATCGCGGTAATTAAAGTTTCAAGTATTTTTAAACTTCCTACTCCCGCGATTTAGGTAGACGAAACCGTCAATTGTAAACACGATTGAATTGAAGCCCCGGCAGTGGCTTTAACCTGCTGTTGGAAGAAGTTTTATTTTGAATATCCGATATCAATTTTTCAACAACAGGGATTGATTCTTTATCCATCATGTTTCTATTCAAGATAATTTTATTTTTCCCAGATTTAAAAATGTATTCTCCTGCAAAAATCTTGGCTTGAACAATTTCCGAAATTGGAATTGTAGCGCCAAGATCTTTTTTTAACCCACTATGTCGCACTTCAAAATAGTTCCGCTTCTTTTTATAGAGAAAGGAGCCCAGATAAACCAGTGACACTGCCAAAATGAAGTAAAATTTTGAAGCACCGTATAACCATGATCCTAAACTGACAGCTGCGCAAATTACACCTACAATCAGATCGATATTCGTTTGTTTTTGATTGTATTTTATTTTGATTTCTTGTATCACAATTGATTAGAATTTCTCCAATGTTAGCCGTTTCGCACAGTTGCGGGATTGGAACCTGAGCGCGCACAATCATGAGGAACCTCAAGCGAGTGCCGGCCTTTTTGCTAACTTACAAAAAAGCAAAAGCCAACGCAATCCCCCTCGTGGTAAATCCAAAACCGAAATTTTTTTTAACACACTTTTTGTGGTAAAATAAAATCGCAAAAAAAATTTACACAACTGCGCGCATCAACCCATAACCCTCTACCCTTTTTTTGTGGTCGTAAACCCGTCCATCAGTTTCCAGCCTGACTCACTAAAATTATAATTTCTACTGCTAACCATAGGCAGTCGCAAATCCTTAATCCCTACATCTTCAAAATCTTCAATGTCCTGACCCCGTGTCGAGTTTCAATTTTCACCAAATACGTTCCGCGCGAAAGGCCCGACAGGTCAACCCCATGGCTGGTTTGCCGCACCGGCTGGTCAAGTATGGTTTGACCCATAATGTTCAGCACCTTGATCGATTCAATCACTTGGGTGTGCGATACGTGAAGTACGTCGCTTACAGGGTTCGGGTAAATCTTTAAACCGTCAGCCATAACCGGATTGACGCCCAACGATCCCGTAAAAACCGTCGATGCCGTATTGGTGGTAATAGGCTCGTTAAAATCAAAATAAATATCGGCGGTGCTGTTTACCACGTCATTTACCATAACACCGGCCACCGGCTTGATCCTGTAGGTGATAAACCCGTGCGAGTTGGGTTCGTCCATCTCGCTGGCCGCCAAATTGATGTTGTTAAAAACAAAGCGCAGGTTGCCGTCAACCATTTCAACGCGGCCCGGATGGCTCAGGCTTTCCAGTTGCAGGGTAGTCCAGTCAAGGTTGGCGTCAAGGGTGTTTTCAACGCGGATGTTGATGGCGCTGGCCGTTCCGGTATTCTGAAAGCGGATAACGTAGTTCAGGTATTTTCCGGCATCTTCAATCGGCACTTGATTTCCTTGCAGGCAACGGATGTCGTTGGGATCATAGGAACCTATAAACACCTGGCTTAGTGGAAATGAGTTGTCGCCCGTTACGGCATCGGGGGCAGCCGGATTGATGGTAGCCGTTAAAAGCAACGTGTTGCCGTTTACCACCGTAGGCGGGGCAAAGGCCAAAAATTCAACCTCAAGGGTGCGCGTTTCAAAAAGCTCCAGGTTGCTGTAATTAAATTCAAGCGTCGCAGCGGTTTGTGCCGATGGTGACTGGCTGGCGTCAACAAAGCTGAGTTTGGCGTTCTCGTATTCCAGCACAAGGGTTCCGCCCGATGGCATGGTGCCGTTGTTGCGGTAAACAATCCGATAGCGGGCCGGAAAGCCCGGTCTGAGTTCGGTAATCGGGTAAAGGCTCACGGTCACATCGTGTACCTCGCCGGTGGGCGTCATGCAAAAATTGGCCACATAGCTGTTGTTCATCCCGCTAAAACTAAAGGTGTGCTGGGCCGGTGCGGCCGTAAAATATTCCGGCAGATTGGTGGTCAGGGCGGTGGTGTAGTTGCCCGGACTTACCGGCATTTGGTAACTGCCGTCAGGATTGGTAAAGGTGGCGTAGTTATGACCGCCGGTGCTCGACAGGACCATAAGGTTGGCCGCGGTTAGATCGGCGGCGGTACAGCCGTTTGCATCGGCATCAATGGTTACCGTACCGGAAATGGTATTGCCCAGTTCGCCCATGTTGTGAAACACCGACACTTTGGCGATAGTACTGGCAAACTGCCGCCCAAATATGGCAATTACGTCTTTTTTGCCGTCGTTGTCGATATCGGCCACCGTTACGGCATCAGCTATGGCATTGTTAAACTCTTCTTTGATCATCACACGCGGGGCAAACGTCCCGTCGCCGTTGTTGGGATACCAGGCCAATTGCCCCGAGGTCTGTTCGTGGCCCGCGGCGGTCAGTACGTCTACGTCGCCATCGTTGTCCATATCGGCAGCCCACACATCCTGGCCGTGAATGCTCAGGCTTGACACCACTTGGCTGTTACTGCCAAAAACGCCGTTTACATTTTCATACCAAATAACGGCATTAAACGCGCCCCCACCGTTGGCGTCTACGCCCACAATGTCCAAATCACCATCTCCGTCTAAATCAGCCGGGTAAACGGCCATCAGGCGGTCCATGTACATGCTGCTTTGATTAACAAACGCGCCCAGTCCGTTGGTGTTTTTATAATAGTCGGTGTATGAATTGTAGGAGGAGACGATAAAATCCATGTCACCGTCGCCGTCCATGTCGGCAATCTGTAAAGACGTGAGCGATCCGTTATTTCCGCCGGGATTGTAGATGGTCTGTTCGGCGCCAAACGTCCCGTCGCCATTGTTGGCATACCACACCAGTTTGTCGTTGTTGTATTGTCCGGTAAGCAGGTCATGATCGCCGTCGCCATCCAAGTCGGCCGCGCGTATGATGGTAGCCTGGTTGGCCGCGCTCACCACATGCTGCACCTCAAAGTTGCCGTTGCCGTCGTTTTCCCGCCAAAACAATGAACTGCCCTGGCGCGAGGCAATGTCCAAATCGCCGTCGCCGTCCAGGTCAACAGGGTAGGCAATGGGCGTTTGGTTGCCCACCGTGACGCTCTCGGTGATGATGTGTTCCTTTCCAAAAAAACCAATCCCATTGACATTTTCCAGCCAGGTCAGCTTGGCATCGTGTTGCGAATTGGCCAGCAGGTCCAGATCGCCGTCGCCGTCAAAATCGCCGGTGTAAACAAAATTAGGGCTTTCAATCGCGCGCCCAATGACCAATTGACGGCCAAAGTTCCCGTTGTCCAGGTTTTTGTACCAGGCTACTTTGTCATCGTCGTATGAGGCAGAAATCAAGTCGTTTTTGCCGTCGCCGTCCAAGTCGGCGGTAATGACACTGCGCACTTCATACGCCCTGGTCGTCAGCACCTGTGCGGCTGAAAAGGCGCCCACCCCGTCAGTGTTGCCATGCCAGCCAATCTCGTTGGTCCCGGCGTATACAACGTCCATGGTATTGTCGCCGTTCAAATCGGTTACAAAAGCCGTATAGGTATTCATGGCCGATGAGGTGATGACAATCTCGTCGGAAAAGGCCCCCTGCCCGTCGGTATTTTTAAACCAAGCCACCTGGTTGTGGCTGCGCTGGGCAGTGACGATGTCCTGATCGCCATCATTGTCCATGTCGGCTGTGCTGATATAACTGATGCCGCTGGCGGTGGTTGAAATGGTAACCGGCGGGGCCAATACATTGTTACCGGTATTCTCAAACCACGCAAGTTTGTTGCTGTTGCCGTAGCCCAGCACAACATCGGTGTCGTTGTCATTGTCCAGGTCGTCGGCATAAAGCATGGTGCCGTAAATAAGTTCTGATGAATTGTTATTGAGGATTTGCGCCGGACCAAATGCGCCGGTTCCGGTATTTTCAAACCAGGAAATCCATCCCTGAAACTGACCGCCGCCATTGTTGTAGTAGGCCAAGATATCCGTAAGCCCATCGTTGTTCATGTCCACCGGACGCGCTGATATGGCCGCCGACGATGTGCCCAAGACCATCGCCTGCATGACCACGAAATTTCCGTAACCGTTGATGTTCCGGTATACATTGAGTTTGTTTCCCGATGAGGCGATCACGTCCAGGTCGCCGTCGTTGTCAAAATCTGCCGTTTCAAGAGTTCCGCCAACACTGGCCAAAAACGTCGGGTCAATGGCTTTTTTCTGGCCAAAATTTCCTTGGCCATCCACGTTTTCATACCAATTCAGACTGGCGCCATGGGCCACGATGTCAAGGTCGCCATCACCGTCAAAATCGGCCGCACGAACCAATTGCGGTCGTTGGGTGGTGTAGGCAAAACCGGTGGCGATGTTTTCATAAAAACCAACCTGGCCAAAAGCCTGAAATCCGGTAACCAGTACAATGAGGCGTAATGTTTTTTTCATAAAGGTGTTTGTTGGCGGTCGTCAAATATAGGTAAATGATGGCCGCAAAAATGCCTTGGCAAATTTTTTACGATATTTTGCAGCCGGGAACTCCGCTTGTACTTATTTTAAAAAGCAAACATTGCGTTGTTTTATTTCCACTTAAACCCTTTTGTGTGATATCTCAACGCACGTTTTATTTTCACACACTTTTTGTGTGAAATCAAATTCAGTTTAAAAATCCACACAACTTTTGGCATCCTGTCTGGAAGGTATCAATCTTTAAATCTTTGAATTCTCCAAAAAAAAAGCCACCCTTGCGGATGGCTCTCTCATTCAAAAAGGCAAAAGTTAAGGTTTGAGAACTTTTAGCGTCTCCGAGCCTCCTTGGGCATTCACCTTGACCAGATAAGTTCCGGAAGGCAAGTCAGATACGTTAAGTTCCAATGCATTTTGGTTTACGGCTTTAACCGACACCCGTTGGCCCAGCAAGTTGAAAATTTCAACGCTGTCGATGGTCATGGTGTATGAAATGTTAAGGATGTCGCGCACCGGGTTAGGGTAGGCACGCAGGCCTGAAGCGTCAAATGACGGCGCCGATAGCGACGAATCATAAGCCCCGATTGAAAAGGGTTCGGCTTCGTCATTCAAATATTCCCAAACGCGGACGTAAACCACTTCGCCCGGAGTTCTTCCGGTAAGTGTGATGCGCGAGTAGTTGCCGGTGTCGGCACCGTCGTCGTCACAGCTCACCAAGGTCAGGTTTCCACAGGCACCGGCGTAAACCGCAAGGCCTGAGTCAAATCCGGTAACGCCCGCCAGTGAAGGGGCCGTTTCAATTGTCAGGTTTCCGCTGGCCGGGATGGCAACGGTGTACCAAACGTCGCCTCCGGTATAGCCTGCACAGCCCGGAGCCGGAACGCCCTGTGACCCTGTGGCCGAACTGATCGTGCCGTCGACAAGGCTTTGCTCGAGTGTGGCAGCAGGCGTAATGCTGATGGCGTTTGCACATTCGTCATTGGCCGGTGGCGGTGGCGGTGTTCCGACACATACGTTAAAAATGGTGTTGGCCGCGTTGTTCGCGCCATAGCTAAAGACGCGAACATAATAGGTCTCGCCAATGGTAAGTCCGCTCACCGTGCTGGTGTTGTTGTCAGATACGTTGAGGCTCACGGGCGCTTCACATACTCCTGACATCAGCTCGTGCACCATGTCGGTAACGTTTCCTGAAACGTTGAGCAGGCTGATCTGGTGCGCAGCGTTTGTGGCCACAAAGCTATACCAAACGTCGTCGTCGGGGGTTCCGGCGCCATTGTCGGGTACGTTTGACGGAGTCGAGCCGTTAAGGGTTCCCGAGGTGACCACGCCACAATTCAGATCCTGATTCACAGTTAGCGATACGGCCGTAAAACAATCGTCGTTTGTAAGGGTGGGAGGTGTGCCGATGCAAAGGTCAAAAGTGGTGTCGGCCGCTGTGTTTGCGTAATAACTGAATACGCGCACATAGTACTGCTCGCCAATGTTCAAGCCTGATACGATGCTCGATTCAGGGTCAGAAATGTTGATGCTGCCCAACTGGGTGCAAATGCCTCCCATGACTTCGTGAACCAGGTCGGTGGTGCTTCCTACGCGGTTAATCAGGGAGATTTGATGCGTAGTGCTTGTGGCGGTAAAGACAAACCAAACGTCGTCGTCAGGCGTGCCCGCTCCGTTATCGGTAACGGCTGATGCGGTGGCCCCTGCCAGGGTTCCCGATGTAAAATTGACGCATTGCAGGCTGTTGTTTGGAATCACGGCAATCGCGCCGGCACACTCGTCATTGGCCGGTGGGGCGGGCGGTGTTCCGATGCAGACATTAAAAGTGGTAGTCGCGGCTGAATTGGCGTAATAGCTAAACACCCGCAAATAGTATTGCTGCCCCACAACCAGTCCGCTGACGTTGCTGGTTTCAGGATCGGAAATGTTTACACTCACCAGTTCGCCGTTGCAGTTGCCCGACATTACCTGGTGTACAAGATCGGTGGTGTTGCCCACGCGGTTCAGCATCGAGATCCTGTGTGTCGTATGGGTTGCCGTAAAGGTAAACCAAACGTCGTCGTCAGGCGTTCCGGCGCCTGTGTCCGGAACATTGGAAAGGGTGGCACCGGCCAGGGTGCCCGGTGTAACGCTGGCACAACCATAGTCCGGGTTAACCTGTACGGGAATTGCGCCCTGACAATCGTCATTTGCAGGTTGGGCAAACGCTGCAAAAGTGCTCAGGCAAGTGAGCAGCAAGTAAAATTTATTCATTTGGAATTGGTTAAGTGTGGCCGCGAATATAATTAACAAACCTTGCCGTTCAACGATTGTAAATCCAGCAAATCCCGCGGTGCGCTTAGAATCTTTAAGGTCAAAAGGTTATAAAATCTTAAAGTTTTTATAAAATTTTTAGTCGTTTGAGCGTCAGGTTCATCCAACAAAAATAATCGCCGTTAAAATTTAAATTCCCCAATTAAAGGGTGTCAAAAAGAGACAAAAATGCTTTAAATTTGCACTCGACAACGCGAACCGCCGACATTCCGTCGGTAAACAACTAACTACTAATGAAGTATCAGCAACGAACTCCCGCCGTCCTGCTCCTGGCTGACGGCACGATTTTTCACGGCAAATCCGTAGGGATTAAAGGCACCGTTACCGGCGAGGTCTGTTTCAACACAGGGATGACCGGCTATCAGGAAATTTTTACCGATCCGTCCTATTTTGGACAAATCATGGTGGCCACCAACGCCCATATCGGCAACTACGGCGTCACCGACAACGAGACTGAGGCCGACCGCATCATGATTTCCGGTCTTGTCGTAAAAAATTTCTCTTTCAATCAATCGCGCCCGGCGGCTACGGGAAGTCTTGAGGAGTATTGCCGCAAGTATAATCTGGTGGTCATCTCCGACGTGGACACCCGCGCCCTGGTGAGTTACATCCGCGATCACGGCGCGCAAAACGCCATTATCTCGACCGACGGAAAATCCATCGATGAACTCAAGGCGATACTGGCTCAGGCACCGGAAATGGAAGGTTTGGAACTGGCCTCGGCCGTGTCGACAAAAGAACCGTATTATGTGGGAAATCCGGATGCGAAATACAAGATCGCGGCGTTGGATCTGGGCATCAAACGTAACATTTTGCGCAACCTGGTAGCGCGTGATTGCTATGTCAAGGTATTTCCTTATGATACGTCATTTGATGAAATGGCCAAATTTAATCCGGACGGATACTTTTTGTCAAACGGCCCCGGCGATCCCGAGCCTTTGGAGCAAGCCCAGCAGGTGGCCCGCGACATCCTCGAAAAAGATGCGCCGCTTTTTGGCATTTGCCTTGGGCATCAGATTATTGGTCTGGCCCACGGAATCCCAACCTATAAAATGTTTAATGGGCATCGCGGCATCAACCACCCCATAGGCAACTTGTTAACAGGACACGGCGAAATCACCTCGCAGAACCACGGGTTTGCCGTCAACCGCGAAGCCCTCGAACAACACCCTGATTTTGAGATCACGCATCTGCACATCAACGACCAAACCGTTGCCGGCATGCGGATGAAAAACAAGAACTGTTTCTCGGTCCAGTATCACCCGGAAGCCAGTCCCGGCCCGCATGATGCGAGTTATCTGTTTGATCAGTTCATTGAGAATATCGAGAAAAGTAAGTTAACAGTTTACAGTTAACGGTTGACCGTTGGTTTGCGGCTATCGGAGGATTTGATTCTAACTTTGGCTATTTTGGTTCTGGGAAAAATCTATCTTTGAATTCAAAAAAGTTAAAGCTTAATCCCAAGAAAACCATCTGTAAATTGTAAACCGTAAACTGTCGACCAATCTAAATTCTGAAATCTAAAATATAAAATCCACATGAGCATAATCATCAAAGTCCACGCGCGCCAGATTCTGGATTCACGCGGAAACCCAACTATTGAAGTTGATGTCATTACTGAAAACGGCACTCTTGGACGGGCTGCGGTTCCGTCGGGCGCCTCGACGGGCGAACACGAAGCAGTTGAACTTCGCGATGGCGGAAAACACTGGATGGGCAAAGGCGTCACCAAGGCCGTGGAAAATGTCAATACCCGAATTGCCGAGATTCTTTTGGGCGTATCGGTGTTTGAGCAAAACCTGATCGACCAGATGATGCTCGATCTGGACACAACGTCTAATAAATCCAATCTGGGTGCCAATGCCATTTTGGGCGTTTCGCTGGCGGTGGCCAAGGCGGCTGCCAATGAATTGGGAATGCCGCTGTACCGTTACGTGGGCGGTGTTTCAGGCAATACGCTTCCGGTTCCGATGATGAACATCATTAATGGAGGATCACATTCTGACGCGCCCATCGCATTCCAGGAGTTCATGATTATGCCGGTTAAGGCCAAGTCGTTTACGCAGGCGATGCAGATGGGAACCGAGGTGTTCCATCACCTGAAAAAAGTTCTGCACGACCGCGGACTGTCGACTGCTGTTGGCGATGAAGGCGGATTTGCGCCCAATCTTGCCGGCGGAACGGAAGATGCTTTGGATACGATCAAGAAAGCGGTTGAAAACGCCGGATACAAATTTGGCGATGAGATCATGATCGCTTTAGACTGCGCCGCATCTGAATTCTATAAAAACGGGAATTACGATTACACCAAGTTTGAAGGCCCGTCCGGAAAGATCCGCACCTCGCGCGAGCAGGCGGAATACCTGGCCGAACTGACCCGAAACTATCCGATCATCTCCATCGAGGACGGCATGCACGAGGACGATTGGGACGGTTGGAAATACCTGACCGAACTTATTGGCGGCAACGTCCAGCTGGTGGGTGACGATTTGTTTGTCACCAATGTGCAACGCCTTAAAACCGGAATCGACAAAGGCATTGCCAACTCGATCCTGATCAAAGTAAATCAGATTGGCACGCTGACCGAGACCATCGCGGCCGTCAACATGGCGCACAATGCGGGTTATACCTCGGTGATGTCCCACCGCTCGGGCGAGACGGAAGACAATACCATTGCCGACCTTGCCGTTGCGCTTAACTGCGGCCAGATCAAAACCGGATCGGCCTCGCGCTCTGACCGTATGGCCAAGTATAACCAACTCCTGCGCATAGAAGAACAGTTGGGTGAAACGGGCTATTTTCCCGGCACAAAGGCTTTTAAGGTAAAGTAGGCCTTTATTGTCAAACATCAAGAACAGGAGTCGGCATAAAGGCCGGCTCTTTTTTTATGAATGCAGCCACCCAAACGAATTCTAGGCCAATCTTGGCAATTTCTCATTCACTGCTAATTACCACATACTAAAATGTATTTTTGTTTCAATACAATTTTATATGCAAAGGAAAGTCGCGGTTTTGGTTTGCCTGCTCGTGGGTTTTTGCGCGGTCCCGCAGCAGCATCCCGTCGATAGTCTTAAGGGCGTAATGGCGCGATCGAATGATGTCGAGAAAGCGCGTCTTTTAAACGAGATCGCATCGCACTACCGCGGATCGGATCCGGCGCAAATGATGGCCTACGGGCAGCAGGCGCTGGAACTTTCAAAGAAGATCAACCATAGTCTGGAAGAGGGCCGGGCGTGGATGAACATCGGGAATGCGCACATTATCGGTGGACGCTATCCTAAGGCGCTAACAAGCTTTTACAACGCGCAATCGGTTTTTGAAAAGGCGCTCGAGAAAACGCCCGGCAAACCTGAACTCCAGGCCGGCCTTGCGCGCGCACTGGGGAGCATCGGAATCGTATTTTCGGAACAGAGCGGTTACGCAAAGGCGCTAGAGCATCACCTTAAGGCTGTTAAAATATACGAACACCTGGGTAACGATGAGATGGCGGCCCGGATTTACAACAACATTGGAATCGTGTATCAGGCGCAGGGCGACAATTTTCGCGCGTTGGAATATTTTGTGAAATGTCTCGCCATTCAAGAGAAAATTCGTGACAAGACCGCCGGCATTACGCTGACCAACATCGGGAATGTTTACCTTGCTCAGAACAATCTTCCGCAAGCGCTCAAGCATTATGAACGGGCGCTGGCTTTTTTTAGGAAATTTCCGGATGCCCGCGGTCAGGGTGAATTGTTTAACAACCTTGGTAGATACTACAAAATTACGGGGAATGACCTAAAGGCCGAGTCGTCTTACCGTGCGGCTTTACAGCAATTTGAATCGATCGGAGATAAATTCGGGGCGTCGGATACCTATGCGCTTTTGGGCGAACTCCTTCACGACCGCGGTGACAAAACTGCGGCGATACCGTTAATCAACAAATCGCTCGAACTGGGCCGCGAACTCGGAACGCTCGAAAGGATTCGCGACTCCGAGAAAATGTTGAGCGAAATCTACGCAGGCCTTGGACAATCGCAAAAGGCGCTCGATCACCTGCGCGCTTATCTCACGGCCAAAGACAGCATGGACAGTCATGAAAATGTCCGCACCAGCGTCCGCGCCGAGATGAATTATGAGTTTGAAAAGCGTCAGGCGTTGCAAAAAAAAGAGCAGGAAAAACGCGAGGTGCTTTACGCCGAACAATCCAAGCGTCACAAATGGCAAATCGCTTTTGTATCGCTTGCCATCCTGTTGCTGTCAGCAATGGCGTTTTTGTTCTATTCGCGTCGTCAGTTAAAAAAGACTTTGACGCTACAAAAGGAGTTGGCCGAATACAAGCAGAAGGCTTTGCACTTGCAGATGAATCCGCATTTTGTTTTTAACTGTCTGGGGTCGATTTCGGCATTCATTGTCCGGAACGGAACCGATCAGGCGATAAAATATTTGTCTAAGTTTTCAAAACTGATGCGACTCACGCTCGAATATTCAAAGGAATCGCTTATTCCGGTTGACAAGGAAATTGAAGGGCTCCAGAATTATCTGGAACTTGAACAATTGCGTTTCAACAATGTTTTTACATTTGACATTACAAAGTCGGCCGAGATTGAAGACGATATGGCCCTGCCGCCGCTTTTGCTTCAGCCGTTTGTGGAGAATGCCATCATCCACGGACTGATCCCGCGCAAGGAAGGCGGGCGCATCGCAATTGACTTTACGGTGGTTAAAGACACCTTGGTCTGCACGGTCACCGACGACGGCATCGGAATAGAAAAGTCGCAGGAACTCAAAAGGAATCTCGTCAACGTCCATAAATCGATGGCGCTTGACATCACCCGAAAACGCCTTGAAATGATGGAAGCCTTTACCGATAAAACCGCCCATGTAGATATTCAGGAAACAAAAGATGAAGCCGGCAACCCGACGGGAACCAAGGTGGTTTTACGATTGCCTATACAGTACGTCAGCTAATGAATTATGAATTTTAAATTATTTCGTCGCCTAAAGTCACGCATCAACTGACCACCGACAACCCATTCCAAAATCTTAAATCTTAAATCCTCAATCCCGCAATGATATCTGCCCTCCTAATAGACGACGACGCCAACCTCCGCAGCGGAATGCGGGGCTTGCTTGAGCGATATGCGCCCGATTTCCGGATTATTGGCGAGGCCGATAGTGTGGAGAATGGCATCGATGCGTTGATTAAGTTAAAGCCGCAAGTGGTGTTTCTGGACATCCAGCTTACCGACGGAACGGGATTCGATATATTGGAACAGGTGGCCAAACGGTATGGGAAATCGTCGTCGCACATCGTGTTTATCACCGCGCACGAACAGTACGCCATAAAAGCATTTAGGTTCAGCGCGCTTGATTTTTTGCTAAAGCCGGTCGATCCGGAGGATTTGGAGAAAGTGATGGGGAAAATCCGAGAGGTGGTTGCGCGCAATCAGAGTCATGCGCATATTGATCTTTTGTTGGAAAACATCCGCAAGAAAGTGGATCCGTTTAAGCGCATCGCCCTTTCGACCGCCGAAGGAATCCACCTGTTTGAAGTGGCCGACATCATCCGCTGTGAAAGCGAGGATAATTACACGCGGTTTTTCATCAAAGGAAACAAGCCGTTGCTGATTTCGCGGACGCTTAAGGAATATGAAGAGTTGCTCGCCGAACACGGTTTTGAACGCATCCATCAGTCGCATCTGATCAACCTTTCGTACTTGAAATCCTACATCAAAAAGGACGGCGGTTATGTCGTGATGACCGATGGATCACATCTGCCCATTTCACAGCGCAAAAAAGAAAGATTGCAGGAGTTGTTGCGGGCGCTTTAGCGAATTCTAAATCAAACTGACACAATCCTCAAAAGTGCGGCGATGGAACTAAAGAACCTGATAATTTAGGGTATAAATTAAACGATATGAAAAAGTTTTACTTCCTGATGCTCTTGACAACCGGAATTTTGCAGGCGCAAATCGTCAGTATACCTGATTTGGCCTTTCATAACCGCTTGTTGGAGGCGAGCCCGCAAAATGGATTCGCGCTTGACGCCGACGGCAATCCGATGGCGATTGATGCCAATGGTGATTCAATTATTCAAGTGTCTGAGGCCTTGGTCGTCTTTGCACTCGATTTGGAGTACTCAGGTATTGAGGACCTGACCGGACTGCAGGAATTTTCAAATTTGCGGGAACTAAAGGCGGGCGGCAACCTGTTTCCAACTGTTGATTTGTCCGGATTGTCCAGCCTTGAAGTGCTGTACCTTTTGCCGGCTTCACTTACGGCGATCGATCTTTCATCGCTCCCAAACCTTAGGGAGCTTTCCCTTGGCAGTTCAGGGATTGGTTCGCTCGACGTGTCGGCCAATACCAGCCTGGAAAATCTGAACATCGGCGCGTGCGGGCTATCAACACTCGACGTCTCAATGTTGCCTGATTTAAAGGTGCTGAGCATCAACCAAAACAACCTGGTATCAATCGATTTAAGCGGCAATCCCATGCTAGAGGAATTCTCCTGCAGGAATAATCCGATTACTGCATTGGATTTGCAGGTTGTACCGCTCTTAAAAAAACTTACTTGTTCGTTTACCGGTTTGACCGCTGTCGATGTTTCCCAGAATCCGCTGCTTACCCATTTAAGCATCAATAACAATAGTATTGCTGCTATCGACCTTTCGTCTACGCCAAATCTAGAAGTTTTGTACTGCGGGTACAGTTCGATTGCATCGCTCGATGTTTCAAACCTGCCCGGCCTGGTGATGCTTAATGCCGACTATGCGCAGCTTGCTTCCCTGGACGTCAGCCAGAATCCCTTGCTGGCTCACCTCTCGGTTGCCGGTAATCAACTGACGGAACTGGATCTGTCTGCCAATTCAGCCATTACGTATCTTTCCTGCGCATTTAACCTGTTGACTGAACTTGACGTATCCAATATGCCGCAACTTAATTATCTGAATTGTTCGGATAATTTCCTGACCCAGCTCGATGTAACATCAAACCCGGTTTTGTGCACGCTTAATGCCAATATCATGAACACCCTTGAGGTTTTGCTCTTAAAGAACGGCTCCGGCGGATGTTATCAAGGCTACCAGTTTTACGAGTGCTTTAACCTGGCCTTTGTTTGTACTGATGATGATGAGGTTGCGTACTTTCAGAACTTGGTTTCGTCCAGCGGATTGAACGCCGCGGTTTCCTCTTATTGTACCTTTACGCCCGGCGGTCAGTTTAATACCGTATCGGGAACCGTCAGGTATGATTTTGATTCCAACGGATGCAACGGTATTGATCCCACAGCATCTTTTGTGCGCGTAAACATTTTGGGTACCCAGGGTTCGGGGTCAGTTTACACCAATCAAAACGGACAATATACAGTTTACACCACTAACGAATCGGTTGAACTGCAACCCGTGGCCGATCCGGGTTTGTTCATGACAATCAGTCCGGTGACGGTTAATTTTGACGGCAGTGGTACCGATGCGACCGTGCAGGATTTTTGCGTGGCGCCGCAAGGTGTCGTGACGGATCTAGAAGTTGTGGTGGCACCGATAATTCCGGCGCGTCCGGGTTTTCAGGCTGTTTACAACGTAGTGATTCGCAATAAAGGGAATCAGGTAATGAGCCAGCAATACGGAGTCAGCTTGTCATACAACAATAATTTTTTAACTTACGAGACTTCCGGGCAGATGCCGAGTTCACAAACACCGGGCACATTGGTATGGGATTATCTTAACCTGATGCCCTTTGAAACCCTGACGATTCCCGTATCGTTTCAGGTAAATTCACCTACCGACACGCCGCCGGTAAACAACGGGGATATTTTAACGCTTACCGGGTTTGCATTGCCCATGCAAAACGATGCCCATGTAGTGGACAATGTTTTTGTTCTTAATCAAACCGTTGTAGGATCATACGACCCTAATGACAAGGCCTGTCTGGAGGGATCGAGCGTGTCGGTGTCAAAAGTTGGGGATTATCTGCATTATCTTATCCGATTTGAAAACACCGGAACTTACCCGGCAGAGAATGTGGTGGTAAAAGACATCCTCAACACCAGCGATTTTAACCTTTCAAGTCTCGA
Organism: uncultured Flavobacterium sp.; assembly: GCA_934636265.1. Classification (GTDB taxonomy): domain Bacteria; phylum Bacteroidota; class Bacteroidia; order Flavobacteriales; family Flavobacteriaceae; genus Flavobacterium. The sequence goes on from CAKUAD010000008.1 coordinate 37,630, forward strand.
GATCCTTGATGCGTCGCACCCGGTAACCACGCGAATCAACAACAACACCGCCGAATTCATTTTTGAAGGCATCGATCTTGAAATCGGCGGACACGGGAATATTCTGCTGAAAGTAAAATCGCTCGGTACTTTGACCGATGGCGACCAAGTCGAGAACGACGCCAACATCTACTTTGATTACAATCATCCGGTGCCGACCGATCCTGCGATTACGTTGTTCCAATTGCTCAAAATCGAGGAAGTATCCGGCGTGGCGATGACTATCTGGCCAAATCCGTCCGCGGGAATCATCAACCTTAAGTCCGAATCGGCAATTACAAAAATGGAACTGTATAATGTTCAAGGCCGCCTGCTTTTGGTCAAGAGCGGAAATTCGGCCGAGGAATCCATCGACCTTTCGTCGCAAACCAATGGAATTTATCTGTTGCGCGTTACAACCCAAAAAGGTGTGGGGAATATCAGGCTTGTGCGCGGGTAAATCGAATTCTCGATGATAAGATAGTAATGCTCAATTGTTAAGCATCGGTTTTTAAGAACTTATAACTTAGCGAGTCAAAACAAAACGTCATGAAACCATTTTACTATCTGCTGTTGCTGGTGTGTTCGGCTTCGTTCGGGCAGATTTACTTTCCCGACCCGGCCCTTAAAGCGGCGCTAATGTCGCCGAATCATGCGTATGACTGGCTTTATAACGACATTGAAAACATCGACCAGAACGGCGACGGCGAAATCGACTTTGATGAAGCATCCCAGGTGGTTGAACTTGACATAAGTAACAAAGGAATTTCAGACCTGACCGGAATCGAGGTATTTGTGAATCTGGAGCAGTTGATGGCTGCCCATAATCAAATTGGATCGTGTCAGCTACAAGGTATGCCCTCGCTGCGATATCTTGACGTGGGAAACAACGGGATGTCAATACTCGACGTTTCTTATCTCGACGCATTGGAAAACATAACCTTTGCGCAAAATCCGTTAATTACTGTCGACCTGTCCAATTGCTTGCAACTGGAGAATGTGATTTATAATGGAGCAGAGCTCATGGGATTCCGTGCAGCCTTCTGCCCGAATCTCAATAGCGTCTCGCTGACTTGTCCTAATCTTTTTGATCTGGATTTGGAAGGAAGTGCCATTGCCGCGCTTATGGTTTGGTCTAGCAGCCTGTCATCGATGACGCTCGAAAACCTCTCGAATTTAACGAGCGTTACTTTTCAGGGCAACCCGCAGCTTACCAATTTTACGGTTTCGAACTGTCCCAGCCTGACCTATCTGAATTTGTTCATGTGCAACCAATTGCAGACGGTTAACATATCGGGTACGCCTGCGCTTGCCGCATTGCGGATCTCAGATAATCAAGTGGCTGAGTTGGATGTTTCAGAACTTACATCGCTAACCCTTCTTACCTGTATCAGCACGCAAGTGTCGAGTCTGGATTTATCAGAGCTTACGTCACTTACTGACCTGGACGTGTCGGGGAATTTGCTTACCGAGCTCGACGTTTCAAACCTTACCCAATTGGCATTGTTTGGTTGTAATTTCAATCAGTTGACATCGCTGGATGTTTCCAATCTTACCAACCTTGTCTATTTGGACTGCGGCCATAACCAGCTTACTACCCTGGATCTCTCGAACCAAACATCGCTGCAAAGTCTTTATGCCAGCAACAACCAACTCGAAACACTGTTTATTAAGAACGGGCGGGTCGAGAACCTGGATCTTGAAGGCAACCCAAATCTGGCTTTTGTCTGCGCTGATGATTCACAGATTATCGAAGTCCAAAACGAGTTAAACGGCGCGGGGATAACAGGCGCGCTCGTGAACTCCTATTGTTCGTTCGTACCGGGCGGCGATTATAATACGATTACCGGAACCGTGCGTTTTGATGCCGACGTCAATGGTTGTGACGGATCGGATCCGGTTCACCCTTTGGTAAAAATCGCCATCACCGACGGTATGGAAAACGGTGCAACTTTTACCGCGACCGATGGAACTTATAATTTCTACACCGGGGCTGGCACCTTTGACGTTGTGCCGCAGCTGGAAAACCCGTCATACTTTAATGTCGTTCCGATTGCCAGCGCTTCTTTTCCAGACAACGACAACAGCGTGGAAACCCGCGATTTCTGTATTGTTCCAAACGGCATTCACCGCGATCTGGAAGTTGTCATTGCGCCTGTGGTTGCGGCGCGTCCGGGATTCGAGGCGGTTTACAAAATCGTCTATCGGAATAAAGGCAATCAGACGATTAGCATGTCCCTCGGGCTTGACTTTTCCTACAATCCGGATTTGATGGCATTCACGTCAGCGACGACTGCGCCTGATTCGGCCGGGCCAGGATTGCTTCAGTGGAATTATTCGGGCCTGCAACCTTTTGAATCGCGTAGCATACTGGTGACGATGCAGATCAATCCGCCGACACATCCGACAAATCCCGTCAATATCGACGACGAGCTGACTTTTACGGCCTTGGTTGAAATGATGGGCGCCGATGATATGCCTCAGGACAATGTTTTCCAGTTGGTCCAGACCGTCGTTGGTTCATATGACCCGAACAACATGATTTGCCTCGAGGGCGACACCGTGCCGGTTTCATCAATAGGCGAGTATCTGCATTATATCACCAACTTTGAAAATACCGGAACCGATTATGCCGAGAATGTCGTGGTCAAAATTGAGTTCGACGATATGAATTTCGATTTGAATTCCTTGCAGTTGATGGACAGTTCCGATCCAGTTTACGCCCGCATTACAGGCAACAAAGTCGAATACATTTTTGAAGGAATTTACCTTGGGATTGGCGGACACGGAAATATTCTCCTTAAGATAAGGACCAACTTTGGCTTAAGTGCGGGTGATATGGTCGCGAACAATGCCGACATTTATTTTGATTATAATCACCCGGTTGTGACTGATATGGCTTCGACCTTGTTCCAGTCGCTCCAGACACCAGGCTATGTCCGTGACGCATCGGTGGTGGTTTACCCAAATCCGTCGTCGGGAATGGTCAATGTCAAATCAGCATCTTCTGTGACAAAAGTAGAACTGTTTGATACGCATGGTCGATTGCTTCAGATGAAAATCGGAGGAATGGCCGATGGCTCACTGGACATGTCATCGCGCGCCAAAGGAATTTACTTTTTGCGCATTACCACATCAGATGGTATCCACATTGAAAAGTTAATTAGAGATTAGGATTAGGTAGTTTTTATCTCGCGTTGGACCCGTGTCAATCGATGCGGGTTTTTTTTGGGATCGACGAAACCCGCCGGACAATCTTTTATTTTACTTAAATTTAACAGATAGCCTGCGAATTCGTTTTTTACTTCCTAGCAAATTGCTTAGTTTTGTTAAAAATTATTTGTACCAACAAATTTTTAAATCCTTATGTCCAAAACAGCTATAATTGAACTCGACGGCAAGCGTTATGAGTTCCCCGTCATTGTTGGCAGCGAGAATGAAGTGGCCATTGATATTGAAAAGTTGCGCGCGGTTTCCGGCGCCATCACTCTCGACCCGGGATACAAGAACTCGGGCGTGTGTCAAAGTGATATTACGTTTCTTGACGGTGAAGAGGGAATCCTTCGCTATCGCGGATATGCCATCGAGGATCTTGCTGATAAAGCCTCTTTTTTGGAGGTTTCATACCTTTTGATTTTTGGTGAATTGCCAACCGCTGACCAACTTGAAACATTTGAAGCTGACATCCACCGCCATACCTTGGTAAACGAGGAGATGAAAAACATCATCGACGGATTTCCCAAGACAGCTCATCCAATGGGCGTTCTGGCCTCCCTTACCAGCGCACTCACTGCGTTTAATCCAAAATCAGTCAATCCGGAAGACGACGCGCAAATGTATGAAGCCGTGTGTAAGACCATGGGTAAATTCCTGGTGATTGCCACTTGGACGTACCGCAAGGCCATGGGCTTCCCGCTCAATTATTACGACAACACCATCGGTTATGTCGAGAACTTTATGCAGTTGATGTTTAAGCTCCCAACAGGGCCTTACCATGTAAATCCCGTGGTGGTTGATGCACTCGACAAATTGTTTATCCTTCACGCCGACCACGAGCAAAACTGCTCTACGTCAACCGTGCGCATGGTAGGATCGTCACACGCCGGACTTTTTGCCTCTATTTCGTCAGGTGTGTCGGCGCTTTGGGGACCGCTTCACGGTGGAGCCAACCAGGCAGTACTTGAAATGCTCGAGGAAATTCAGAAAAACGGTGGCGATGCCGAGAAATACTTGGCAAAAGCAAAAGACCGCGAAGATCCGTTCCGTCTGATGGGCTTTGGTCACCGCGTTTACAAAAACTTTGACCCGCGCGCCAAAATCATAAAAAAGGCCGCCGACGAAGTGCTCGCCAACCTGGGCGTTAACGATCCGGTACTACAAATAGCCAAGAGGCTGGAAGAATCAGCCCTAGTGGATGATTATTTCGTATCGCGCAAGTTGTATCCAAATGTAGACTTCTATTCCGGTATTATCTACCGCGCCATGGGTATCCCAACCGATATGTTTACGGTTTTGTTTGCCATCGGCCGTCTTCCCGGATGGATCGCACAATGGAAGGAAATGCGTGTCAACAAAGAACCAATTGGGCGTCCGCGTCAGGTTTATACCGGCTATCCGCTCAGAGAGTTCGTTCCGATGGACAAGCGATAATCCCAACAATACAAAGGCCTCCAAAAGGGGGCTTTTTTTGTAGAAAGTTGAAAATCAAACGTTGAAAGCCAAAAGTCGACCCCAGCGTAGCGAACGGTTACGACCCACGCGAGGAAAAACTCAAAGGTCGTGAGGTCATAAAGGCGGGCTGGCCGTTATTATTAACCTCTGAAACTTTAAGAATTTTTACGGGAAATCTGTATCCAGCCAACCGATTTGATGCGTTGGGATTAACCCGATTTCCCCTTCCCGATTCAGCGACAAGCTACAAAAAATCCTGCACGTGGCGTTACGGATTATCTGCCGGAAAAGTTAAAGTTGCGAGTCAAAAGTCGAGAGTCGACCCCAGCTAGCTAACGGTTACGACCCGCGGGAGGAAAAAGTCAAAGGTCGTGAGGTCATAAAGGCGGGCTGACCGTTATTATTAACCTTTGAAACTTTAAGAATTTTTACAGGAAATCTGTATCCAGCCAACCGATTTGATGCGTTGGGATTAACCCGATTCCCCTTCCCGATTCAGCGACAAGCTACAAAAAATCCTGCACGTGGCGTTACGGATTATCTACCGGAAAAGTTAAAGTTGCAAGTCAAACGTTGCAAGTAAGAAGTCAAAAGGTGCAGTACGCTTTCAATTTTCAAATTTCCAAATTTTCACATTTCAACCTTAATGCTCAAAATGTTCTTAATTCTCAAATCCTGTTTTGCCTGCAAAGGGCTTTTGCTATATTTGCCCTAATGCAAAGAGCTTTTTATGCTTCAGTTGAATATACAGAATGAAACTTCGCCCTTAAGGGCCGTTGTGCTGGGCACTGCGGTGAGTAACGGGCCTACACCCAAAGCTGAGGACGCTTACGATCCAAAATCATTGGAACACATTTTGGCCGGAACTTATCCTGTCGAAGCGGATATGGTTAAGGAGATCGACGCCTTTGACGCTGTATTCCAAAAGTATGGCGTACAGGTTTTTCGTCCGCAGATCGTAGAAAATGAAAACCAGATTTTTACACGCGACATTGCTTTTGTTATCGATGACATCATGATCGAGGCCGGAATCTTGCCGGAACGGGATAAGGAATTTCCCGCCATCAGCCATGTTGTCGAGCAGATTGACCCCAAGAAGTTTGTCCGCATCAGCGATAAGAAAAACATTCACATTGAGGGTGGCGACGTCATGCTCTGGAATGAATACATCTTTATCGGAACCTATCTGGGCGCCGACTACAGCCAGGTAAAAACGGCACGGACCAACAAGGCAGGAATTGATTTGGTGCGCGATCTTTTTCCGCACCGCAAAATCGTCACCTTTGACCTGGTAAAATCTTGGGCCGACGCCCGTGACAACGCCCTGCATCTGGACTGTTGTTTTCAGCCGGTAGGCAAGCATCAGGGCATCATTTACCAGCAAGGGTTCCGCAATCCGGCCGAGTATGACTTCCTCGTCAAACTCTTTGGCAAGGACAATCTCTTTCACATCACGCGTCAGGAGATGTACGACATGAACTCCAATGTGTTTTCCATTGCGCCCGATGTGGTCGTATCGGAACGCAACTTTACCCGACTGAACGCCTGGCTGCGGCAAAACGGCTATACTGTCGAGGAGATTCCATATGCCGAAATCGCCAAACAGGAAGGTCTGCTGCGCTGTTCGACCCTGCCACTAATCCGAGATTAAAATCAAAACCGTTATCAGCTCATTATGAGACAAACCACCAACTCCATCCTGATGATCCGCCCGGTGGCGTTTAGGATGAACGAACAGACTGCCGTTAACAACTACTACCAAAAAGTGCTGGACGGTCTTGATCCCGACACGGTCAACGAGCAGGCGCGTGAGGAATTTGACGCCTTTGTTAAAAAGCTTCGCGAGGCTGGCGTTGAAGTGATCGTGATTGAAGACACCAAGGAGCCCGATACGCCCGATTCGATTTTCCCTAACAACTGGATATCGTTTCACGAGAACAAGGACGTGGCGCTTTACCCGATGTTTGCCGTAAACCGCCGCCAGGAACGCCGCGAGGACATTCTGGACGTTTTAGAGGAACGCGGTTTTATTATTGACAATTTGGTAGATTATACTGAGGCCGAAGACGACGGATACTTTTTGGAAGGAACGGGCAGCATTGTACTCGACCGCGCCAACGGAAAGGCTTACTGCGCGCTTTCGCCACGTGCCGACGAAGAACTTTTTATAGAGTTTTGTGAGGATTTTGAGATGACGCCCATCATTTTCGAGGCGTTCCAAAACGTCGACGGAGAGCGAAAACTGATTTACCACACTAATGTTATGATGTGCATCGGCGAAACTTTTGCCGTAATCTGTGCCGATTCAATCGACGACAAGCAGGAGCGCAAAACCGTCCTAGAAAGTCTTAAAGCCGATGGCAAGGACATTATTTTGATAACGGAAGACCAGATGAGCAGCTTTGCCGGAAACATGCTCGAAGTTCAGGGAATGGGCGGACAGCGCTATGTTGTGATGAGCAAGGCGGCGCACCAAAGCCTGACACCGGCGCAAGTGGCTCAACTGGAAAAACACGCGCGAATCTTGTCATCCAGCCTGGATACGATTGAAGCCTGCGGAGGCGGAAGTGCCCGGTGCATGATGGCCGAAATCTTTTTGCCGAAAGAATAAAAAAAAACCGGGTTCATCCCGGTTTTTTGTGCTTTATCATGACGAGGTTTGATTTTGGAAAAGTCCGATTCACAAGTAATTGTGGTTAAGAATATTAACCTTTTGTTGGTATGCCGGTATTAAAAATGAGCCTAAATTGCGTCAAACGATTTTACGATGAAAAAGAAAACGCTGGTGCTGGGCGCATCTGATAATCCGGCCCGATATTCCAACATGGCCATCAACCGTCTGGTGGGCGCCGGTCATCCGGTGGTAGCCGTCGGATTAAAGGAAGGCGAGGTGGCGGGAGTGCAAATTCAAAAAGGGATGCCTGGTTTTGACGATGTGGATACCCTCACGCTTTACCTCAATCCGCGCAATCAGGAGCAGTATTACGACTACATCACATCACTTCACCCAAGGCGCGTCGTCTTTAATCCCGGAACCGAGAATCCCGAGCTTTTCAGGATTTTACGGGAAAAAGGTATTGAAGCCGAAGTGGCCTGTACGCTGGTTCTGCTGTCTACAGGTCAGTATTAAAAGTGCGTTTGCTTTTGCGTGGGTCGGCTGATGATCCAAAGGCCGATAAAGGTAAGGCCGCCGTTTACGATGATCAGTTCTTCGGCAAATTCATACGCTCCAAAAAGCTCTTTTGAATACAGGCTGATGACAAATGTAAGGGTAGGAGCGGCCAGGCATACCACCGGGACCCATCGGTCAACGACTGTCTTGCTCCTCACAAACAAACCAAAGGCATATAGTCCGAGGAGCGGCCCGTAGGTAAACGCGGCAATCTTAAAAATCATGCTTACCACCGAGTCGCTGTTGAGCGCGTAAATCATCAGGATGACCACAAACATCAAAAGCGAAAATCCAATGTGGACGGCGTGACGCGTCTTGACATCGCGCGGTGCGGCTTCACGTTTGTCCATCCCCAGAAAATCTACGCAAAATGAAGTGGTTAGCGCCGTCAGTGCCGAGTCGGTTGTGGCAAAAGTAGCTGCAGTGAGGCCCAGTAGGAATACGATGGCCGGAATCAGGGTCAGGTGGTTAAAGGCGATTTCCGGGAAAAGCAAATCTGTCCGTGTTTTCCCGTCGAGGGTTGGAACCTGGATTCCGTTTTGGCTGGCATAGAGGTACAGCATGGCGCCAACACCAAGGAACAAAAGGTTGATCACGACGAAAATTCCGGTAAACGTCAGCATGTTTTTTTGAGCTTCGCCGATGTTTTTACAGCTGAGGTTTTTTTGCATAAGGTCCTGATCCAGCCCTACCATCGCTATCGTTACAAAGATTCCGCCCAGGATTTGCTTGACAAAGAAGTTGCTTTTAAGCCAGTCTTCATAAAAGAAGATTTTGGAGTAATTGCTTTGTTTGACTGTTTCAAATGCATCGGGTATGCTCAGGTTTAAGCTGTCGCAGATAAAAAACAGCGTAAAAATCACCGATGACACCAAAAATAAGGTCTGCAACGTATCGGTTATGATGATGGTTTTGAGTCCGCCGCGATAGGTGTAGGCAAAAATCAGCCCCAGCGAGAAAAGCACCGTGACCCAAAACGGAACGCCAAATGCGTCAAAAACGTAGCGCTGCAGCACCAATACAACCAGGTAAAGCCGCGCCGCCGATCCGATGGTACGGCTGATCAAAAATATCAGTGCCGCCGTTTTATAGGATACCGTCCCCAGACGTTGCTCGATATAGCCGTAGATCGACGTAAGGTTCATCCGGTAGTACAATGGGAGCAGCACCTTGGCGATGAGCAAGAAACCTATGGCATTGCCCAGTACAAACTGAAAGTATTTAAACTGAACGTCAGGCGACCCAACCTGTCCGGGCACCGAGATAAACGTGACGCCCGACAGCGCCGTGCCGATCATCCCAAAGGCAACCAGATACCATTTTGAATTTTTGTTGGCCTTGAAAAAGGCGTCGTTGCTGCTGTCTTTTTTGCTGACCACATTTGCGATAAAAATCAAAACGCCAAAATAAACGGCGATCAGGATGAGGATGGTGGTTGGAGTCATGGACGCAAGATACGAAAATGGGTACATGACAGGGCAAATGACAAATGACAATTGACAATGAACGATTAACAATTAATAATGACCAGTCATATTCATCCGGCAACAGGAATTTTCTGTCAACCGTAAATCTATCTGAAACTTTAAGAATTTTGGCAGAAAAACTGTATCGCGGTTTCGGATTTTTTTTGTGGGAATAAATCTCATTACCCCCTCCCCATTCCAGGGACAACCTACAAAATTTTTCGATTGGTTGTATTGCAGAAAATCTTCCTAAAATGTTAAGGTTAGGGTGTAAGGTAGGACGAGGGCAAATGACAATTGACAATTGACAATGAACGATTAACAATTAATAATGACCAGTCATATTCATCCGGCAACAGGAATTTTCTGTCAACCGTAAACTGTTCAACCGTAAACCGTAAACTTTGTTACCTGTCAATTGGTCATGAGGCTTTGGCTTTTAACCCTGCTTCGCCCATCCCATTTTCCTACATTTGCAACATGGAATTTTCATCAAAAACTCTGGAGCGGGCTGTCAATGAGATGTCGCGGTTGCCGGGCATCGGGCGGCGTACGGCGTTAAGGCTTGTTTTGCACCTGTTGCGTCAACCGGCTGATCAGGCGCTGCACCTGGCCGAATCGCTCACGGCGCTGCGAAGCGAAGTCTGCTTTTGCGAAAAATGCCACAACATTTCCGACACGCAAATCTGCAGTATTTGCAGCAATCCGGCGCGCGATCAGTCACTGGTATGTGTGGTCGAGGACATTCGCGATGTGATGGCGATTGAAAACACCGGACAATACCGCGGCGTGTATCATGTACTGGGCGGAAAAATATCTCCGGTGGATGGCATCGGACCCGGACAAATCAACGTTTCGACGCTGATTGACAAGGTAAACCACGGAGAGGTTCGCGAACTTATTTTTGCGCTTTCGCCCACTATGGAAGGCGACACCACCAATTTTTATATCTACCGACAAATACGTGCGGCGGGCATTGTCACATCGGCCATTGCGCGCGGGATATCCGTTGGCGACGAACTGGAATTTGCCGATGAGGTAACCCTGGGCCGGAGTATTGTTCACCGCGTTCCGTTTGAAGATTCGTTAAAAAACAAATAATGCCGCTTTTTTTGTTTTTACCGATGAAAAACTATCTTTGTTTGCTAAACAAATTCTTCATGAACAAGGCGTTCATCCTTGCCCTGATAGCCGGGATTTTATTCACTTCATGCGTGCCAACCCGCAATCTGGTTTATCTGCAGGACAAAGACGGCAGCTTGGAAGGACAGGCCATCAACCCGATTGCATCAAAGCCGTATCGCCTGCAAACCAACGATATCATCAGCATTAATATCAAGGCTATCGATCAGGAATTGGTTGAGATGTTTGCCTCTAACGCACGGCAACTTCAAACGGGCATGCAAAGTGAAGAGAGTTTGTATTTTACGGGATACACCGTCGATGATCACGGAAACATCCGAATCCCGGTTTTGGGCGAAGTGAACGTACTGGGCTATACGCTTGAGGAAGTCCGTGAAAAGATCCAGAAAAGCCTGCTTGACGAGTACTTTAAGGAAGAAGCGTTTCTTTACATTACCGTCAAACTAGCCGGCTTTCGTTTTACGGTTAACGGAGAAGTAAAAGGTCCGGGCCAAAAAGTGCTGATGCAGGAAAAAGTGAACATCATGGAGGCTATTGCCAATTCCGGTGACATCACCATGGTGGGAGATCGCAAAAACGTTGTTGTCATTCGCCAGTATCCGCAGGGAACGGAAGTTCATACCATCGACCTGACCGACCGCAACGCCATGAAATCGCCATATTATTATTTGCAGCCCAACGATTATATTTACGTAAAACCCCTGCCGCAAAAATCTTGGGGAACCGGCGAAACGGGAATCCAGTCCTTGTCAACCATTATTACGGTACTCAGTCTCGTGACCTCCATACTTGTTTTTGCAAGCCGCTGATTATGTTAGACTCAAAAGATTTTTCGTTTCTCGAAACCCAAAACAACTTTGATTTCAAAGGGTTTCTGATTAAAATTGCCAGTTACTGGAAGTGGTTCCTGGCGAGTCTGGTCATTTCCTTTACCATTGCCCATCAGGTAAACATCCGGAAGGAAAAAATTTACCAGATGGAAACAACCATCGCCATCAAAGAGCAAAACAATCCTTGGTCTACCAGCAACACCAACCTGGTTTTTAACTGGGGTGGAACCTCAGACCAAGTCCAGAATATTTCCTCGACCATAAAATCGCGTTCGCATAACGAAAAAGTGGTAGACCGACTGGATTATTATATCGATTACCTTCAGGATTACGAATATTATACGCGCGACGTTTACGGCGAAGTTCCTTTTAAGGTTGTGGTTGATTCATCCAGGCCAAATATGATCAACCACCGGATCCGCATCAAGTTCCTATCGCCCACGGAGTATGAAGTTCAAGCAGAGTTTCCAATAGGAAGCCTTAAATGCATGCGCTATGCCGATAGCGGACTGGATTATGTTCAGGTTGGACAGGAAAACTTTACCCGTCGATATAAAGTGGGAGAGTTCACCAACGTCCCATTCCTTAATTTCAAGCTCGAGATTGTAGGCACTCCCGGCGATTATACCAAGTCAGAATATTATATCAGGTTTCGCGATTTTAACGAAGCCGTGTCCCGATACCGATCGATCCGCACTGATATCAGCGACAAATCGCCATCAATCATCCGACTGTCGCTCGAGGGAACCAACAAGGCCCGCATGGTGGATTACCTGAATGCCACGGTAGCTACGCTTATCCAGTCACAGCTTGACCGCAAAAACCAGTTTGCCAACAATACCATCAGGTTTATCGACAGCACGCTCAACGCCATGGGCGACCAGATCAAAATGTCGGAAAAGGAACTTCAGGATTTTTCATCGCGCAAAAACGTCATTGCCCTTACCGGCGGCGGGGGCGAACTCTCTACCCGTCTCTCGTCGCTTGATATCGAAAAAGACAACATTGCCCGTAAGATTGCCTACCTTAACAACCTGCGCAATTACCTTACGAGCAGTACTGATTTTTCTAAACTTCCCGCGCCTGCCGTTGGCGGAATCGAGGATCCCAACATAGTCTCGAACGTGGCTAAGATTGTCGAAAAATCGGTTGAGCGTTCCCAAAAAGCTTATACCAATAAGAGTGACCTGATGTTCCGTCATTTTGACAAGGACATACAGGCGCTTAAACTGGTTTTGCTGGAAAACATCAATACTGCGGCCACCGGACTTAATTATGACATGAACCTGGTAAACCGCAACATTGCCGAGGTCGAGAGTAAAATCAGTTTGCTGCCGCGCGACCAGCAGGAATATTATAAAATCAAGCGCAAGTACGACCTGAACGAGAACGTGCTTATCGCGATGCAGGAAAAGCTCAAGCAAGCCCAAATTCTCAGAGCGTCAAATATTTCAGATATTCAATTTATCGATCCCGCAAAAGACATTGGTGAATCGGCCGGTTTGATTGGTCCCAACACAAGCGTCAACTACATTATGGCGTTTTTCCTGGGATTGCTCATCCCGTTGATTATCGTCTTTGGAATTTTCTTTGTCGAGAATGCCATCCTCAACATCGAAGACATCGTCAAACTGACCAAAGTCCCGATCATCGGCGTTGTCGGACTCAAGCACACCTCGTCAAACCTTTCCGTATTTGAACGACCAAAATCAGCTTTGGCCGAATCATTCCGGGCGATACGTTCGTCGCTTCAGTTCCTCTACAAAAAGAACGACAGGCCGGGCGCCAAAACCCTGATGCTTACCTCGTCGATCAGCGGTGAGGGCAAGACTTTCTGTTCAATCAACATCGCGACGGTTTTTGCGATGAGCGAGAAAAAGGTAGTCATCGTGGGCTTTGACCTCAGGAAACCCAAGATTTTTGACGACTTTAACGTGCGTCGCGACATTGGCGTGGTCAACTACCTCATTGGCCAAAAAACGCTCGATGAAGTGATTCAGCCTACGCATGTGCCGTACCTCGACGTGGTGGCTTCCGGACCAATCCCGCCCAACCCGTCAGAGTTGATCATCAGCGATGCCACGCGCGAAATGATGGACGAACTCCGCAAGCGATACGACTACATCATTGTCGATACATCGCCGGTGGGCTTGGTGTCAGACGCCATCGAACTCTCGCAGTACGCCGATCTTACGCTGTATGTCATGCGTCAGAACTACACCAAGAAAGAAATGATTACGCTGATGAACAACCGATACAAGCGCGGCGAACTCAGCAACGTCAGCATTGTCTTTAACGGTTATCAAAACAAAGCCAAGTACGGATCGGGCTACGGTTACGGCTACGGCTACAGCTACGGTTATGGCTACGGAACCTACGGTCACGGCTACCACGACGACAATCCGCCGAGAAATATTTTTGAAAAACTGTACCGAAAATTCAGGCGTAAATCATGACAAAAAGCATCCTCATAACAGGTGGCGCCGGTTTTATCGGGTCAAATCTTTGCGATCATTTCCTGCAAAAGGGGTATCGGGTAACCTGTCTGGACAATTTTGCCACAGGCCACAAGCACAACCTTGCCGAGGCGCAATCGCATGAAAATTTCACGCTGATCGAGGGCGATATCCGCGAGATGCAAACTTGCCGCGATGCCGTTCAGGGCATAGACTACGTGCTGCATCAGGCGGCGCTCGGATCAGTCCCCAGGTCTTTGCACGATCCTCAAACCAGCAATGAAGTCAACGTTTCGGGGTTTTTGAACATGCTTGTCGCAGCCCGCGATGCCGGCGTCAAACGCTTTGTTTATGCGGCCAGCTCATCAACCTACGGCGACTCGAAATCGCTCCCAAAGGTTGAGGATGTCATCGGCAAACCCCTGTCGCCCTACGCCATTACCAAGTATGTCAATGAGCTTTACGCCGATGTATTTTCGCGCGCGTACGGCATGGAGTGTATCGGGTTGCGCTATTTTAACGTGTTTGGCCGCCGACAGGATCCAAACGGAGCGTATGCCGCCGTCATCCCAAAGTTTACCATGCAACTGATGAAAGGCGAGAGCCCGGTGATCAATGGCGACGGCGAATATTCCCGCGATTTTACCTATATCGACAATGTCATCCAGATGAATGAACTGGCAATGCTCACCCAAAATCCTGAAGCCGTCAACACGGTTTACAACACGGCTTTTGGCGAGCGGACCACGCTTAACGATTTGGTGCGACATCTCAAGAAATACCTCTCGGCCCACCAGCCGTCGATAGCCCAAATTCCCGTCATTCACGGGCCAAACCGCGCCGGCGATGTACCGCATTCACTGGCCAGCATCGACAGGGCAAAGACGCTTTTGGGCTATCAGCCGGCGTTTTCATTTGAGGAAGGACTGCGCCATGCCGTGGATTGGTATTGGTCGCATCTTAAGTAGTTACTATATTTGCAACAAACAACTTTCATGAACAAAACCAGGATTTGCTGCATAGGCGCCGGATACGTTGGCGGACCCACCATGGCAGTGATCGCACAAAAATGTCCCGACATCGAGGTGACCGTGGTCGACCTTAACCAGTCGCGGATTGACCGTTGGAACCATCCCGATCCTACCAAAATTCCCATATACGAGCCCGGACTCTCAAACATTGTAGCCGAAACCCGCAACAAAAACCTGTTTTTTTCCACCGATGTTGACGGCGCGATTGATAAAGCCGACATCATCTTCATATCGGTCAACACACCTACCAAGACTTATGGTTCCGGAAAGGGCATGGCCGCCGACCTTAAATACATCGAGCTTTGCGCCCGCCAGATTGCCCGCGTGGCGAAAAATGATAAGATAGTCGTTGAAAAATCGACGCTGCCCGTGCGCACGGCCGAAGCCATCAAAAGCATTCTGGACCACACCGGCAATGGCGTTCAGTTCCAGATTTTGTCAAATCCGGAGTTTCTGGCCGAGGGAACTGCCATACAGGATCTTTTGAATCCTGACCGCGTACTCATTGGCGGCGACCCAACTCCGGCCGGAGAGCGCGCCATACAAACGCTGGTGGATATTTACGCCAACTGGGTTCCGGTTGACCGGATCCTGACCACCAATGTCTGGTCATCCGAACTTTCAAAACTTACCGCCAACGCCTTTTTGGCCCAACGCGTTTCCTCGATCAATGCCATATCGGAACTTTGTGAAAAGACCGGAGCCAACGTCAACGAGGTAGCGCGCGCCATTGGGATGGACAGCCGGATAGGGGCCAAGTTCCTCAAGGCATCGGTTGGATTTGGAGGCAGTTGTTTTCAAAAGGACATCCTGAACCTGGTGTACATTGCCAAGTCATTCGGCTTGCATGAAGTGGCTGATTACTGGGAACAGGTCATCATCATGAACGACCACCAGAAAAAGCGTTTTGCGCGTAAAATTGTCCAGACGCTCTACAACACCGTGGCCGATAAGAAAATCGCTTTCCTGGGTTGGGCGTTTAAAAAAGATACCAATGATACGCGCGAGTCGGCAGCAATTTACGTGGCCGATGACCTGATCAACGAACAGGCGAGCATTGCCGTTTACGATCCAAAAGTGACACAGGAACGCATGTTGGCTGATCTGGATTATTTGCAGACAAGACCACAACAGGCCAATGCCGGCGCGCTTAATGGCTGTGCCGATGCTTATCAAGCCTGCAATGGTGCGCATGCCATCGCCATCCTGACGGAATGGGACGAGTTCCGCGATCTGGACTGGCAAAAAATATATGACCATATGCAAAAACCAGCCTTTGTTTTTGACGGCCGCAACCTGTTGGACGCCAATAAGATGGCCAATCTTGGTTTTGTGTATCAATCCATCGGATCATGAATGAAAAAATAGCCGTAATAGGTTTGGGATATGTGGGTTTGCCGCTTGCCCGATTGTTTGCAACCCAATTTCACGTGGTTGGTTTTGACATCAACCGCAGCCGTATCAATCAGCTCAATGCCGGAACCGACCTCACGCTGGAAGTGGACGACCAAACACTCAAAGCCGTGCTTAACGACGATCCAAACCGCGAAAAAGGGCTGTTTTGTTCGGCCGATCTGCAAGACATCGCCCACTGCAACTACTACATTGTAACGGTTCCCACTCCGGTTGACAAAAATAACCGACCTGATTTGACGCCTTTGTACAAGGCCAGTGAAACGGTAGGAAAAGTTTTAAAAAAGGGCGACATCGTCATTTATGAATCAACGGTTTATCCGGGGGTGACCGAGGACGAATGCGTGCCCGTTTTGGAACGCATCAGCGGGCTGACTTTTAACGTCGACTTTTTTGCGGGTTATTCGCCGGAGCGCATTAACCCTGGCGACAAGGAGCACACCGTCGAGAAAATCCTAAAGGTGACTGCCGGTTCAACGCCCCGGGTTGGTCAAAAGGTTGACGCCTTGTACAAACGCGTGATCACGGCCGGAACGCATTTGGCGCCCAGCATCAAAGTGGCCGAGGCTGCCAAGGTGATCGAGAATTCGCAGCGCGACATCAACATCGCCTTTGTCAACGAGCTGGCTAAAATCTTTAACATACTGGAAATTGATACCCATGCCGTTCTGGAAGCTGCGGGCACCAAGTGGAACTTTCTCAAATTTAAACCGGGATTGGTGGGCGGACACTGCATTGGCGTAGATCCGTATTACTTGGCGCAAAAAGCCCAGGAAGCCGGCTATCACCCGGAAATCATTTTGGCCGGACGCCGACTCAACGATTCGATGGGCGAGTATGTGGCGTCGCAGGTGGTCAAGCTAATGATCCGCAAGAACATCAAAGTAAACGGATCAAATATTTTGCTTTTGGGCTTTACCTTTAAGGAAAATTGCCCGGATGTCCGCAACACGCGGATTGTCGATGTGGTGCGCGCGCTCAGGGAATACCAAACGCAAGTTACAATTTACGATCCGTGGGCCAATCCGCAGGAAGTAGCCCATGAATATGGACTGACCACCGTTAACGAGCTGCCGGCTCAAACATTTGACGCCGTCATTTTGGGTGTGGCGCACAAGGAATTCATGTATATGGACATCGATGGCTTGCGCAAGCCTGTATCGGTGCTTTACGATGTAAAAGGCGTGTTGAAAAACGCCGACGGAACGCTATGAAAACAATACTCATTACCGGCGGGGCCGGATTTATAGGGTCGCATGTGGTGCGGCGGTTTGTCAATAATTATCCGGATTACAAAATCGTCAACCTGGATTTGCTGACGTATGCCGGCAACCTGGAAAATATCTCCGACATTGAAAACCAACCCAATTATACGTTTGTAAAAGGCGACATCACGCAGGAGGATTTTATCCGCGGGCTTTTTGAAAAGTACCGTTTTGACGGCGTAATCCACCTGGCGGCCGAGTCGCATGTTGACCGTTCGATCACTGATCCGCTGGCGTTTGTCAGGACCAATGTCTTTGGAACGATGGTGCTGCTCAATGCTGCCCGCGATTTTTGGAAGGACAATCACTCCGGCAAGCGTTTTTACCACGTGTCAACCGACGAGGTTTACGGTTCGTTGGGTGCCGACGGACTTTTTACTGAAACGACACCCTACGATCCAAACTCACCCTATTCAGCATCAAAGGCAAGTTCTGATCACTTTGTGCGCGCTTACGGCGAAACCTACGGGCTGCCTTATGTAATTACGAACTGCTCCAACAATTACGGCCCGAATCACTTTCCTGAAAAGCTGATTCCGCTGTTTATCAACAACATCATCAACAACAAGCCGCTTCCGGTTTACGGCGACGGCAAATACACCCGCGACTGGCTTTATGTCGAGGATCACGCGCGTGCCATCGACCTGGTTTTTCACCAGGGTAAAAATCGCGAAACCTACAACATTGGCGGCTTTAACGAATGGCAGAACATTGACCTGGTCAAGCTGCTGTGCGGGGTGATGGATGCAAAACTCAACCGTGAAAAAGGTACGTCGGAACAGTTGATTACCTATGTTAAAGACCGTCCGGGACACGATTTGCGCTATGCGATCGACGCATCTAAAATTAACCGCGAACTGGGTTGGGAGCCGTCGGTTACCTTTGAACAAGGCCTTGAAAAAACCGTCAGTTGGTACCTGGCCAATCCGGGTTGGCTGGAGCGGGTGACCTCGGGAGCTTATCAGGAATACTACGAAAAACAATACAAATGAATCCATACCTCTATATTTTAGGAACGCTCGTCTTTACCGTTTACGGGCAGATTGTCCTAAAGTGGAGGATGAACGGCTTGCAGGTTGTTTTGCCCGAGGGCGGCGTTCAAAAAGTTTGGTACCTGATCAGGCTGCTGCTTGATCCGTTTATTTTTTCAGGATTTGCATCGGCGTTTGTCGCGTCACTTTTTTGGATGGCGGCCATGTCAAAATTTGAAATTACCCAAGCATATCCCTTTATGGCCCTTGCGCCCGCGCTGGTTTTTGTGGTGGGCGTTTTCTTTTTGGGCGAACCCTTTACCTGGGGCAAAGTGATCGGACTTGTTTTAATAGCAATAGGAATCTTTATTACCGTAAAATTATGAAGCAGATACGCGAAACCTTTTACGGCCTTTTTCACAACAAAGTTGATGCGTTGGGATTGGCGGTTTTTAGGATGCTTTTTTCGGTGATGTTGTTTTTTGAGGCAATTCACTTTTGGGAATTTCGCCATGTGGTTTATGATCGTATTCCATTTGGGGTGATTGCAGAGTTGAAATATGAATTGGTCTTTGCTTTCTGGATACTCACTTTATTCTTATTGTTTATAGGACTGTTCACCAGAGTGGCCACCATACTTTCCTACGTATTCAGCGTGTTGGTTTTTAGTTCCACAAGCGCTTTTGAATACCATGTATTTTATACCTACGTAGGAGTCAGTTTTTTTATGATGTTCATGCCGGTTTCGCGGGTTTTTTCAGTCGATGCGGTAATTAGGACAGCCAAGTATTCCGGATTGGGGAGTTCTTACAAACCTGATTCAAAAGTCCTTTCAATCAACTATTATGTCCCGGTGTTTGTGGGCGTGGGGCTTGTTTATTTTGACTCGGTTTTTCTAAAGTTGGGTAGCAATATGTGGTTAAACGGCTTGGGAGTTTGGCTTCCGTCCAGTATTCCTTTGGCTGTTTGGAACGATATGAGTTGGATACTCAACAACAAAGCCGTCATCATCGCGCTGGGATATTTTGTTCTGGGTTTTGAAGCCGTGTTTATTGTTGCAATGTGGTTCCGACGTCTGTGGTTGCCTATCGTTATTTCCGGGATCAGCTTTCACATCGGAATATTTCTGGTTTATCCAATACCGCTTTTTGCCTTTACCTACATTGTACTTTACTTACTTTTAATTCCGCCGCACTATTGGACAAAAGCGACACAGTTGTTTGGTCGCAAACCGGCCGTATACAAATTCTATTACGATGCAGAGTGCCCTATCTGTGCAAAGACTATTGCTGTTATCCGTCAGATTGACATTTTGCACCGGGTTGATTGTCTCCCCGTTCAGGTATTTGCACCCCAGCAACCGGCGTTTGGCGGAATTGATGAACACACGTTGCTGGTTGACATTCATGGCGTATCGGCCTCGCAAAAAGTGTATCGTGGCTATGCAGCCTATGTCGCACTTTTTAGGTCGATGGTAATTTTCTATCCATTGGCTCTTGTGATGAGTATGCCTGGAATATCATTGATCGGCAAACGGATTTACAAAAAAATCGCGGGTGACAGGGATAATTTGCGGTGTACATTAGAAAACTGCAATCTTCCGCCGTTGGTTAAGCCAATCGATGAGAATGAAAGTATATTAGTCAAAGGCTGGTCACAAGCTAATCTGACACGCCTTTTCTGGAAATACGCGCTGATATTTTTAATGGTGTTGCAAATTCTGATGATCGGGATTTCCTACGCTAATTCCGATGTGGTTGACAAAATTTCACGTCCATTTGTGGAATTGTTTTCAAAATTTTTAGGCATTGGACGGCACGATGTATTTTTGGATAAACACTTTCACAAATATAATCACAGTTTTCGCATTGATTATGTTGATGCAAAGGGGAATCAAAGCCCGATTCCACTTTATGATAATAACGGGATGGTTGGCAGTTACAATTCAGGTATAATCTGGCGAAATGTAACTTTTAACGTGGTCACGCCCACACTCAAGGCCGACGTATTGATGGAAGGGTTTACACCTTACCTTAAGCATTATTTGATGGAAGGCCAACATGATGAAACTTCGGCTGAATTCAGGTTATATATCCGCGAAATCGAAACCACCGATCACTGGCAGCACGACTTTTTGCGCCGTCAGATGGCCAAACCCTGGAAGCCGGCAGGAACTTGCAAGGTTTCGGCGGGGCAATACGAGTTTAACTGGACGCCGCAGATGCAAGCTGTTTTTGCAAGCGAATAAACAACATGGGCATCACCTCTTTTAAAAAGCAATTTGAAAACCTGGCAGATCCCTGTGGTCTGGCGGTGTTCAGGGTGTTGTATTCAACAGTGCTTTTGTTGGAGGTGTTGCAGTTGCTAAAGTTTAAACACCTTATTTTTGACCGAGATCCTTATCTGGCACCCGGCGAAGTCAAGATTGAGGTGATCGCTATGCTGTGGATTCCGGCGCTTATCTTGCTTGCCGTGGGCTATCAAACGCGACTCGCAGCCTTTGTCAACTATTTGCTGGGCGTCATTGTGTTCTCGTCGTCGCATCGGTTTGAATACCATGTTTTTTATACCTATATCGGCATCAGCCTCTTGGTGTTGCTGTTCCCCGTTTCGCGCGTTTGGTCAATCGACAGTCTGTTAAAAGTAAAAACAAGGCCCGCTCGTGAAATACACTACCTGATGCCCGTTTTTGTGGGCGTCGGACTTTTTTACTACGACTCGGTATTTTACAAATGGGCAAGCCCGATGTGGCTGCAGGGTTTGGGCTTGTGGCTTCCATCGAGTTTCCCGCATGTCGCCCTGACGGATCTTTCAGGCCTGCTCAACCAAAAATGGCTGGTTATTTTCCTGAGTCATTTTGTACTGGTATTCGAGACGGTCTTTGTGTTTTTGATGTGGTTCCGCAAATGGCGCATTCCCCTGATGATCATCGGAATCGGGTTCCACGTGGGCATTGGCATCGCTTACCCGATACCTTATTTTGCGGCCACGTACATTCTTTTGTATCTGTTGCTGATGCCGCCCGTGGTTTGGCGCAGGATTTTTCAGCCGACGGTAAACAAGATAAAACCCACGCTGCTAAAATGGGTCAAGCCGTTGGCGTCGTTCGCGGTTGCGCATCCTCCCATGCTAAAAAGCCCGAGCGGAAAATCGTGGATGATCATCGTTGTGGTCCTGCTGGTATCGCAAACCTTGATTATCTTTCACCTGATGCCAAAGCCGCCGGCCGATGCCTACAAAAAACTGGCGGGAGTTGGGCGCCACAGCGTTTTTTTGGATTATCATTTTAAGGGTTACAACCACATCATCAAGGTAGATTACCTCGCGCCCGGTAAGCGGGAAACCCTGCCCATTATCAACAATGACGGATCGCCGGGAGCATGGGTTAGTGGCATTACCTGGAGAAATATCACCTTTGATGTCGTCTCGCCACAGTTGGAGGAGGATAAAATAACCAAAAGGTTAACGCCTTATCTGTTAATGTATCTCAGGGAAAACAACCTGAAGGCAGGCAGGTTTGAAATCTTCATCAAAGAAATGGATACCCCCAACGGCTGGGAGCGCGATTTTTTAAAACGCCAATACGCACATCCGTGGACACTGGCCGGGCGATGCGAAGTCCGCGATAAAAAGGCGCAATACGCATGGAGTGCCCAAACCCTTGAACTTTTTAAAAAGGAAAGAGAATGAAGATACTGATTACAGGCGTGGGCGGTTTTTTAGGCAGATGGGTTGCCCGGCACTTGCAATCGCAACACGAGGTAACGGGTGTCTATCATTCAAAAAGGCCGCCGCTGGATTTGCCCCTGGTAGCATCAAACCAAAAACCCGACGGACATTTTGACGTACTCGTACTTTGTCATGCATCGGTTTCGGCCGGCGCCGTCCAGCAGGATGATGCCGCGCTTGTGGCCGGAAACATCACCTTTACCCAACAGGTCCTCGACTGGTTTCCCCAGGCCAAAGTGATTTACATTTCTACCGTATCAGTTTATCCTGCGCAAAAGCAAACCGTTGTCGAACTTTCTGATACGCTTCCGCAAAGCCGATATGCGCAAACCAAACTCGAGGCCGAATCGCTGGTTTTGCAGCGTCCGCAGTATGCAGTGGTCAGGCTTTCGTCGCTTTATGGCTCGGGAATGAAAGACGGTACGCTGATCCCCAACTACGTCAACCAGGCATTATGTAATGGTAAAATAGAGGTTTGGGGCGACGGTTCAAGGCTTCAAAATTACATCCACGCCCTGGATGTGGCCAAGCTTATAGGTTTGATCATCACTAATGATGCGTTTCACCGGGCTTTGTATCTGGGAACCGATGCGCAATCCTATACCAACGCTCAGGTGGCGCGCCTAATTGCCCAAAAGACCAACGCCACCGTCGAATTTGTTAATAACGATAACGCTTCTTGGGCGGAATATGACGGTTCATTTACCCGAAAAGCCGTAAATTGGCAACCGGAAATGCCCTTGACCAAAGGACTGGATGAGTATATCGAATGGAAGAAAAAACAATATTAGTTACCGGAATAGGCGGGAACGTCGGACAGGGCGTTTTGCGCAACATCCGGTCGATGGGACGCAACATCCGGCTTGTAGGAATTGATATCGCCCAGTTTAATGCGGGATGCCACCTTTGTGATGCCTCCTACAAAGTGCCGTATTCCTATGATCCGTCGTATCTGGATGCCGTGCGCGATATCGTCGGCAAGGAAAACATCAGCCTCGTCATTCCCACCACCGATTACGAAGTGTTTTATCTGTCGGGCGCAGCTTTGACGCTCGGGGCCCCTGTCGCAGCCAGTGAAGCATCGGTAGCCAAGCGCTATCTGGACAAATACGAAACCTATCTCTATCACACCAAAAACGGAATCCCGTTTTCCAAATCGTGGCTTCCGTCGGAATATGATGGCTCGTGTGCCGATATTATTCTCAAACCCCGGGAAGGCCGCGGCTCGAGAGGGATTCACATCAATCCTGAAAATCCGGCGTCATTTTCTGATGATTACATGATTCAGCCCCGTCACGAGGGAATTGAAATCACGACGGCGTTTTACGTTACCAAATCCGGAAAGTTGCACGGACTGATTACCATGGACCGGGAACTGGCCAATGGCGCCACGTCGCGGTCAACCGTCAACCGACGTTGGGACGCCCGCCTTAAAACCATCATTGAACAAATGATTGCACTTGGCGGTTTGCGCGGAAGTCTTAATCTGCAAAGCATTGTGACCGCCAATGACGAAATTATCCCGTTTGAGGTTAATTGCAGGATTTCCGGCACGAATTCCATCCGACACAACCTGGGATTCCGCGACGTGG
Organism: uncultured Flavobacterium sp.; assembly: GCA_934636265.1. Classification (GTDB taxonomy): domain Bacteria; phylum Bacteroidota; class Bacteroidia; order Flavobacteriales; family Flavobacteriaceae; genus Flavobacterium. The sequence goes on from CAKUAD010000008.1 coordinate 61,387, forward strand.
CGTATACCGTACAGGAACATCTTTACCACGAAGAGCCGGAAAAGCCCAATGTGATCGATGGTATCGCCGTCAGGCTATTGTATGACGTCATCTATCCCGGAGCAACCGATGAAACCCAACTCACCCACAGCCGCTGTGGCCATATAATTTACTGATGAAATACCTTTTACTCGATGTAGCCGGAACCCTTTTGTACAAGCCTACGCTTCAGCCCAAAATGCTGGAGGTGCTGGCCTCGCATGGCTATAGCGTCGATCCGGACACGCTTAAATATCACCACAAGATATTTACCGAGACGATTTTTTTTCCCGACAGGACCTCTCGTGAATTCTATCAGCATTTTAACCGAGAGTTGTTGTTGTCACTCGGAATCATACCATCGGACAATTTGTTGGAGGATATTTTTTCAAACTGTTCCTATCTGCCGTGGGAACCGTTTCCCGATACTGCGGTTTTGGCGCAAATGGATGTGCCGATGGGCATCATCTCCAATTTCAATACGACGCTCAAGGACAAGCTGGAAGCCAATTTTAATGTTAAGTTTGCGCATGTTCTGGTGTCAGAAGAATTGGGCATCCACAAACCATCGGTGGCGTTTTACCAGCGGGCGATTGATCAGATTGGTATAGATCCGCAAGACATTGTCTACGTGGGCGATTCGATCAAACTCGACCTTGAACCAGCCCTTAAACTTGGAATAAGGGCGTTGCTCATAGATCGCGACCGGTATTTTAGGTTGCAAACCAACCGAATCTCGTCGCTTGCCGAACTTAAAGAAATATGAAAAAATTACTGTCGCTTGCCGTACCGGTTTATTACGAGGAAGATGTGATCCTGCAGTTTCTCAAGGAAACGCGTGCTGTATTGGCAGCGCTCGACGTCGATTACGAGTATATCTTTGTGGATGACGGCAGCCGCGACAAAACCGTCGATTTGATCCGGGCCGAGGCCGCCAAAGATCCGCGGGTCAAATTGGTGGTGCTTTCATATAATCACGGCAAAGCCTATTCCGCCACCGCGGCTTTTACGCACGCATCGGGCGATTACATCCTTTATATGGATCCGGATTTGCAGGATCCGCCTCATGAAATCCCTAGGTTTTTACATGAGATCGAAAAGGGGTTTGATCTGGTTTGGGGCATCCGTCGCGAAAAAAACGATACCGTCATCAACCGGTTCTATTCGCGCGTTTTTTGGGGAACACTCAACAAGTACACAGGGCTGGACATTCCCAAAGGCATTGCCGTCATGCGGATGTTTACCCGCGAGTTTGCCGACAATCTACTGCGCTATAATGAAAGCAACCGCTTTGTCGAAGGGCTTTTCATGAAAGTAGGCATGCGTCAGACGGTCATCGAGATTGACCAGCGAGAACGCTTTGCAGGTGTCTCAAAATTCAATTTTAAGCGAAAGATGCAACTGGCCTTCGATGCCATTTTTGACTTTTCCGAATTGCCGCTCAAACTCGCCGTCCGCCTGGGGTTTACCCTGGTCGCGCTTGGCCTGATCGCCCTTTTGGGACTTTTTGTGACCCGGTTTTTCATTCAGTTCCAGGCGGGTTGGCCGTCCATCGTTTCGTTAATTGCCATCGGCATCGGACTCCAGCTTTTCTTCCTGGGGATCGTATCGCTTTACATTGGCAAGATTTATAAAGAAAGCAAAAACCGTCCGCTGTTTTCAGCGCGCGAATACGTTAACCTGACGCCAAAAAAATGAAAACCCTTGCCATCATAGGAGCCGGTCATCTGGGACGTCAGATTGCGCACTACGCCACCGCCGACGGCCATTACGCCAACATCGTTTTTTTTGACGACGTGGTAAACGAACCCGAGGTTATGGGATTTCCTGTTTTGGGCGGCATTGACAAGGTGCGCGAAGCCTTTCAAAACAATCAATTTACCCAGGCTATCATCGGCATCGGCTATCATCATCTGGCGGTGAGGCAACACCTTTTTGAAACACTTGACGTTCCGTTTGCCACGCTGATCCATTCCACCTCGTGGGTTGATCCATCGGCCAGGGTCGAGCCCGGATGCGTCATCTATCCGGGTTGCCATATCGACGCACAATGCGTAATTTCGTCCAATACGGTGCTAAACATCGGATGCACGGTGGCGCACGATACCGTGATCGGTCGGCACAACTTTTTATCGCCGCGGGTGGCTTTGGCGGGATTCATCAAAACCGGCAGTCGCTGTACCCTCGGGATAAATTCGACGGTCATCGATTCGATTACCCTTGCCAGCGACGTAAGGCTTGGCGGCGGTACCGTGGTCATCAAAAACCTGGATATGCCCGGCTTGTACGTTGGCAATCCGCAACGATTTGTACGATAATGAGCAAAAGTCTTCCGTCCTATCAAAATCAGGCGTACTCCAAGGACTCGGTGTCGTTTGATTTCCTGAAATCGGCTTTGGCCAAAGAAGGCCGCTTTCACACCATTGAAGGTGTCAAGCAGTGGCTTGCCCAGCGCAACGAGGCCATCAAGGTATCGGTTGAACCCATCCGCTTTGACGAGATGGACCACTGGTCTTTTAACCGTGAGGCAGGCGTATTGCAACATTCAACCGGCAAGTTTTTTACCATCGAGGGCATCAACGTCAAGACCAACTGGGGCAAGGTTCCCGAGTGGGATCAGCCCATCATCAACCAGCCTGAAGTTGGTTATCTGGGTATCATTACGCAGGAGTTTGACGGCATTTTGTATTTTTTGCTGCAAGCCAAGGTCGAGCCCGGAAACGTAAACAACGTTCAACTCTCGCCAACGCTTCAGGCAACAAAGAGCAATTACTCGCAAGTTCACAAAGGACGCAAGCCACGGTATCTGGAGTATTTTCAGGAAGTAAAGCCGTCGCAGATTTTAATCGATCAATTGCAAAGCGAGCAAGGCGCCCGATTCCTTAGGAAGCGCAACCGCAACATGATCATCCGCGTCGACGAGCCTATCGAGATGCACGAGGATTTCCTCTGGCTTACCCTGGGGCAGATCAAGGAGCTGGTTAAATATGACAACTTGATCAACATGGACACCCGGACGGTCATTTCAGGAATTCCATACGGCGTTTTTGACAGCCGAACGCTCGATTTGATGTATTCGCTGTCATACGAGGGCGCCGGAAAGGATTTTGAATTCGAGATGCTTCGGTCGACCACCAATATATCGGCCTCGCTTTTTACGTTTGATGAGATTTTGAACTGGTTGTCGGCCATCAAATGCCATTACGAGCTTAACATCACCTCCAAATCAATTTTTGAAACCCGCGGATGGCACGTCACCGACCGCGAAATCGTAGAAGAACACCAACGGTTCTTTAAAGTAATCGCCGCCCGGGTGGCCATCAGCAACCGAGAAGTGACCAGCTGGACCCAGCCGCTCGTACAGCCGATGCAACACGGCATCATTGCTTTTATCACCAAAAAAATAAACGGCATGCATCACTTTTTGGTACAGGCCAAGCTGGAGCCCGGCAACTTTGACATCCTGGAGATGGCGCCCAGCGTACAGTGCATCACCGGCAGTTACAAGGATTCCAAGGACGTTCCGTTTTTGGATTACGTGCTCAACATTTCGGCCGGTCAAATCCGCTACGACACTTTGCAAAGCGAGGAGGGCGGACGTTTTTACCGCGAACAGAACCGAAGCCTTATCATTGAGGCGGGAAGCGATTTTCCCGTTGAAGTTCCTGCCAACTACAAGTGGATCTCACTGGGTCAGCTTAACATCTTTTTAAAATTCAACAACTACCTTAACATACAGTCGCGCAGCTTGCTGTCGGCTATCAATTTCAGTTAAATGAATATTCCGTTCAATAAAGTTTACCTAGCCGGAAACGAGGAGAAATACTTGCTTGAAGCCCTCCATTCCGGCAAGCATTGCGGCAACCACGATTTTTGCCGACGCGCCATCGACCAAATGCGGCAGCGCCATGGTTTCAATGAAGTTTTTTTGGTGCCCTCAGGGACGGCAGCGCTCGAGATGGGTGCTGTTTTGGCGGGAATCGAGCCGGGAGATGAGGTGATCTTGCCCTCGTATACGTTTTCGTCAACGGTGAATGCAGTGATTCTTTTTGGCGCGGTTCCGGTTTTTGCCGAGGTTGATCCCGATACGCTCAACCTTGATCCGAGGCGCATCGAGGAGCTTATCACGCCCAAAACCAAGATGATCGTTCCCATTGATTACGCCGGAGTGTCGTGCGAGATTGATGCCATCATGGAAATTGCCGGGCGGCACAACCTGATTGTGATGCAGGATTGCGCCCAGTCGTACGGATCCTATTACAAAGGAAAAGCCTGCGGAACCCAGGCGCATCTTGCCACCTTTAGCTTTCACGAAACCAAGAACATGAATGCGGGCGAGGGCGGCGCACTCATCGTCAACGTTCCGCAGTGGGTAGAACGCGCACACTTTTTACAGGAAAAAGGAACCGACAGACGCCTGGTGCTCAACGGTGTTAAAAACAAATACAGTTGGGTCGATAAAGGGTCGAGCTATTTGCTGAGCGATATTTTAGCGGCCATGCTCCTGGCGCAGCTTGAAGCCGAGGACACCATGAAAGAACTCCGCAGCAACATCACCAACGCCTACACCAAACTTTTTACGCCGTATCGCGACAAAGGTCTGGTGAACTTTTTTCACGTTCCGGACTACATACAAATCAACCATCACGCGTTTTGGGTAACGTTTGACACCACCCAACACCAACAGGACTTTATGGCCAAGCTGCGCGAGTTTAAAGTGTCGGCCTACATTGGTTACGTGGCGCTGCATTCGGCGCCCAAAGGTTTGGAATACGGCTACACGCCTGAAAGCCTCCCGATAACCCAGGACATTGCCAGCCGCGTAGTGCGCTTGCCGTTTTATACTGAATTGGGTACGCAGCCTTCATTGGATTATTGTATCGATGCGATGCGCCGCGTCCTTGAAGAAATCTATCCGTCATGAAATTGAGAATTGGAGTCATGGGTTGTGCGGCTATCGCCCGCCGATCAGTTATTCCCGCCATACGGGCCAACGAAGGATTAGAACTTGTGGCCGTTGCCAGCCGCGAAGCCCAAAAGGCTGAGGAACTGGCCAACGAATTTGGGTGCAAGGCTGTTACCGGATACGACAATCTTTTGAACGAAGCTATCGATGCGGTGTACATTCCGCTGCCCACCGGACTTCACGACGAGTGGATTACCAAGGCGCTGTTGGCCGGCAAACACGTTTATGCCGAAAAGTCGATCGCAGCTTCCTTTACATCGGCGCAAGCCATGGTCAAATTGGCCGAATCGCGCCATCTGGCGTTGATGGAAGGCTATATGTTTTTGTACCACACCCAACATCAGGCCGTTAAAGAGCTTATCCGGGACGGAGCCATTGGCGAGATTCGCAACGTTTACGCCGCCTTTGGTTTCCCGCCGCTTGCTGATGGGAATTTTCGCTATGACAATCAGGTAGGAGGAGGCGCGCTGTACGATGCCGCAGGTTACCCGCTCAGGGCGGTTCATATGCTGTTGGGTCCTGATTATCAGGTGACGGCCTCCACGCTGTACAACGATCCTAAAACGGGGACCAACCTGTATGGCAGTGCATTTTTAAGCGGAAAACCCGGCGTAGGCGCTCAAATTGTATTTGGATTCGATCACTTTTACCAATGCTACTACGAGATTTGGGGAAGCACCGGTAAAATCACGGCCGAACGCGCCTTTACGCCCGGAGCTGATTTTGAACCTGTTATCCGGCTTGAACAGCAAGGGGTCGTAAACCGGATGCCGCAACCTGCCTGTAACCATTTTGCCGCTGCCATTGCCGAGTTTGGCCGAATCATCAAAAATCCGCAACAGCGCAGGGAACATTATGACGCGATCTTGCTTCAGTCGGAGTGTCAGCAAAAAATATTTGAATTAGCCAATCCATGAGCCAACTCAAAAAAGGGGCGCTTTTGTCATATGCGACCATCATTCTGACCAATGGAATCGGATTGGTGCTTACCCCTTTTATGATTGCAAAACTCGGTGATGCCGAGTACGGTTTATATTCGCTTATCGGTGCCGTAGTGGGCTATATCAGCGTACTGGATTTTGGCCTGACCAACACCGTTGTCCGCTATGTGGCGCGATATCGGGCAACCAATGATCAAAAGGGACAGGAAAATTTCCTGGCGACAACCATGTTGCTCTATGGTATCATCTCTGCGCTTATAATAGCAGCGGGAGTCGGGTTGTATTTTAACCTTGAGTCGCTGTTTCCCAAACTCACGCCTGCCGAGCTCGACAAGTCCCGCATCATGTTTGCCGTGCTTATCTTTAACCTGGCAATTACCCTGCCCGGTGGCGCATTTTCTGCCATTTGCTCAGGATACGAGCACTTTGTGTTTCCTAGAAGCGTCAACATTATCAAGTATGTCACCCGCTCGTTGCTGGTGGTGGCGCTTTTATCACTGGGCGGCGATTCGGTGTCCATTGTGTTACTGGACACGGCCGTCAACCTTGCGGTGATTGCCCTTAACGGCTACTATATTTTTAAGAAACTCGACGTCCGTTTTGTGCTTCACAAATTCGAGATCCCACTGGTACGGCAAATATTTTCCTATTCCTTCTGGATCTTTGTCTTTGCCCTGGTAGGCCAGTTCCAGTGGCGG
>CAKUAD010000009.1 GCA_934636265.1 uncultured Flavobacterium sp.
TCCACAAGCCGCCGTTGAATGGCTGGATTCAAGACAACGTTCTCGGACTCATCTCCCTCGCTAAAACAGTCCACAAGCCGCCGTTGAATGGCTGGATTCAAGACAACGTTCTCGGACTCATCTCCCTCGCTAAAACAGTCCACAAGGTGCCGTTGAATGGCTGGATTCAATACAACGTTCTCGGACTCATGTCCCTCGCTAAAACAGTCCGCAAGGTGCCGTTGGATAGCTTGATTCAATACAACGTTCTCGGACTCATGTCCCTCGCTAAAACAGTCCACTGGACTGTTTTTTAACGCTCGGTCTCCTCGCCCATCGGGAATCTTTTTCGCTGGGGCGAAAAAGTTCCCTCGGGCTCCGGTTTGAAAAAGCTAAAGCCGCTGCAAATCCTCAAGTAAACTTGGAGAATGATTTCAGAAAAGTGACAAATCCTCGCCCATCGGGAATCTTTTTCGCTGGGGCGAAAAAGTTCCCTCGGGCTCCGGTTTGAAAAAGCAAAAGCCGCTGCAAATCCTCAAGTAAACTTGGAGATTTGCAGCGGCTTTAGCTTTTATTGTGACCCCATCGGGACTCGAACCCAAATCGTCAGAACCGGAATCTGATATTCTATCCATTGAACTATGGGGCCGGTATGCTTATGCGAGCAGTCGCCTTACGACACCGGAGATGGTCTTGCCATCGGCCTGTCCGGCCAGTTTTGCCGATGCAACGCCCATCACCTTACCCATATCCCCCATGCCATTGGCACCGGTCCGAGCGATGATTTCGGCCATGATTGCTTCAATCTCGGCCTCTGATAATTGGGCGGGCAAAAACTTCTCGATAACAGCAGCCTGGTCAAGCTCGGGTTGCGCAAGGTCATTACGGCCCTGAGCCACGTAAATGGCAGCGCTGTCTTTACGTTGCTTAACCAGTTTCTGAAGAATTTTAATTTCATCCTCTCCAGACATTTCAGTTTTGGCGCCTGTTTCCGTCTGAGCCAGTAACAGCGCCGATTTCACGGCCCGGAGCGACTCAAGTGCAACAGTATCCTTGGCTTTCATGGCGGTTTTGATCTCGTCCATGATGCGATCTTGTAAACTCATAGAAACGCCTTTTAACAGGGCGCAAATATAAATAAAAAAACCCGAAAATCATGGACTCTCGGGTTGGGGTTATAGAATTTGGCAGATTAGTCTACGTTGTCGTGCAAGAACGAATTGTTGTTGCGCAGTTGCGTGTCGTTGTTGCTGTCGGTACCCAACGACATGCGTGAATTGGCTTGTCGGTGGTCGGGCGTGGTGAGGTCGGTGCCTGCGCGTTTATAGGCTGGTACTTTTTCCAGTTCATCAATTTTAGAAGAGCTGTTGTGGAACTTATAATTAAAGTCCTTCAACTTGCGGCGACGCTCATCGGCACGCATTTTCAAGATGTCCTCAATGCTCATGTCAAAGTGGGAAACATCCTCAAAAGCAGGCGAAAAGTTGCTCTGAACAGGTGCAGCGGCCTCTTGCTTGAGCGTGATGTTCAGTTCTTCCGGAAGCGGATCGCTTTCAGGTTTGGCCACCGGCTTCGAGTTGAGCAAATCGTTCTCGAGTTCCATGTATTCTTCCAGCGAGTACTTCACAACTCCGGATTCGTTCACCTCGGTCATCGGTACCACCTGTACAGGCTGGTTTACCTTGATTTCATTTACTTCGAGGTCGTAAAAAATCCGGTTTTCATCGGGAGCGGAGGTTTTTTCAACCGGCAAGTCAAATGAAAACGTCGTTTGTGGTTCTTCTTTGGCGACAAACTGCGGCTCGGTCACAAACAGATCATGCGTTGTCGCCGGAGTAAAAAAATCGTCGGTGATGTTGCGTTCGGCCGATACGATCTCAAACAAAACATCCAGGTTTTTGATAAACTCCGATGTTGGCACCAGATCCAGCGGCTCGGCGGCAGGCGTCACGGTAAAGTCAAATGAAACTTCAGGAGCTTCAGCCTTTACTTCAATTTCTTCAGTCAGTTCAAACACGATCTTGTCGTCCTGGGTTGGCGCATCGGGTGTAATGGCAGGTGCAACTGTCTTTGGCGTCAGGTCGTGAACCACTTTTTGTTCATTGTCGAGCGAGTGGATGATTTTCTTTGGCTCCGAATTCACGATTTCGCTTTGCTGCTCAATGTTGAATCCCGTTGCAATGATGGTTACCGCAATCGCATCGCCCAAAGTCTCGTCCTCGCCCACACCCATGATGATGTTGGCGTTGTAACCGGCCTCGGCCTGGATGTGATCATTGATTTCACCAATCTCGTCGATGGTAATCTCATTGGTTCCGGAAACGATAAGCAACAATACGTTTTTGGCACCGGTAATCTTGTTGTCGTTAAGCAGCGGCGAGTCGAGCGCGGCTACGATAGCCTCTTTTGCCCGGTTTTCACCCATGGCAATCGCCGATCCCATAATGGCGGTGCCGCTGGACGAAAGGACCGTCTTGGCGTCTTTAAGGTCAATGTTTTGCGTGTAGTGATGCGTGATGACCTCGGCGATTCCGCGGGATGCCGTAGCCAAAACTTCGTCGGCTTTTGAGAATCCGGCCTTGAATCCAAGGTTTCCGTAAACTTCGCGTAGTTTGTTGTTGTTGATGACGATAAGCGAGTCAACTTGTTTGCGGAGTTTCTCAACACCTTGCATGGCCTGGTCCTGACGCACTTTTCCCTCAAAAGCAAAAGGAATGGTCACGATCCCCACAGTCAGAATGTCGCGTTCGCGGGCCAATTGAGCGATTACTGGCGCAGCACCGGTTCCTGTTCCGCCGCCCATACCGGCAGTAATGAACACCATCTTGGTATTGCTGTCCAGCATCTTCTCAATGTCGCTTACGCTTTCAATAGCGGCTTTTTGCCCTACCTCGGGGTTGGCCCCGGCTCCGAGTCCTTCCGTCAGGTTTACACCCAACTGTATTTTGTTTGGCACCGGGCTGTTCTGCAAGGCTTGTGAATCAGTGTTGCAGACAATAAAATCAACACCCTTGATTCCCTGGCGGAACATGTGGTTGATGGCGTTGCTTCCGCCACCTCCTACACCGATAACTTTTATCACGTTCGACTGATTTTTAGGCAGGTCAAACGAAATGCTTCCAAATTCTGAGTTGCTTATCATAACTATGGGATTTTTTTGTGCTTTTTAACTTCTTCGCGTAGGGATTTGGGTGGTTTATTTATTCGGCGTTGTCTAAAAATTCTTTGATCTTGTCAACGTATCTGTCAAAAAATGACCGTTTGATTTGTTGCTCGGTTGTCTTGGGCTCCGGTTTATGCTCCGGCTGCGGCGCTGCAGCCTCGGGCGTTTTAACCTCCAGCGGCTGGTTGACGATGTGCTGGATTGGTGCCGGCGCAGCTTTGATTTCCGGCTCAAGCTTGATGGCGCTCTGCGTCTTGTTCTGCAGGCTGTTCATCACCAAACCAACGGCAGTCGCATAAAGCGGACTCGACAGTTCCTCATTTGAATTTCCGGCCAGATGCTCATTTGGATAACCGATGCGCGTGTCCATTCCGGTAATGTATTCCACCAATTGCTTGATGTGCTTCAACTCGGCGCCACCTCCGGTAAGGACGATGCCGGCAATAAGCTTCTTCTTGGGATCCTCGTGTCCGTAGGCTTTGATTTCGGCAAAGACCTGCTCGATGATTTCCACCACACGGGCGTGAATAATTTTTGACAGGTTCTTGAGCGTAATCTCCTTTGGCTCACGACCGCGCAATCCGGGAATCGAGACAATTTCGTTGTCTTTGTTCTCACCCGGCCAGGCCGATCCGAATTTCACTTTCAAAAGCTCGGCTTGCTTTTCAATGATGGAGCAGCCTTCTTTGATATCTTCGGTAATGACGTTTCCGCCAAACGGAATAACCGCCGTGTGACGAATGATGCCGTCCTTGAAAATGGCCAGATCGGTCGTGCCGCCACCAATGTCGATAAGCGCCACACCCGCTTCTTTTTCCTCAAATGACAGGACCGCATCAGACGAAGCCAGCGGCTCCAGCGTCAGTCCCGACAACTCAATGCCCGAACTCTGGATGCAACGGCCCACATTGCGGATGGCGGCCGCCTGGCCTACCACCACGTGAAAGCTGGCCTCCAAGCGACGGCCGTACATGCCGATTGGTTCGTTGGTGACGTTTTGGCCGTCAATCTTGAATTCTTGCGGCAGTACGTGAATGATTTCCTCGCCCGGCAACATCGCCAGTTTACCCACCTGATCAATCAGGATCTGGATATCGGCGGCACCAATGACCTCCTCGCCGTTGGCACGCGTGATGTAGTCAGCGTGCTGGATGCTGCGGATGTGTTGTCCGGCAATTCCCACCACCACGTCTTTGATCTTGTAGCCCGAATTGTTTTCAGCCTCGGCCACCGCCTGTTCGATGGACTGGATGGTTTGGGTGATGTTGTTGACAACGCCACGCGCAACCCCAAGGCTCTTGGACTTACCCATCCCGATGATTTCCAGCTTGCCGTACTCATTCCTCCTGCCGATCATGGCCACGATTTTCGTGGTTCCGATGTCAAGTCCTACTGCAATGTTTTCTCGTTCCATCATTTTCTTATTTGGTGCAAACCACCTGATTGTTAAACCTCAGGCTGATCTTTTTATACTTTTTGATTGTCGAATCGCCGGCCGCCTTTTGAAAGAATGCTTTGTAATTCTCAAACTTTCTCTTGGTGTTTACGGGCTTTCCGTAATCTATGTCAAAATCAAAATTCCTGTTCTCCATCACCATCGCGCCCGACGGCATTACCCGCACGCCTATGATGTTTTTCTTGAGGAAAGGATCGTCGTAGATCATCTTGAGGACGCCTGCAACTTTTGTAATCTTTTCCTGATCCAGGCTGCCGGTTACAATCGGTACACGGGCGGTGTACTGTGACGATAACGGCATCGCATTTCCTTTAGAATCAACGTAAAAGGAACTGTCCCGGACGAACACTCTTGCGATTGGGGTTTTCTGTTTTACAACAGCTTTGAGCACACCGTCAATGCCTACGAAAACCTCCGACTTTTCAACCATCCGATGTTTCTCGACAGCCTTTTCCAGCCTGTTCAAATCTACCCAATCCCTTTGTATGCTCTGAGCGCGCCCGTTTTTTTCTATTAACAATTTATTAACCGCTTGCTCCGTTAAAAACAAGTTTTCGGGACCGGTAAAACGCACTTCGCATCCGGTGAGTTTGCGCTCTGAATTCCGCTTTCCGGAAAAGGCATACAAGGCTAAAATCAGCCCGACCATGAGCACTAACCTTATGTTATTCCAAGTAAAATACCTCATGACAACGCTTGTTTGATTTGAACGACCATTTCACCAATATCGCCTGCGCCTACCGTAGCGATTACCGTAGCATCGGAGACGCGTAAATCATTGATCAACTGGTCTTTTGAAACCAGCTTTTTATTTGGATTTTTAATTTTTTCAAGTAGCCAGGCTGACGTAATTCCCTCCATCGGAAGTTCACGGGCCGGATAAATATCCAGCAGCAAAACCTCGTCAAATGCCGATAAACTTTTGGCGAATCCGCTGGCAAAGTCGCGAGTGCGGCTAAACAGGTGCGGCTGAAAGGCAATCAGGATTTTTTGCCCGGGATACAACTCCCGCAACGCCTGGTGCACGGCATCTATTTCAGTTGGGTGATGCGCGTAATCATCAACATACACTTTGTCATGCCTGCGGATCTGATATGAAAATCTCCTGCGGATTCCGGCAAACGTTCCAAGCGCCGTTGCAATCTTGGCGGCATCCACGCCGTAATTTTCGGCCATGGCCAACGCCATCAGCGCATTCATCAGGTTGTGATGGCCCGGCAAGCAAAAGCGGATATCGCGGATAATCTGTCTGGGCGTGTGGGCATCAAACAGATAGGCGCCTTTTTCAATGCGGATGTTTTGCGCCGTGTACAAGGCGTTGCCCCCAATGCCAACCGAGGTTCCGTCAAGCGGCATGCCCAGCGGTACAAACAGGTTTTTAGCATCGGATATTTTGGCGGCAAATTCCCTGAACGAATCCTGAATAGAATCGACAGTACCGTAAATATCAAGGTGATCGGCATCCATCGACGTGACACAAGCCATGTCCGGATGAAGGTGTAAAAACGAACGGTCAAACTCATCGGCCTCGACTACCGTAACCGACTTGCCGCTACCTATCAGGTTGGAGTTGTAATTCTCGACGATCCCGCCAACAAACGCAGTCACATCAACACCCGACTCGTACAAAATATGCCCCAGAATCCCTGATGTCGTAGTCTTGCCGTGCGTGCCCGCTACCGCAAAACAATACGTGTCTTTGGTGATGAGTCCCAAAACCTGGGCGCGCTTCATCACCTGGAAACCTCCCTCGGTAAAATGCTTCCACTGGCTTTGGTCTTTTGGGACGGCCGGTGTGATGACTACCAGGCTGTTTTCAGGTTTGAAGGTGTCGGGAATAAGATTGATGTCGTCTTTAAAATGAATCGGAAATCCCTGAGCAACCATCTCGTTGGTGAGCGCGGTAGGGGTTTTGTCATAACCGGCCACGGTCTTGCCGATGTTGCGGAAATAACGCGCCAAAGCACTCATCCCGATACCACCGATACCGATAAAAAAGACGTTATGGATTTGACTCAGATTCATTTGATTTAGGCCAGGCCTCATTATTTCTTTAACAATTTTTCAATTTCATCAACGATGCGCTTTGTGGCGTCGGGCCTGGCGAGCGTCTTGATTTTTTGAGACAGATCGGCTTGCCAATTTTCATCTCCGGCCAACTTGGAAAATGTCGGCTTAAAATTATTGTCCAACTCAGATTCGCGCAGCAAAACCGCACCGCCTTTATCGGCAATGGCCTTGGCGTTCTTGGTTTGATGATCCTCGGCCACGTTTGGCGACGGAATAAAAATCACCGGCTTTCCCACCAGGCACAACTCTGACACCGACGAGGCTCCGGCGCGCGAAATGACAAAATCGGCGGCGCCATAGGCATAATCCATCCTGTCGATAAACGCCAACACCCGCACATTGGGCAAGCTTGCGTGATGCGCGTACTGATCATAATACAGTTTGCCGCACTGCCACAAAACCTGAACTCCGGCATTGGCAAAAAATTCGAGATTGTCGGCTACCAATTGGTTGATGCGCCGAGCTCCGAGACTTCCGCCCAAAACCAGCAACGTCTTGCGCGCCGAATCAAGGTCAAATGCCTTAACGGCTTCGTCTTTGCTTACGCCCGACGCGATTAAATCCTGTCGCACCGGATTGCCCGTCAAGACGATTTTGCCTTTAGGGAAAAACCGCTCAAGACCTTCATACGCTACGCAGATTTTGCCTGCCTTTCCGGCCAGCATCTTGTTGGTAATGCCCGGATATGAATTTTGCTCCTGCACCAAGGTTGGGATTCCCGCCAGTGCGGCAACCTGCAAAAGCGGTCCGCTTGCAAACCCGCCGGTCCCAATGGCCACATCAGGTTTAAAACGCCTGATGATGGTGCGGGCGCGCAAAAGACTGGAAAGCAGTTTTACGGGAAACATGGCGTTTTGCCAGGTTATTTTTCTTTGGATGCCCGCAATCCACAAGCCTTCAATCTTGTATCCGGCCTGCGGAACTTTTTGCATTTCCATTTTGTCGCTTGCGCCCACAAACAAAAATTCGGCATCCGGAAAACGGCGCTTAAGTTCATTGGCAATGGCTATCGCCGGGTAAATATGCCCGCCGGTACCGCCACCGCTTAATATGAATCGCTTTGCTTTCATTTTGCTATGATGCTATCACTTTTTGCTTTTTGGTTTATCGCTTTTTTAAAACCGCGTCCATTGGGTTTGACTTATCTTCTATCGAGAATGCTTCGGCCGATTCGGCTGCGAGCAATGCGGCTTCGGCGGCTTCCTCTCGGGCAATCTGCGCGTCGATCATGCGTTGCAGCGCCTGGTTTCGACGTTCTTTTTCTTCCAGTTCCTCGGCAATTTCCTTTTCTTTTTTGGTCACGCCGATGATGATCCCAATGGCGATGCACGTCATCCAGATCGAACTTCCGCCGCTGCTGATCAATGGCAACGTCTGCCCGGTGACGGGAAGAATCTCGACGGCCACGCCCATGTTGACCAGCGCCTGAAAAATGATTGGGAAGCCAAGGCCTACCACGACCAGCTTCCCAAACATAGAGTTGGCCTTGTGCGCCGCGACGATAAACCGGAAGAGCAACAACAAGTATAGCGTCAGGACGCCCAATGCGCCGGCAAGCCCGTATTCTTCAGCGATAATCGCGTAGATAAAATCAGATGACGATTGCGGAAGGAAATTCTTTTGTACGCTTTTACCCGGGCCAAGGCCGTAAATTCCGCCTGATGCAATGGCGATTTTGGCCTTTTCAATCTGATAATCGTCCTCACCGGGTTTGTCGGACATGTAGTTGTCAACGCGTGAAATCCAGGTATCAACGCGGTTGGGAAATGCATCGGGAAATGCCTTGACCGCCAGGATAAAAATCAAAAGTCCGCCAATGGCCAGCCCAAAAACGGCCGCCAGATGTTTAAGGGGATACTGCCCTACAAACGTCAGCATCGCCACCATGACAAACAAAAGCGCCGCTGTAGAAAAGTTGGCCGGCAACACCAGCGCCACCGTAATAAAAACCGGAAGCCAAAGTTCTACAACCGACTGCTTGAACGTTGCCGGGACATCGCGCTTTTTTGACAGGTAACGCGCCACAAAGAGCATCAACACGATCGAGGCCAGCGCCGATGTCTGGAACGACAGCGTCATCCCCATAAGCGGCACCTCGATCCAGCGGCTGGCGTTGGCGCCATCTATTACCGTACCTTTAAAAAGGGTGTAAGCCAACAATATCCACACAATGGGCAACAGCACTTTTGACAGCGCCCTAAAATAGTGATACGGAACTTTGTGGACCCAGTAAATCATGCAGAACCCAATGAGCAAATGCGCAAAATGACGCACCAGGTAAGCAATGGTGTTGCCCGTCCCCTTGCCCATGTACGCAAGGTTGCTACTGGCGCTGAACACCGGCATAAAAGAGAACAACGCCAGCAGGGCCACGAATGACCAGATGACTTTGTCGCCTTTAAGATTGCTCAGGAGTTCTTTCATTTTTTTAGCCTTTAGCTGTCAGCAATTAGCTGTCAGTTGTTTTTCTTAAATCGGTAGTTTTAACTTTTGCTTCTGCAACTTTAAACTTAATTGAGTGTGGACTACTATCCCTTACCGCGATCAGCTAATGGCTAATCGCCGATAGCTGACAGCTATAAATTGTGCACCGCCTGCTTGAATTGATTACCGCGGTCTTCGTAATTTTCAAACAAGTCAAAACTCGCACAGGCAGGGCTCAGCAACACGATGTCGCCTTTTTCAGCCAGTCGTTGCGCGGTGCGGACGGCGTCGGGCATGCTGCCAACTTCTACCATCATGTCGACCACGTTTCCAAAGGCGTCGATGATTTTTGCATTGTCGACACCCAGACAGATGATCGCCTTGACTTTTTCACGCACCAGCGGCATCAACTCGTGGTAGTCGTTTCCTTTGTCGACACCGCCCACAATCCAAACTGTTGGGGCGGTCATGCTCTCGAGGGCAAAAAAGGTGGCATTGACATTGGTTGCTTTAGAATCATTGATATACTGCACGTTCTGGATTTTCAGCACCTTTTCCAGCCGGTGTTCGACACCCTGAAAATTTGAAAGGCTTTCGCGGATGGTTGACTTGCGGATACCCATAAGCCGGGCTACCGACGCGGCCGCCATCGCATTCTTAAGATTGTGTTTCCCTTCCAGCGATACTTGTCCGGTTTCCATGATGAATTCCTCTTCGTTGATGTTGATCTCCATTGTGTTTTGTTTTAGGTATGCGCCTCTTTCAAAGCTTTGGGTAAGTGAAAAAGGTATTATTTGTGCGTTAGTTTTGTTTTTATTGAGCCATTCGGCAATCGCAAGGTCATCGGCGTCGACAATCAGGAAATCCTTTTGGGTCTGATTCATCGTGATCCGGAATTTTGACGCGATGTAATTTTCATATTTGTAATCGTATCGGTCCAGATGATCGGGGCTAATGTTGGTGATCACGGCAATGTGCGGCGCGAAAGTGTCAATTCCGTCCAGCTGAAAACTGCTGATCTCCAGCACGTACACATCAAAATCCTTCTCGGCCACCTGCCAGGCAAAACTCTTCCCTATGTTTCCGCCCAGCCCAACCTTAAGCCCGGCCGACTGCAACAGGTGATGCGTCAGCATGGTCGTCGTGGTCTTGCCGTTGCTTCCCGTAATCCCAACTATGGTGGCGTTGGTGTAGGCTGCGGCAAACTCAATTTCCGATATCACCCGCACTCCCTTTTCATGCAATTTTTTTACAATCGGTGCCTTGTCGGGAATGCCGGGGCTTTTCATCACCACATCGGCGTTGAGGATTTTTTCTTCGGTGTGCGTATTGTGCTCCCAATCAATTCCATATTGTGTAAGAACATCCTGATATTTTTGGGGTATCGTTCCGTAATCCGAAACAAAAACCTCATATCCTTTTTTCAATCCGAGGATGGCCGTGCCTGCTCCGCTCTCGCCTCCTCCCAAAACAACCAGCCGCTTCATTACCTGAGCTTAAGGGTTACGATGGATAAAATCGCCAGCAAAATCCCTACGATCCAAAACCGCACGACAATCTTACTTTCATGATATCCCTTTTTTTGGTAGTGATGGTGCAGCGGCGACATCAGGAAAATGCGTCGTCCCTCGCCGTATCGCTTTTTGGTATACTTGAAATAACTTACCTGCATCACCACCGACAGATTCTCGACCAGGAAAATTCCGCACAAAAGCGGAATAAGCAGTTCCTTGCGGACGGCAATCGCCAATACGGCAATCACACCGCCTATGGTAAGGCTTCCGGTATCGCCCATAAACACGGCGGCCGGATATGAATTGTACCATAAAAACCCAATGAGCGCACCAGCAAACGCGGCAATAAACACCGTCATCTCGCCCGAGTTGGGGATATACATAATGTTGAGATAGCTGGAAAAGATGACGTTGCCCGACACAAACGTGAATATGCCCAGCGCCACCACGGATATGGCCGATGTCCCGGCTGCCAGCCCGTCAATCCCGTCGGTGAGGTTTGCCCCGTTGGATACGGCCGTGATGATAAAAATGACAATCGGGATAAAGATCAGCCAGGCGTAATCCTGATAGCCGTCGCCCATCCAGCGCAAGAGTTCGGCGTAGTCAAATTCATTGTTCTTGAAAAACGGGATGGTGGTTGCGGTTGATTTTTCTTCTTTTGGAAGTTCGCGGATAACGTTTTGTGTAGGATTGAAGCTATAACTGTTGGCCACCGTCTCGGTCCTGACGGTAACGCCCGGATGAAAATACAGCACCCAGCCTACAATCAACCCGATGCCCACCTGCCCGATGACTTTAAAGATTCCCTTAAGGCCTTGCTTGTCTTTTTTAAAGATTTTGATGTAATCGTCAATAAAGCCGATAACACCCATCCACAGCGTGGTCACCACCAGCAACATAATGTAAATGTTGTCGAGCCTGGCCAGCAAAAGCACCGGGATGAGCGTGGCCATAATGATGATGAGTCCGCCCATGGTTGGCGTTCCTGCCTTGGCAGTCTGACCTTCGAGCCCCAGTTCGCGAACGGTTTCGCCCACTTGCTGATTGCGCAAAAAGTTGATGATGCGCTTACCGTAAATCGTTGAAATCGTCAGCGACAACAAAACCGCCATAGCCGACCGGAACGTAATGTACTGGAACACGCCTGTCCCCGGAATGTTCAGCGTATTGTGCAGATGTTCGAATAAGTAGTACAGCATGACTTATTTGTTAAGTTGGGCCAACAATTCCTTTACGGTTTCCATGTCGTCAAAATGGTGACGCACTCCTTTTATTTCCTGATATGTCTCATGCCCTTTTCCGGCAATAAGGATGATGTCGCCGGATTGTGCCATTTGGCAGGCAAGCTTTATTGCCTGACGACGGTCGGTCACGGCTACGGTTTTGCGTTGGTTATGAACCTCCACACCTTTTTCCATATCGGCAATGATGTCTTCCGGATCTTCGCTGCGCGGATTGTCAGACGTCAGGATAACCTGATCGCTCATGTTTGATGCGATGCCGGCCATCACCGGACGTTTGGTCTTGTCGCGATCGCCGCCGCAACCCACTACCGTTATCAGCTTTTCATTGCGCGTGCGGATATCGGTGATGGTTTTAAGCACGTTTTCCAGTGCGTCAGGCGTGTGGGCATAATCCACGATGGCAGTTACGCCGCCGTCGGAAACCACAAACTGGAATCGGCCTGAAACGCTTTCCAACTCTGATAAAAGCCGCAAAACTTCCAGCTTTTCCAGTCCTAATTCAACCGCAACCGCGTAAATCGCCAACAGGTTGTAGGCGTTAAACGTTCCGATGAGTCTTACCCAAACCTCGGCTTCATTCACCTTGAGCAACAATCCGCTAAGTTGACTTTCCAGAATTTGCGCCTTGTAATCAGCATATGACTTGAGCGCATAGGTGAGTTTGCGGGCGCGGGTGTTCTGGATCATGACAAGCCCGTTGCGGTCATCGATGTTGGTAAGCGCAAACGCTGTTGACGGCAAATGATCAAAGAACGATTTCTTTACGTCGCGGTAATCGGCAAATGTTGGGTGGTAATCCAGATGATCGTGTGACAGATTGGTAAAAACGCCGCCGGTAAAATAAAGACCCTCAGTGCGTCGCTGGTGAATCCCGTGCGAGCTCACTTCCATAAAACAATACTCCACACCGGCCAGCGCCATCTCGGCCAGATAGCGGTTAATCGTCAGCGAATCAGGCGTTGTATGCGTGGCTTTGTGTTCCACTTCGTCAACCATGATTTTTACGGTCGACAGCAGTCCGGTTTTGTATCCGGCTTTTTTAAACAACTGATAAAGCAGCGATGCGATGGTAGTCTTCCCATTGGTTCCGGTAACGCCCACCAAGCGGATGTTTTGGGACGGATTTCCGTAAAAATTGGCTGCTATCTGCGCCAGCGCGCTATTGCAATTGATGACTTCGATATAGGTGATTCCCGATTGCAAAGAATCAGGAACTTCATCACAGACAATGGCCACCGCACCCTTGTCAATCGCTGTGGTGATAAATTCGTGACCGTCGGTAACCGTGCCGCGAATGGCTACAAACACATCGCCGGCCGACACCTTGCGCGAATCGAATTCAACTTTT
This sequence comes from uncultured Flavobacterium sp., assembly GCA_934636265.1. Classification (GTDB taxonomy): domain Bacteria; phylum Bacteroidota; class Bacteroidia; order Flavobacteriales; family Flavobacteriaceae; genus Flavobacterium. The sequence continues at coordinate 13,202 of CAKUAD010000009.1, forward strand.
GAAATCTCGACGTCGGTAACGCCTTTTACCGCCTCGATACTAACTTTATAGAGCAGATCTTTTAATTTCATCACGACAGTTCAAGGGTTATGACGCTACCTTTTGCCAGGGTTTCGCCCGGCTTGAGCGATTGCTTTTTCACTTTTCCGGCTCCAACGGCTTTTACCCTGAGCCCAAGATTTTCCAAAAGAGCCACAGCGTCCATACCGGACATTCCGGTTACATTGGGGACATACTCATTTTTTGCCGCGGCTTTGGTATAATACTGCTGAAAACTTTCTTCCTGGAATCGGATACTTTTGTTCAAGTCGTTGACTTTGTTAGTCGCCGGAACATCGGTAAAGATTTTTTGGGCGATGCGTTTAAACACCGGACCGGCCACATCGGCACCGTAATAACGTTCAGTTGACGTGTCCGGATCGTGGATAACGACTATGCAGGAATACAGCGGTTTATCGGCGGGAAAATAACCCACAAACGACGAGATGTAATGCATGTCGCGTCCGCCGTTGTTGGCGTACCCGGCCTGTGCGGTCCCGGTTTTTCCGGCCATCGAGAATTCTTTTGAGTATTGACTTTTGGCAGTGCCCCGCTTTACGACGTTTTCCAGGACAACCTTTATTTGTGCGACCGTCTCCGGCGAACAGATGCGCGGATTGATCACATCAGTGTTATACCTTTTGATCACGCGGTTCCACTCCCGGATTTCCGATACAAACTGCGGTTTGACCATCACACCGTTATTGGCTACGGCATTGTAATACGTCAGGATTTGCAAAGGTGTCAGCATCACGCCGTATCCGTATGCCATCCACGGAAGTGCAATGCCGCTCCATCCTTTTTTGCCGGGCTCCGGAATAAACGGCGCACCTTCGCCTTCAAACGGCAGACCCAGTTTTTTACCCAGTCCAAAGCGGTGCAAATGATCCAGAAACTGCTTGGGATTGTCTTTGTAATTCTCGTGAACCGCTTGGACAATCACGGTGTTTGACGAAACTTCCAATCCACGGGCCAGCGAGATTTTGCCCCATCCGCCTTTTTTTGAATCGACTACGGCAAATTCATTGCGACGACCAAAAAAGATTTTGCCGCCCTTGCTGTCGTAAACCTTGCCGGTATCCACCTTTTTGTCTTCAAGGAGCGCCATCAAACCCGCCAACTTGTAGGTTGATCCGGGTTCGTGAGATTCGGCTACGGCATAGTTGATAGTTTCGTAATATGTAGAATCTTTGTGGCGGCCCAGATTGGAAATGGCCTTGACCTTTCCGGTGCGGGTTTCCATGACCACGACGCAGCCGTGATCGGCCTTGTTGTCTTTTAACGCCTTGAGCAGCGCGTGGTGCGCAATATCCTGGATGTAAACGTCGATGGTTGAAATCACATCGTATCCGTCCTGAGGCTCGGCGTCGTTGACATCGCGGATTGGTTTCCACTGCCCTTTGGCGATTTTTTGCTTAAGGACGCGGCCGTCTTTGCCGTTGAGATAATTTCCAAACGCCTTTTCGATGCCCTTGCCCTGCATTTCGCCATTGGCCGAGATTCGCTCATAGCCGATAGTCCTGCGCGCAATTTCGCCGATGGGGTGTTTGCGTACGGTTTTCTGTTCAGTGATGAGCCCGCCTTTGTATGCGCCCAGATTAAAGAGCGGAAACTTTTTAAGGCGCATGTATTCGGTATAGCTCCGCCCGCGGGCCAAAAGCATGTAACGGTTTTTATCGGCCCGGGCCTTGCGCAAATCGGCATTGTACTCACCGGCTGATTTTTTGCCTAACAGAACGTAAAGCGAATCAGCCAAAGCCTTGACATTCTTTTCAAAATCCTGCGACTTGGGCGCCACGGCATCAAACCGTATGTCGTAATTTGGAATGGACGTCGCCAGCAAACTTCCGTCGGCCGAATAAATATTGCCTTTATTGGCGGGAATCACAAAGTACTTGACCGACCGCTCTTTGGCCAATTTGCGCCATTTATCACCCTCAACCCACTGAATGTTGGTAAGTTTGACGATAATGCCAACCGCAACAAAGAACATGAGCAGCGCCACGAGGTAAATGCGGTACGATATGTTCTTGTTTTCTACTTCCATAAACGTTCAAAAAAACCGGGTTCGGGCTTTTTGGTTACTTTGATTTTTACAGGCGGTGCCGACGAGGGAAAGATTTCTTTTTCCTTCATCTTTTCAGACACGGTCGACTCCATCTTGAGTTTCATCAGCTCTGACCGCCTGTCGACGAATTCTGAGCGGAGTTCCTTTACCTCGCCGGTGAGTTCGGCAATTCTGAACACCTTTTGCTCGTAGCGGTTGGTGTTGGCAATCATCACAATAGCCAGCACTATCAAAAACACAATAAACCGCCAATTCTTAACCGCATCCTCGTTGATGAGGAAGCGCGCCTTGAGGATATTGTAGATATTGTGCTTCACAGTTTTTGGGCTACCCGCAATTTTGCGCTTCGTGCGCGGTTGTTGATGCTTATTTCGGCCTGGGTTGGGACAATGAGTTTTTCGACGATGGCAAACGGCACGCTGAAATTTCCAAACATGTCGCGCTGCGGCTCGCCTTCAAACATTCCGTTGCGCATGAATCGCTTAACCAAGCGGTCTTCAAGTGAATGGTATGAGATGACGCTCAGCCGTCCGCCGGGCTTTAAAACCTCCAGCGATTGCTCCAGAAATTCCTTTAGAACGTCGATTTCCTGGTTGACTTCGATGCGGATGGCCTGATAAATCTGCGCCAGTATTTTATGGGCTTTGTGCTGTGGAATCAACCGCGCCAGCACCTTCTTGAGTTCTTCAGTATTTTTGATAGGCTTTGCCATTCGCGCCTCGACGATGGTACGCGCAATGACGGGAGCATTTTTGAGTTCGCCGTATTCCAGAAACAGTTTGCGCAGCGCCGACTCATCGTATTGATTGACCACGGTAAAGGCATCCAACTCGCCGCGACGACTCATCCGCATGTCGAGCCCGGCGTCAAAACGGGTTGAGAATCCGCGCTCGGCAACGTCAAACTGATGCGACGATACACCCAAATCAGCCAGAATCCCATCAACCTCCTTTACGCCGTGAAAACGCAGGAAGCGCTTTAAGAACCTGAAGTTTTCCGGGATCAACACAAACCGCGGATCGTTTATCGCATTGGCTTGCGCATCCTCGTCCTGGTCAAAACCAAACAGGCGGCCATTGGGCCCCAGACGGCGCATAATCTCACGCGAGTGCCCGCCTCCGCCAAATGTGACGTCGACATAAGTGCCGTCGGGCTTGATGTTGAGCCCGTCGACCGTTTGCTTTAAAAGCACCGGATTATGATATTCCATTATCGCCATCATTCAAATTCCCCATTACATCCTCGGCCAGATCGGCAAAATCAATTTCAGTGTTGTCGAGAGATTTTTCATAAAGGGTTTTATCCCAAATCTCTATGATGTTCACGGCAGACGCTAAAACCACCTCGCTATCGATAGACGCATACGCCTTGAGATCTTTGGCGATAAGCAAGCGGCCTGCACTGTCAATTTCAACCAGCTTTACCCCCGCGGTAAACCGCCGGATAAAATCATTGTTCTTTTTGACAAAGCGGTTGAGCTTGTTGATACGGGTCATCATGGCGTTCCACTCGGTCATAGGGTACAATTCCAGACAGGGCTGAAAAACCGAACGCTTCAAGACAAACCCGTCCTGAAGCGCGGCTGCCATCTGCTTTTTAAGCGGCGCCGGAAGCATCAGCCTGCCTTTGTCGTCGGCTTTGCACTCGTATGTCCCGATGATTGGTTCCACGTATCCTAACTTAATTGAAACAAAAATAGAAAGATTTTCCCACCACTTACCACTTCCTCCCACTTTTGTTGATAAGTTTTCCACTTATTAACTTTGTGTTAAGACCGTTGAAAATCAGCCATCAATACCTGCTTCGCGCTGCAGTCAGGCATTATCCGATAACCGACGCTGTCAATCAGACCCGCAAATCAGTAAAATGACGGGAGGTGGAACCATTGGACGCTGATAAAAAACCATGGCGTGATTCTCTGTACTTACTGCAGAACTGCTATATTTGTCCGAACCAGACAAAATACCTATGAGCCATCAACTGATACAGGACGGCAAGTACAAATATTTTGAAGCCGGCGAGGGAACTCCCATCATTGTGCTTCACGGATTAATGGGAGGTTTGAGTAATTTTGACGGTGTGGCCGGGTTTTTTCCGCAGCACGGTTATCGCGTCATCATTCCGGAACTGCCCTTGTATTCGCAAAACATTTTAAAGACTAATGTCAAGGCGTTTGCCAAGTACGTAAAGGACTTTATCACCTATAAAAAACTTGACCGCGTGGTGCTTTTGGGCAACTCTTTAGGCGGTCACATTGCGCTTTACCACGCCAAGATGTACCCGGAAAAGATGTCGGGACTTATCATTACCGGAAGTTCCGGTTTGTATGAGAACGCCATGGGCGACAGCTATCCGCGGCGCGGCGACTATGAGTACATTCACAAAAAGGCGCAGGATGTTTTTTACGACCCTAAAATCGCTACCAAGGAAATTGTCGATGAAGTCTATGCCGTGGCCAACGACAGGATAAAACTGCTCAAAACGCTGACCATCGCCAAGAGCGCCATCCGACACAACATGGCCAAAGACCTGCCAAAGATGCACATCCCGACCTGCATCATCTGGGGTAGGAATGACAAGGTGACGCCGCCTGAAGTAGCCGAGGAATTCCACGCCAAACTGCCTAATTCAACCCTTTACTGGATTGACAAATGCGGACACGCAGCCATGATGGAACACCCCGATGAGTTTAACCGCATCATGTTTGATTGGCTTAAAAACAACCCGGAAATTTCAGGTAAATAATGCAGATCACCAGCGCCGAATTTGTCGTCAGTAACTCGGATGTGTCCAAATGCCCAACCGAGCGGCTGCCGGAATATGCCTTTATAGGGCGGTCAAACGTTGGCAAGTCGTCGCTGATCAATTCGCTTACCGGCAATAAGAATCTGGCCAAGACATCGTCAAGACCGGGCAAGACGCAACTTATCAATCACTTTAAAATAAACCTGAACTGGTTTTTGGTGGATTTGCCGGGTTATGGCTACGCACGGGTTTCGAAATCGGCCAAGCAGGTTTTTCAGCAGTTCATCACCGATTACTTTAACACGCGCGAACAGTTGGTGTGTGCCTTTGTACTGATTGACATCAGGCACGAACCGCAAAAAATCGACTTGGAATTCATGGCCTGGATGGCTGAAAATGGCGTTCCGTTTTGCATCGTCTTTACCAAGGCCGACAAACTGGGCAAATCAAAAGTGCAGAGCCACGTGGCCGATTACCGCAAAAAAATGCTGGCCGGCGAGTGGGAAGAGATGCCTCCTTTTTTTATTACTTCATCGCTTGAAGGCACCGGGAAAGCTGACCTGCTCAATTATATCGATGCTTTGAACAAAGAGGTTTTTAAAAGCGGTGAACTATAAGACCCTTATTTTATCAGGTTCATCTTTTCGGCAAAATAGTCGCAAAAGTCCTTCATGGTGTCGGCCATTTTCTCATCGCCGGTAGCGCGCTGAAATGTATCGGACATGGCCACAAGCGTCTGGTGAAAGAACTTTTTCATTTCGTCAACGGGCATGTCTTTGGTCCAAAGGTCGATGCGCAGCGTTTCCTGGGCTTTGCTGTCCCATACCGAGAGCAGTATCGCCTTGGCTTTTTCATTTTCAATTCCACCGTCGCGGGCAGTCCAGCTAAGGCTTTCAGGAATTTGGTTTTCGTCGAGGGTGACGCCTATGGTGATTTCAGATTGTTTCATCAGTCTTTTTTAGGTTTGTAGCGCGAGGCTTCAAATAAAGTTTTGGAATTCATCTCCAGCAATTGGCTCAGCGGAGTTTTACTGTGGTTGTCCATGTAGGATTTGACGATCTGCCAGCCAATCCATTGCCCGATCCGCCCCGGTGATTCATTGTCGATTTCCAGATAGAATTTTGAAAATGGCGCCGGATTGATAAACCGGTTGGCCAGTTTCGGATCGGTGTCGTAAAGCAATTCACCTTCAACAAAATAGCGCCAGATATAACCCTCATTTTCCTTGCACCAGGCAATTTGCTCGGGTGTAAAGCCAATCAAATCAGCTTCAGACGCATCGGGAAGGAACAAACTTTTAAGGTACAACTCCTTGCCAAAGTAGACCATGAGCGCCATGAGCGAGTTGTTCTCGGGCGCCTTGACTTTTTCCTCGGCCACAGCCGTAGCTACGTCGGGCAAAAGTTGGCTCTTGGTGAAATTTTGTTTGAGATATTCCGGAAACTGATAAAATCGGTGATCCTTGCCCAGGTAAAGCTCCAGCGAAACCAACAAAAGGCTGTCGGCATAGATGACCTTGTTGCTGTAATCCATCTCAGATATAAGCGTCACCACCTTGGGCGTGGGCGTTTTGGGATAGTAATATTTGACGTGTTTAAAAAGATCTTCAAGCTGCGTGGTTTCCTTTTCAAAATCGGGAAAGGTCTTTTGTACTTCCTGATACAACTCGCGCCATTGCGGATGCTGCATTTTTTCAATCCAGACACCGTCGTCATTGCCGGGAAAAAAGTAAGGATATTTGACCTTGAGTTCGCCCAGTTTGGCCGGAGGCGTCTCAAAAAACAGCTTGTCAAACCGCTCAACCTGAATTTCAAGCGGGATTTCCTCGACTGCCTTGGCTACTTTTGATTTTTCGTCGCATGAAAAAACCATAAAAATTAAAGGCAGCAGGATAAAAACTTTCTTCATGAGTTGCATAATTTAGCGACTGGAATTTGGATTTGCAAATATACGTTACACCAATCAAAAACAATGGCCACAACGCTCAACCTTTACGCAGTAAACCAACACATTGTCAATTGGCTTTCCACTTACGCCAAAAACGCCGGAGTTGACGGTTTTGTTGTAGGGATTTCAGGCGGAATAGATTCGGCCGTGACATCAACACTTTGCGCGCAAACCGGAATGAAGACGGTTTGTGTAGAAATGCCGATTCACCAGCCGGAAAGTCACGTCAGCCGCGGCAAGGAACACATTGCGCGGTTGATGGAAAAATATCCCAATGTAAGCGCGGAAATTGTTGATCTGACTCCCGTTTTTGACACGTTTGGCGCCCAGGTCAAACCCCATGAAAACAAAGCCCGGCTTGACTTGACAATGGCCAATACGCGCGCCCGGCTTAGAATGACAGCACTTTACTACGTGGCGGGCGTCCATAAATTGCTGGTAGCGGGAACAGGCAACAAGATTGAGGATTTTGGCGTTGGATTTTATACCAAGTATGGAGATGGCGGAGTCGATATCAGCCCGATTGCTGATTTGCTCAAGTCGGAAGTACGCGCCCTGGGACAATTTCTTGACGTTCCGCAGTCTATTTTACAAGCCAAGCCGGCTGATGGACTTTTTGCTGACGACCGATCGGACGAAGACCAGTTGGGCGCCACTTATGACGAACTGGAATGGGCGATGGATCAGGTTGCACACAACCGTCAGGCCGCCGACTTTTCCGGACGACAGCGCGAGGTTTTTGAAATTTATACCAGGCTTAACCGGATGAACCGCCACAAGATGGATCCGATACCTGTTTGCCTGATTCCAAATGACTTGAAATGAAAATTTTAACATTAACAGGAGGTTGCTTTTGTTTTTTTCATACTTTTACTAGCCCCGAGTCGGTAAACATTTAAATTATCAGTCATGATCAATGTATGTTTAGCGGATAACTTCCCGGTGGTACACTTTGGGGTCAAAGCTTATTTCAGGGAACACGCCGAAATCAATATCGTATCAAACGTTGGAAACTTCTTTATGATACCCGAGGCGTTGCGCAACCGGGAAATTGACGTATTGATTATGGATCTGGAGCTCGACGGACTGACGAGTATCTATGAAATCAAGGCCATCCTTAAAAACCATCCCAAAACGAAAATCATCATTTTCACCGCACTTTCCGAACAGATTTACGCGCCTAACGCGATAAAATCAGGGGTTTCAGGATTTGTACACAAAAGCGCAAAGCTTGAAACGCTGGGCATTACCATCATGAAAGTACATCAGGGAACGGTGGTTTTGAGCGATCAGATAAAAAAGAACCTGGCCCTTATCGCCAAGCAAAACAAAAGCGAACGCCTTTATCGCAAACTGTCAAACCGCGAAATCGAGGTTTTGCGCTACCTGAGCGACGGCAAGAAAAACAACGAAATTTCCAAGATTCTCAACCTCAACGAGAAAACCGTCAGCACTTACAAACTCAGGCTGCTTACCAAACTTAACGTAACCAATCTGGTGGATTTGGTCAACAAGGCGAAGACGCTGGAAATCGTTTAGTGATAGCGCGACATTACCCTGCCCAACTTTTTTGCAAAGGCATGCACCAGGCGACCATATTCGACAATCATACCGAGAGTTTCACTGTTGTCGGCTTCGGGCTTGACGTCGGCTTTTAGGCTTTCGATCATATCACTGACCAGGTACCATCGCAGGGAAAGAATGGTTTCATTGACATATTGCGCAATCGTCTGATCCTTTTGCTTGACGTAAATCTGGCGTACCTCCCAGTTGTGAAGCATCTCGCGCTCGTCGTGCATTAAAATACTGGTGACCTCGCCGTGAAGGTCATCGGGAAGTCGCTGAAGGTATTGGTCGATGGCAAAAGTTTCGTTTTGATGAAAATAGTCCATCAAATCCTTGTAAATCGCCTGAAAAACCGGGTTGGAAAGTTCCATCTCGTCTTCCTGCAAGCTCAGGAAAATTCGCTCGTAAACTGAATAGTCTTTTTTGATGACAAGCTCTTCAAGTTCACCGTCGTCATTGGTCTTTAACAAAATATCCTCAAAGGTCTCGACGCGCTCGCCGTAAAGCAACAAGATTTCGATAATCCGTCGCTCGAGCAGGTTGCGGATGTCAATTTTTTCCAGCTGTGCCGGCTCATTGCGAACCACCTCAAAAGCCTGTGCTTTTTGATCTTGTTTGAGTTTTTTTCCGGCCTCGGCAATGTCTTTTTGAACCAGTTGCGCCAGTGAACTCAAAAGCACCTGTTCCGAAATGTCCATGATGCGCGAACACTCGCGGATAAAAATTTCGCGCTGAATCCTGTCGGGAATTTTGGCGATGCTGCCCACCATATCGCGGATGGTATCGGCTTTTTTGATCGGATCGTTTTGCGCTTCCTGCATCAGGACGTGCGCCTTGAAACTGATAAAATCCTGGGCGTTGGCCGTCAGGTACGCCGATAGCTCTTCGTGGGTGTGCTTTTTGGCAAAACTGTCGGGGTCCTCGCCGTTGGGAAAGGTACAGACGCGCACGTTCATGCCCTGTTCCAAAATCAGATCGATGCCTCTAAGTGACGCCCTGAGCCCGGCCGCGTCGCCGTCAAAAAGCACGGTGATGTTTTTGGTCAGGCGGTTGATAAGGCGTATTTGATCGGGCGTGAGGGCCGTTCCGGATGATGCCACGACGTTCTCGATCCCTGATTGGACAAACTGTATGACGTCGGTGTAACCTTCAACCAGGTAGCAGTTATCCTGTTTGGCGATGGCAGCCTTGGCAAAATAAATCCCGTAAAGCACTTTGCTCTTGTGGTAGATTTCGCTCTCGGGCGAGTTGAGGTATTTGGCTACCTTTTTATCGGCGGTAAGTGTCCGGCCGCCAAATCCCAGCACGCGGCCTGACAAGCTGTGAATGGGAAACATCACCCGGCCGCGAAACCTGTCGGCGGTTTTACCGTCTTCACGCACAATGGTAAGCCCGGTTCCTTCCAGAAATTCCAGTTTATAACCCTTGCCCAGCGCTTCTTTGGAGAAGGCGTCCCAAACATCGGGTGAGTAACCCAGACCAAATTTTTTGATCGTGTCATTGGTAAAGCCTCGCTCCTTAAAATAACTCAGGCCGATCGCTTTCCCGTCATCAGCGTTCCAAAGCGTATTTTCAAAGTATTTTTGCGCGAATTCCGATACGAGATAAAGGCTTTCCTTAAGGTTTGCGGCGGCCTTTTCCTCGTCGTTTTGTTGGGTTTCCTCGATGGGGATGCCGTATTTTTTGGCCAGGTAGCGAATGGCCTCAGGATAGGTAAAATGCTCGTGCTCCATCAAAAAAGCCACGACGTTCCCGCCTTTTCCCGATGAAAAATCTTTCCAGATTTGTTTGGTAGGCGATACCATGAACGACGGCGTCCGCTCATCGCTAAAAGGACTCAGGCCCTTGTAATTGCTTCCCGAACGCTTGAGCTGGACAAACTCGCCGATGACTTCTTCAAGCCGGGCGGTGTCGTAAACTGCGTCTATGGTGGATTTTGAAATCAAGGGTCGGGGATCAAGGTTTCAAAGATAAATAAAAGCGGCTAGGACAAGATAGGGTTTGCGTCAAAACTTGCTTGTTTCCTTACTTGTACGGGAGCCCGCGTGAGCGATGGGAGCAACGTGCCGTGCACGGCGGACAGCGCGACGGCGGTGGCAAAAGCGTCATTGGCGATGGCGTGAAAACCGCCGGCACGCCCAAAAAAAAACACGCCCGCAAAGACGTGTCTTTCACTTTATAACTAACTTAATCTCTATTGAAAATCAAAGCGCAGGCCAAGGGAGATGTTGCGCTGCTCGACCGCATTGTCCTTAAAAAACGGATTGAGGTCGTATTTGGCGTAAAGCGTGAGGTCGCGATAGCCAATGTAGGTACTCAGGCCGTAGATGAACTCAGTGACGTTAAAATCGCCGATGGTTTTGTCCTTGACGCGGTTGCCATCGGCATCGTCGTACTTAAGCACTTGCTTGGCGCGGAGCAATCCGCCCACATAGCCACCCACTCCGACGCGGAAGGATTGATGGCTTAAAAATACCGGCTTGCCGTCGCGTTCCTTTTTTTTGCCAAAGTCAAATTCCAGGTGGAGGGGCGCCGCCAGATAAACCGTACTAAAGCGGGCTTTGTCCAGATTGATGGGGGCCGTAACCAGGTTGGTTTGCCTGCCGTCGACGTCAAAATAGCGGTTGCGGGTAGGACGCAGGTTGTTAAACATCAGCGTGGCACCGTACTTGGCGTGCAACAAATTGTTGTCTTTCATCAAACGGGTTTTCCAGGTAACGCCCCATTCATAGAACTTTGAACGCCATACGCCAAAATCAGAGTGGGCAATGCTCTTATTGGTTTCCAGATGGTTCAGGCCAAAGGCGAACACCATTTGCGACGTGGTGCGGCGTTCGCCCGCTTCCGGCGTTTTCTTTTTGGTGGTGAACGTTAACCCTATGGTGCGGGTAGAATCCTGGTTAATTTTCCCATCTACTTGTTCCTGAATCAGTTCGTCCAACTTTGCTTGCTGTTCGGCTAGGCGATCCTCGATGTTTTTGGCGCGGACCTCGGCCAGCCGTATTTTTTGCAGATCGGCGTCCTGGGTTGAGATCTCGCCGTTTTCCAGCTTTTTGTTTACCGCCTCAAGTTCTTCCTTGAGCGCGGCTTTTTCTTCTTTGTTGATTTGTTCAATTTTCTGGGCGATGGCTTTGGCACGGGTTGAAAATTCGTCTTGGGCAACTGCTGAAAAGGACAACAGGGCCACGGCCAATAGGATAATGTTCTTCATGGTGTTTGATTTTGATGATTAAAAATTAAAGGCGACTCCCGTTCCGGCCGGATTTGCGGGAATCTTGATTATTGATTGATGATTAAAACTACTGGTTGTTTCGGTTGGCTAAAGCAGTGCGGGCCTTGCGAAACCTTTCATCGACTGATTCCAGCACGCGTTCGCGAAAGGATCGCTCAAGGGCTCCATCAACCTCGGTAAGCAAGGACGACGGATTAATGCTGATGCGTTTGGACTTGACCTCGGGTTGACTGGTCAACAATTCGTCGGCGCTCGGGCCGTAAAAAGGCTTTGGCAATACAGTTTGGGGTTGATTGGTTTGCGCTTTAATTTCTTCTTGGCGGATGGTTTCCTGTTGGATGGTTTTGGGCTCAGCATGCGCCAATGGCGAACTTCGTAAAATTCTTGGCGAAACGACGGGTTGTGCAGGCAAAACTCTGGGCTGGGATGCAACCGAATCAGTCAATGGCAAAGGCTGAACTTCTTCCTTTAGCTGAGGCGTTTGCACCATTTGTTCCACTGGTTTTTGGTTGGATTCCGTGAGGAAAAAAATCCCGAGCAACACAGCCGAAACCGCTGCGGCCACCAGCCAAAAGTTGATTCGGAACGGTTTTTTCGCGTCATTTTTCTCAGCTACGGTGAGCATGGCGTCCAGACGGTCCCACGCAGCCGGGCTCGGGGTAATTTCCCTTGTCGCGAGCTTTTCGCGAAAATCCTTGTCTATATTAACCGATTCCTTTTTCATAGTTTTTTCTTTTTTCAATCTGCTCCTGCAAAATCCGCCTTGCGTGCGAGAGCTGGGATTTTGACGTTCCCTCGTTGATGCCGAGCATGTTGGCGATTTCGCGGTGTTTGTAGCCCTCTATCGCATAGAGGTTGAATACCATCTTATACCCGTCGGGCAGGCTGTCGATCAAGGCTTGAATGTCATCGACACTAAGGCCACTTTCAATGTTGTTGTAAAATTCCTCGCAGTACGACTCGTCTTCCATAAATGCGATTTTGCGGTTGGCGCGCAAATAAGAAATGCATTCGTTGACCATGATCCGCCGTATCCAACCTTCAAAACTACCTTGGTGACTAAAGCTGCCTAGATGTGCAAAAACCTTCATAAAGGCGGTGATCATCAAGTCTTCGGCGTCGTGAATGTCGCGGATATACTGCCGGCAAACTCCCAACATTTTGCCCGAATACGTGTTGTAGATCAAATGCTGCGCATGACGGTTTCCATCGATCGCGAGTGCGATGGTTTCCTGCTGCTGCTGATGTAGTTTGATTACTTTCAAAACGTTTTGGTGGCGTTCTCTTTTTTATAGACGGATACGACTAAAAGATGGTTGCATCGAGCGTTATAAAAAAAAATTCAACATATTGATTTTCAAACATTTTTTTCATAATTTAACACTTCCGAAACAAAACACCAAATATCATGAAAAAGGTTTTTATAGTATTGTTCTTTCTGGCATTTATAGGCTGTTCTGAAGATGAAACCGAGTATTCTGAAATCAACGGAGGTCTGATTTACACTTCGCAGTTGGTGACCATCGCCCGTGATAATCTTACGCAGGAAGTTTATACTGGGGTTTTAAATGGGGAAATGATTAATCTTACAAATACCTTTTCTGGCGAGTTGATTTTCTTCGCTTTCCCAGAAATTGTAAATTTAGAGGACGACAATATCCTGGAAATCCCTGACTTAAACCTAAAGATCAAATATTCAGTAAAACAAACATCACTATTGCTGTCTGCCGAAGAAACACTCCAGCCATGGATTGATCAAATATCCAATACCGATATTTCTGGCGTAAGTCAGGGTGAAAACCTACAGCAATTCATTGACAATTTTATGCAATACTTTTCTTCATTGTCTCCCCAACAAATGACGGCTATGGCTGAATACTACAAAGCTAATCAAGAACTTTTCGACTCAGCGCTTTCAGTAGAAGACAGAAATATGAATTCTGATAGTGATTGGCAGGAGGCAACCGTTGCATGTACCGAATGTAATAGTGCAGTATATCGAACTGTAATATTTGGATCGGCAGCAATTATTTTAGGAGATATTACACTTGCCTCAGGTGGATTCACGGCAGCAATGACTGGAACAGGCTCACTATCATTTGGAGTTGCAGGAATAATGTCCTTTGTTGCTGTTTTGAAAACTTGCGAAAAATTCCAGAATATTCCCATTAAAAAAATTTCTCAATTTACGCTATCAGATCTTGTATCCGAAAGTTCAAATTATCGGAATTTGAACGACCTTCAATTTACAAGTAATGTAAGTAAGTCCGTTACCGCGAAAAATGGAGCGCGAAAATTACAAAACAGCGACATGTCAGACACCAACAGCTACATATCAAGTTTCTTTTCATCTGTAGCAAAAATCAATGACGTTGTAGTAGGGAAAATTAATGCAGCTATATCAATGTACAATGAAAACATACCATCATTTCTATCGCCGGTACAACCAATAATAGGTATCACCATCCCTGATTCGCAACCTATAAACATAGAGATTCTTTCACAAAATATATACGAAAACCTGACATTTTCAGTTGAAAACGACAATGTGAGCATTGGTTCGGTAAGTTTCGCAGGCGGCAACATAAGCTTAACCCTTATAATCGATGATCCGACGCAGATAACAGGAGAGAGTATCTCAACACATTTGAAATATCGATACAATGATACGTTCAGCAAAGTGGAGGGTTCATTTCCAATAACCATTACCAATGAAGAAGACCTCCTCGCCGGAACTTGGGTCATGACCCATTTCCACAGTATATTTCCTGTAGGTCAGTACGACTTCACTTACTATAGTGAATGCCCAAGCATTTGGCAATGGAAGACAACTTACAGCGGCTCTGCGAATTTTTCTAGCGGCACAGGCTCCCTGAATCATTGGAAACAAGTAATTGTAAGTGGAGCATATTGCACGTCTACCGGATACAATCCAACCGAGTACTCAAATGAGGAGTCTTCGACAAGCCTGACCTACACTAAAGATGGATCAACCTACACGATTCACATCCCCGGCGACCCTCCAAGCGATGTGGTTTTTCTTGATGAAAACCGCATCAAAATCTGGGATGATTTTATTTATGTACGACAATAAAGGCTCGTGAATCGAATATGAATTAAGCAAATTAGATTTTACGCTCAATCACGTAATTCACCATGAGGGTTAGCGCCTCTTTGTAGTCGGACGGCGGGAAATCGGCAATGAGATCAAGTGCGCGTGCCTGGTATTCCTTCATTTTGGCCTCGGCATACTCCAGCCCGTGGCGTTGCTTGACCAGCTTGATGACTTCGCGCACGCGGCGTTTGTCCTTGTTGTGGTTTTTGATTGAGTTGATCAGCCAGCTCTTTTCGCGCGCATCAACCGTGTTTAAAACGTGAATCAGCGGGAGCGTCATCTTTTGTTCCTTGATGTCGATTCCGGTTGGCTTGCCGATGGCTTCATCAGTATAATCAAACAAATCGTCTTTGATCTGGAACGCCATGCCGATGAGTTCGCCAAATAGCCGCATCTTTTTTACCAGGGCGTCATCTTCTGAAACCGACCGCGCCCCAAGAGCACAACAGGCGGCAATAAGTGTAGCGGTTTTTTTGCGAATAATGTCGTAGTAAACCTCCTCGGTAATGTCCAGGCGGCGGGCTTTTTCAATTTGCAGCAGTTCGCCCTCGCTCATTTCGCGGACCGCAACCGATATGATCTGCAACAAATCAAAATCGCCGTTGTCGATAGAAAGGAGCAGGCCTTTTGACAACAGATAATCGCCCACCAGTACCGCTATTTTGTTTTTCCAGAGTGCATTGACCGAGAAAAAGCCACGCCGGCGGTTGCTGTCGTCTACCACATCGTCATGAACCAGCGTGGCAGTGTGAATCAGCTCAATGACCGCAGCACCGCGATACGTGCGATTGTTTACTGATCCCGCCACCAATTTGGCCACCAGAAACACAAACATCGGGCGCATTTGCTTGCCTTTGCGGTTTACGATATAATACGTAATCCGGTTGAGCAGCGCAACGTTTGACGCCATAGAATCGTGGAACTTTCCTTCAAAAAGTTCCATCTCCTCTTTAATGGGTAATTTGATTTGCTCGGTGATTTTCACGAGGGTAAAGATACGGGTTTGGGAGTTTATGAGGTGTCAAAACGGTCATAATTTGCAGGCGCAATTGGGCGTCTTGCCGCAAAAAGCGCTTGCTAAAACAAAACGTTTCAGGGTTAATCTGTTTGGAAATGCAAGTGTTGCAAGAGACCTCACGCCTACATAAATTAACATTTTCGGCATTATTTCTGTAACCGACGTGTTAGTCAAATCGTTAGCTTGCTGCCATGGGAAGGGGGCGAGCATGGGAAATTTCCCCTACAAAATTCCCCGAGAATCCGATTACAGATTTACTGCCGAAATTGTTAAAAAAAACGAGGTGACTTCGCGGAGCAATTCCGGCGATTTGATCCAATCGAAAAAAGGTCAGTTTACGAAAGTTCGCGCGGCTAAATCAACCTTTGTTGGCCAATTGTCCGCAGGCAGCATCAATGTCCTTGCCGCGACTCCGGCGTACTTTGACAACAATGCCCGCCGCTTCAAGGGCGTCGATATACATTTGGATCGCCTCCGGGGACGCTTGCTGAAACTCGCCGTCGTCAATTGGGTTGTATTCGATCAGGTTGACTTTACACGGAACGTACTTGCAAAATTTTACCAGGGCATCCACCGATTTTTTGTCGTCGTTGATGCCTTTCCAGACCACGTATTCATAAGTGACGCGACTTTTTGTTTTCTGGTACCAGTATTCGAGCGCCTGACGCAACTCGGTAAGCGGAAAATTCTTGGTAAACGGCATGATGCGATTGCGGGTTTCCTCGATGGCTGAATGGAGCGACACGGCCAGTTTGAATTTCACCTCATCGTCGGCCATTTTGCGGATCATTTTGGAAACGCCCGATGTTGACAACGTAATGCGCTTGGGCGACATTCCCAGTCCTTCCGGCGAGGTAATTTTTTCAATCGCCTTGATGACGTTGTTGTAGTTCATCAGCGGCTCGCCCATCCCCATAAACACAATGTTTGACAGTGGCCGGTTGTGATAGAGACGGCTTTCGGCATCAATAGCCAACACCTGATCGTAAATTTCGTCGGGATTGAGGTTGCGCATCCGCTTAAGCCTTGCCGTGGCACAAAAACTACAGTCCAGACTACATCCTACCTGACTGGAAACGCAGGCTGTGGTGCGGGCATCGGTTGGAATCAGGACACTTTCGACTACCAGCCCGTCGTGAAGCCTTACCGCATTCTTCACGGTGCCATCGCTGCTGCGTTGCATCGTATCAACCTTTACGTGATTAATGACAAAATGATCTTCCAGCATTTGCCGCGTGGCTTTTGACAGATTGGTCATGTCGTCAAATGAATGCGCACCCTTGCTCCAAAGCCAATCGTAGACCTGATTACCCCTAAAGGTCTGGTCACCGTTTTGTGCAAAAAAGCCTCGCAATTCATCCTTACTCAGCGCACGTATGTCCTTCTTTTGAATTTCCACCAGGCAAAGGTAGCGAATAGCACGGAGAACCAAACTTTTGAGATTACTGAAATTGACGGAACCATCCAGATGACGGACCGGGAATTTCCCTGCGACAAATCATTGGGATTGCGTACCTTTAAAACACAAAAAAATCTCACCATTTCAACGCTTGATTATGCATTTTATCTCGCCTCAACTTGAAGATTACGTTGCCGGTCACTCGCAGCAGGAACCTGAACTTCTGGCCCAGCTTAACCGTGAAACACACTTAAAAATTATGCAACCGCGAATGTTAAGCGGTCATTTGCAGGGTCGGGTGCTTGCGATGCTTTCCAAGTTGATCAGTCCCAACGCCATTCTGGAAATCGGGACGTACACCGGATATGCGACACTTTGTCTGGCCGAAGGTCTCGCGCCCGGCGGAACCATCGACACTTTGGACAACAACGAAGAACTTTTTGATTTTCAGCGCAAATATTTTGACCGTTCGCCCTGGGGTGCGCAAATTCACCAGCATTTGGGTCAGGGGTTAGACATCATTCCCACGCTCGACAAAACATTCGACCTGGTTTTTATTGATGCCGACAAGGAAAACTATCCAAACTATTACGAGTTGATTGTCCCCAAAATGCGCAAAGGCGGCATTATCTTATCCGACAATGTGCTCTGGAGCGGAAAGGTTCTGGAAGACGTAAAGCCAAACGACAAAAGCACGCTGACATTATTGGAATACAACAAGCGGCTTGCCCGGGACCCGCGGGTGGAAACCGTTTTACTCCCTATTCGCGACGGGCTCACCGTGAGCCGCATCATTTAATTTTGGGAAGTACTTGTTCAGGACAAAACCATAAAGTTTGTAGAACGCCCAGCCAAACGTACCTCCGGCGGCAAACCCGACCAAGATATCCAATGGATAATGCACGCCAAGGTAAATCCTGCTGTAGGCAAAAATCAGTGGCCACAAAACCAGCCAACCAATGTGACGCACCCGGCGCAAAATCAGCATGAGGTACACGGCAGCAGCCATCGAGTTACAGGCGTGACCGGAAAAAAAACTGAAAGACGACCGGGAAATTACTTCGCGCATCAGCCCGTCAAGGTTTGGATTGCTGCAAGGCCTGAGACGTTCAAAAGTGTTTTTGGCCAGATTGGTAGTCTGATCGGTGACAACCATCATCACGCCCAAAACAACCAGCAAAAGGATCATTTTTCGCCAACCCAAAGTTTTGTAAACCACCCACGCCATAAACAGGAAAAAAGGCAGCCAGTTGATTTGTCGGGTGATGAATTTCCAGAATCCGTCATAGGGATCACTCCCCAGGTTGTTGAGGAAAAGGAATAATTCGCGGTCAAGGGCGAGCAACGAGTCTATCATCGGGTGCGTTTGATAGGTCCGGTAAAGTCTTCAGGAAGTTCCTGCACGGCGTTGTTCACTGATTCGGATATCTCGGCATCGGCACGGGTAAGCGCCTCTGACACCTTGTGCAGTTCATCCTGCAGTCCGGCGTCCTTTTGTGCTCCGTCCAGCATTTTGGTAAATCCCTCCTTGGCTTTGGCTACCTCATCACTGATGCCGCCGGTCAAAGTGTTCATATCGACGCCGCTGTTGTGGATTTCTGACTTGATATCATTGGTAGCATTGCGCACCTGAGCCATGAACTTTCCAAAAGTCCGCGCCATTTCAGGAATTTTGTCCGACCCGAAAAACATCAGGATCATAAACAAAATAAACAACAGTTCTCCGCCGCCAATGCCAAACATAGATTGTCTTTAAACGATGCAAAGGTAAAGGTTTGCTACCCTCCTACCCAAAATTTATCTTTTTTTAACCTAGTCAAATTTTGACTTTGCCTCCGCGCGCGGCCAGGTGTTGTTGGCGGTGTCGATGTCGGCGGTTTCCTCTCGCGGATCTACCGTGATCTTGACCACTTCTTTTTGGGTAGCAAAAGTGCGGGTGACTTCCTTGTCGTTCATCCGCCAGATTTGAGCCGGGAACTTTTGCACTTGGGTGGTCCCGTCGGCAAAAGTCAGCTCGACAATCAGTGGCATCACCAATCCGCCCGGCTTGTCAAAAGTCACCTGGTAAAAGAATCGCGGCGTTTTAAGCTGTTCGCGTTCCTGCGCGGTAAAGGTTTTTTGCAGATATTCCTCAAGCGGCTGAATGTTCTTCACGTCCAGCGCGCCTTTGAGTTCAGGTTTGAGAATGGGATCACTGCCTTCCAGCATGTAAACCATCGGTCCGGTTGCCCGGAAACGCCTGCGCGGACTGTCCTGCTGTGCATCAGTTGACGGCTTTGGCCCATCGGCACTGACAAAAAACTGCTTGACGGTTTTCAGGCCGATATCAGTATAATCGGTAGTGTAAAACCATCCCCGCCAAAAGAAGTCAAGATCTACCGCCGATGCATCTTCCATCGTCCTGAAAAAATCCTCAGGTGTCGGGTGTTTAAATTTCCAGCGGTTGGCGTATGTTTTAAAAGCGTGATCAAAAAGTTCACGACCCATGATGGTTTCGCGCAAAATCATCAGTCCGGCCGCCGGTTTTGCATAGGCATTGTTACCAAACTGCTTGATGGTTTCCGAGTTGGTCATGATCGGCTCCAGCCTTGACTGATCGCCGGCCATGTACTGCGCAATTTGCTTGGGCGTACCGCGTCCTATCGGGAAGTCCGGCCATTCCATTTTGGTAAGCACCTCCAGGAACGAGTTCAATCCTTCGTCCATCCATGTCCACTGGCGCTCGTCCGAGTTGACGATCATCGGGAAATAATTGTGCCCAACTTCGTGAATGATAACGCCCATCATGCCCCACTTGATGCGGTCGGGCGTCACGCCGTTTTCGTCAGGCCGTCCATAATTCCAGCAAATCATCGGGTACTCCATGCCCTGATCTTCGGCGTTTACCGATATGGCTTTGGGATACGGATAGTCAAAAGTGTATTTGGAATAGGTCTTGAGCGTGTGCGCCACGATGCGCGTAGAATACTCCTCCCAAAGCGGGTTGCCTTCCTTTGGATAAAGCGAAACCGCCATCACATCGCGCGAGCCAAGTTTTACCGCCATGGCGTCGCAGATAAATTTACGCGAGGTCGATATGCCAAAATCCCTGACATTTTCGGCCCGGAACTTCCAGGTTTTCTTTTTGCTGGAAAAGCCCTTTTCAGCCGCCTCGGCCTCGGCCTGAGTCACGATTAGCACCGGCTTGTCATAGGTTCGCGTGGCCAGTTCGTAGCGCTTGAGCTGTTCGGGTGTGTAAACTTCCTTGCGGTTTTGCAAAACACCGGTCGCATCCAGGAAATGGTCGGCGGGAACGGTAATCTCGACATTGTAGTTGCCAAAGGGGAGCGCAAACTCGCCCGAGCCCCAGAATTGCATGTTCTGCCAGCCTTCGACGTCATTGTAAACGGCCATCCGCGGGAAAAACTGCGCCAAAACGTAGAGATTGTTTCCGTCCTTTTCAAAGTGCTCGTAGCCAGACCGTCCGCCAATCAGGCGATAATTGTTGATGTTGTACCACCACTTGATGGAAAAGCTCACCTTTTCCTTGTGTTTGAGCGGCTGCGGAAGGTCGACGCGCATCATGGTGTGATTGATGGTATACGGCAGCGAATTGCCTTTGGCGTCCCTGACGTAGTCAATCTTAAAACCGCCGTCAAACTTTTCCTTGAGATAATTGTTGGTAAAAGTTGACACATTTTGCTGCGTCTGCATCGACACGCTGTTGGAGAGCGGCGTCAGCGACTCGCGTGAACTTTGATTTTGATCCAACTGAAGCCACAAAAATTCTAGCGGTTCCTTGGCATTGTTGTAATAGGTAATGGTTTCAACGCCGTACAGACGCGCATTCTTGTCGTCCAGCTCGAGTTTCATGTCGTAGTCGGCGCGTTGCTGATAGTATTCCGGGCCCGGTCCGCCAGACGCCGTCCTGAACATATTGGGCGTGGCCATCAGGTCATACATTTGCCGGAACTTGTTTTCGTCCACATGTCCGCCTTCGCGTGGTTTGGTTTCCTGAGCCAATACCAGTGCGGGAATCAGCAACAGTAAGAAATTGGTGTATTTCATGATTAGTAGTTGATTTGGTCTTCTGGTGAGCCGGCCGTTAGCAACATGGCCTTTTTTTGTCCGCGCACCTGTGTTTGTATAATGTTCTGTTGGTCGGGTTCCAAGTCAAATAGATTTTTGTTTCGCATCCACAATGACTTAATGTCGGCGACGCCCGTTACGCGAAAATAACACACCATCACATCTTCCTGGACTTCCTTTGTCCGGAACTCGATGGAAACCGGCTTCTGATTGATCCGCAGCGACATGTTAGCCAGCAGGTAATCGCGCATCAGTTGCTCGTGACGCGGCTTTTCGAGCGATTCGCCCAAGTACACCTTTTCACCTGATTTCTTTTCGACGGCATTGTTAAGATCGTCCAGAAAAATCCGCGAAGTGATCTGCAGCATCTGCTTTTCCGGCACAAAATTCAATTGGTACATCGACACGTAAAATTTGTGGGACGAATGACTGCTGAAAAGTATCCAAAAAGATACGCCTAAGATGATGGGGACTAATCTGCGCATCAGCAAATATAATTAAAAACATCACTCCCCGCTATTGAAAGCCAAAGCCGTCTCGAGCAAGAACTGGGTGAGCAAAAGTTCGTTATCAGGATGAAACAATGACAGGTTTCCGCTGGCACGGGCGCTGCAAAATTGCACGAACAATCCAACCTTGTCCTGCGGAATCCAAAATTTACGCCCCAGTTCCTCGTTAGTGTATTTTTTGCGCAGACGCGATTCAAACGGATCTCCGTGACGGGCAAGGTTTCGCGCTTCCAGGGCCTCCCGCTTTTTCTTGGCGCCGATTCCGCTAAAAAGTGGCATAAGGCTCACGGAATAAACCGGTGAGGCCTCGGCAGGAAGCGCAATGTTGGTCACGGCCGATTGCTGATCGTCGGTAAACTGAAGTTTCTGAATGTCCTGAGAACTGATGCCCAACGCAATTTGAGGTGGAAGTTTTACCTTGATGTTTTTGCTGTCGGCATTGAGATTTCCGGTCAGGCGATACTGCTGAACAACAACTTCCTCGATGGAATTTGTACGCGGTTCCAGGTGGATGTCAACGCGGTCAACAAGATGTTCGGCCGTGACGATGAGCATTTTGGGCTGCATCGACAGCGACGAAAACTCCAAGGTGTCGGCCGCGCGGGCTACAATCGAAAATTTTCCCGTTGCATCGGTCAGCGCAAAACGCTTTAAGCTGATGTTGTTCACCGTGACATTTTCCACCGGATAATGTTCAGACCAGATCTCGCCTTTAAGTTCCTGCGCACCTGCAAAAGCCGTCGCCAGCAAAAACATCCAACTACCTTTCATTTTGAATGATGTCTAAGTATTCGGCAGCAAGTTCGGCCAGCCGGAATTCAACCGGTCCCAAATCCTTGGTTTGCGCCAATTGGGCCAGCGATTTGTCTTCGACGGCAAAAAACAGGAAACCGCGCCAGTGTGATTCGGGAATCTTGAGTCGACCCACCAGGTACGGCTTTTCAAAATGGAGTTCGATGTAATCCATCAGTCGTTCCTTGCGCTCAACAGCCAGTTCCTTTTTAAGCATGGCGGTGCGTCCGGAAATCCAGTTGATCAGCGGATCGAGTGTGATAATGGAGCCTACCGTCATCTGGCTTGCGGTGCGCAACTTGCGTTCGGCTGGCGTGTATCGCTTGACGTTTTTAACAATGCCAAGTGATTCGGCGGTGATGTTTTTGTATTGTCGGACGCGGATTTCATCAATAGCCGTCACCATGCTTTCGACTGTGACAAAATAAAGCGATTTTTCAAAGTCAGCCTCTTTTAGGACAACGGTTTTCCCAATGATGTGAACGGCCGATACCATCAGCGAATCGCCTGGTCGCGCCAAGATCGAAAAGTATCCGTGGGCGTCGGAAACTACGGCAAAATCAGCGTTGATGTTGATGATGTTGACGCCTTCCAGATCACCGCTGGTGAGTATCAGTTTGCCCTCGAGCCACTGGCGCGGTTGGGCTTGCCCCGAAGCTATAATAAATGCAAAAAGAAAAAGCGTGTAAAAGTGTTTCATCGTAGGGATTTAAAACAACGTCGGCCCTGAGACCATCGCTTCATCGGTAAAGGTATCCGACGAGCGATGCAATAAAGTGCTAATCACTTCGTAAATTTGTGTTAATTTAAAATCAGCCACATGAAAAAAATGCTCATCGCCAGCACCTCGACGCTTCACGGCGGAACCTATCTGGACTATCTCTTACCGGAAATTAAAAAACTATTTCAAGGTTGCAAACTGGTGGTGTTCATTCCTTATGCGCGGCCCGGAGGCATTACACATGAAGCCTACACGCAAAAGGCACGGGACGTTTTTGGGCCGATGGGTATTGTGGTTAAGGGAATTCACGAGTTCGACAATCCGCTTGAGGCCATCGATCAGGCGGATGGATTTTTTACCGGCGGCGGCAACACTTTTTTACTGGTGACACAACTCTACCGCCACGGCCTCATGATTCCGCTGGCCGATGCCATTAAGAGCGGAAAACCCTATATGGGAAGCAGCGCCGGCAGCAACATTACCGGGCTGACAATGCAAACCACCAACGATATGCCCATTGTTTACCCACCTGACTTAAGGACTTTGGCCTTGATTCCGTTTAACCTGAATCCGCACTATTTGGATCCGGAGGTGCACTCCAAACACATGGGCGAAACGCGCGAAACCAGAATCAGGGAGTTTCATCAGTTTAACGCCGTTCCCGTGTTGGGCTTGCGCGAAGGCAGTTGGATTGAAGTTTCCGACGGACAGATTTTGCTGCGGGGTGAATTATCGGCCCGATTGTTCCGCCAAGGGATGGATCCGGAAGAATTGGCCCCGGGCACCGACCTTTCGTTTATACACTGATCAAATTGGACTCCAGCCACCTAATGTGTAGAAACACCGGACGGCAAAAACGAAAAAACCCCGAATCTCTCCGGGGCTTTGAGCGGAAGACGAGGCTCGAACTCGCGACAACCAGCTTGGAAGGCTGGAGCTCTACCAACTGAGCTACTTCCGCATTTGCAAAGGCATAACCTTATTGCGAGTGCAAATATAGTTCAAGATTTGTTTGATGCAAATTTTTTCAGGAAATATTTAGCGCCTCAAAAACCGACGAATCCTAGTTATTTGAAATTCAACAACTGAATTAATTACCTGGGGTGGCGGTTTTTTTGTACATTGGCTAAAAATCCCTTACTATGAAACGGCGGATCCTCACCGTCCTGATCCTGGCGCTGTTTGTTGCCTGTAAAAAGGCTCCCGAACCCCGAAAACAAGTGCCGCTACCTGTCTTTAGGCATGAGATGAAGGGATTGACGGTTGATTCGACCCTGCTGGCCAGCCGCGACAGCGTCCTTTTTGTGTTTTACAAAATGAACAACTTTCAAACGGTTTGGTATCGGGAACAAAACCGCCGGCTGGTTCAGGCACATCTTACGCAGGCGCGGTGCGACGGACTTATTCCGGAAGATTACAATACCGCACAACTTATGGAACTGGAACGCAGGTTTGACAACCTCTCCCAGCGCGAACTAGTTAATTACGACATCCTCCTGACCGAGACTGCCTGCAAGTATCTCAGGCATTTGACACAAGGCAAGATCAATCCGCGGGAATTTTACGCCAATTGGGATTTACCGCCCAATCCCATAGATGTCAATGCCCTTTTGTCGGGCGGCATCAGCGGAGATTCATTGCCAAATGTGATCAAAAACGCCAAGCCGCCACACGATCATTACGCAAGGCTTGAGCGCGCACTCGAGATTTTGGAAACCTTTCCGCGGGATCAGATGCGCAAAATTCCCTCGCTTTCAACCAAACTGCGTCTAAATGACACTTCCAAAACAGTAGTCCTAATTAAAAAACGACTGATGTACTGGAACGATATGCCCTACCGCGATTCCATCAGCCCTGTCTATGACGAGGATGCCGTGCAGGCTATCAAGCGGTTTCAGTCCAGGCACGGATTGGCAGTTGACGGCGTCATTGGAAAAGGCACGCTTGAAGCGCTGAATTTTAGCCGTGAACAGCGCCGCCAGCAAATTGTGGCCAATATGGAGCGGTGGCGATGGTTTCCGCGCAGATTCAGCAACCACTATGTGATCATAAACATTCCGGCGTTTGAGATGACCCTGGTAAAAGATGGCGACACGGTACAGACCAACCGCGTTGTGGTAGGCAAAAGTGACCGAAAGACGCCCGTACTGGTTTCCCGCTTTAGCCGTGTTATCCTAAACCCCACCTGGACCGTCCCGCCAACTATCGTTCGCGAAGACCTGACGCCCGATGCCCGACGAAACCGAGGCTATTTTGCCGCAAGACACATCACCATTTACAACTGGCGTGGCGAAATCGTCAGCCCGGCTGATTGGAATCCTGACAAAGCAAGCAGCTACCGATACGTACAACGACCCGGTCCGGACAATGCCCTGGGAACGGTCAAGTTTGATTATCCAAACCGATTTACGGTTTACCTTCACGACACCAATCATCGCGAGTTGTTTTCGCGCAGCAACCGTTCGTTGAGTTCAGGATGTATCAGGGTTGAAGATCCTTTGCCACTGGCAGCCTACCTCATCAACAATGAAAAAATTGACCTGGACAGCATCACAAGCGTAATCGGGTCGCAAAAGACGACACCGCATCCCGTGCGCGATCCCATCCACCTGTATCAACTATACTGGACAGCCTGGAGCGATAATGGAAAATTGATCTTCAGGGACGACATCTATCAACTGGATGCGCCGCTTTACGAAGCCTTAAGAAACCGTCGTTGAAGCCTTGTGCGACGGGTGATAGATATAAAGACAGGATTTGTCCTTGATGATGTTGATAACGCGCGAAGTCAATTCGACGGGAAGTGCGGGACATCCCTGACTGCGGCCAAGTCGGGTGTGGTTGCGTATAAATTGTTCTGACACATAATCAGCGCCATGAATTACAACTGCTCGGTTGCGCGCATTGTCGTTGACGCCTTTTTCCAGCCCGTCCAAACGCAGGGAAAGGCCGTGTTTACCAGTGTAAACCTCGCCCGTGGCATAAAAACCAAGACTGCTTTGATTAGACTCCGGACGATTTGAAAACTTGGTGGCATACTCATTCCCGGTATTCCGCCCGTGTGCCACCAACGAATGTAATAATACGGTGTTGGAAGCCATGTCGATTACCCAAAGGCGCTTGGTGTTTGAAGATAGACTAAAGTCGACCAACGTTAGGATGTCTTTTTTGACAAGGCCTTTTTCTTTTAAACGCTCAAATCCTTCCAGCGCCTGGATAAAACTGGTCATGCTGGGAAGCGCAAAATTGTTGGATTTTAGCGTGTTGTAGGTATGTTCGGCAGCCGAGACAACGGGAGGAGTTTCGGCAATTGGAGTTGGAGTGGTTGGGGTTGGGATTGCCGGCACCAGTAAAAGGGCAAGCAGCGGTAGCATTTTGTATATCATAAATCAACTTCAGGTTAAGAATTCCAGACTGGGGAGCCAAAAATATAAATTAAACAATTCAATCCAAATGATTTTAATCAATTAATGCTGACAAATAGCATGTTATGACTTTTAAAATCATCCCCTCATTGGTTGTAACGGCCTTAAAAACCGTGCCAAATCAGGAATTTCCTTAAATAGGATTTTTTAAACGCATACTTTTCCATTTTATTGCACTTTTCTTACATCTTTTAAATTTTTATATACATTTGCGTTAATGTGTCCCACTTACAAGCAAGGAATTCCCTATTTATTGCTCACATTCCTGCTCACGGCGGGAGTGTTTGGACAACCACAGCTACCGCCTAAAAAAATCCTGTTTGCCGAGCGCATAGGTGAGCCGATCGCAATCGACGGCGAACTGATTGAGGACGTATGGCAGACAGCCGAGGCCGGAACCGACTTTGTCATGTATGCGCCAGATAACGGTCGCCCCATCAGCCCAACTAAAAAAACCATAGTTAAAGTCTTGTACGACGACGAGGCCCTCTATGTTGCGGCGATGATGTATGACGACGAGCCGCACCTGATGCTGCACGAGGTGACGCAACGCGACAATTTTGGATCGGCCGAAAATTTTGGCGTTTTTCTCAATGGATTTAACGACGGACAACAGGATTTCCGGTTTTTTGTGAGTTCGGCGGGCGTGCAGATGGACTGCCTCATGACCGAGGCCACGGGCGAAGACTTTACCTGGGACGCCATTTGGGACAGCAGCGTCAGGATCACTGATTTTGGCTGGGTTGCTGAACTCCGCATTCCGTACGCAGCGCTGAGATTCTCAAAACTTCCCGAGCAAGTCTGGGGTGTCAATTTTTACCGCGAACACCGCCGCGACCGCCAGCAATACACCTGGAACCACATCGACACACAAATTGGCGCCGAGGTGACGCAAAACGGTCTTTTGAAAGGCATACAAAACATCAAACCGCCGGTGCGCCTGTTTTTTATTCCTTACTCTTCCTATTATTACGGAAGCGAGCCTGCCGGCGTGAGCCATACTTTTAAAGCCGGAATGGACATCAAGTACGGCATCAACGATTCGTTTACGCTCGATGCGATCCTGGTGCCTGATTTTGGGCAAACCCGATTTGACAACGTCATCCTGAATCTGGGCCCGTTTGAGCAGCAATTTGCCGAGAACCGACCGTTTTTCACTGAAGGGACTGACCTCTTTAATAAGGGCAATCTCCTCTACACCCGACGCATCGGCGGATCGCCCTCAACATTTGCCTATTCTTTAGATCCTGACGTGGTGATTGAAAATCCCGCAACGGTTAACCTCATCAACGCGCTTAAAGTTTCAGGGCGTACCAAAGACGGCTTGGGCATTGGCGTACTTAATGCCGTTACCGAGCGCACCTATGCCGAATCGCGCAACACCGCAACGGGTGAAAAACGCGACATATTGGTCGAGCCGCTGGCCAATTTTAACGTGCTGGTCGTCGACAAGCGGTTTAACCAAAATTCGTCGGTGTCATTTGTCAACACGAACGTCACGCGCGACGGCGAATACCGGGACGCAAACGTATCGGCGTTGGTCTTTGACCTGAATACCAAGGCCAACACCTACAAAATGGCCGGCGATTTTAAATACAGCCATATCAATGAGTTTGGCGACAACCCTAACCGCATGGGCTACAGCACTTCGTTGACGCTGGCCGAAACCGCTGGAAACTACCGCTACGGCATGGGCGGTCAATACGTATCTACTGACTACGACCCCAACGATTTGGGCATCAACTTTATCACGCATTACCACGCCGTTTGGCTTAACGGAAGTTACCGCATCATCAACCCAACCAAGACCTTCAATACATTTGTGCTCACGTCTGAAGTCTATTCGGAGTTTGACAATTTTACCGGACGGGCTCAGGCAGCCAACCTAAGTTTTAACCTGAATTCCACCAATAAGAAGAACGATTACATAGGTGCGGCCTTTAACATCAATCCACTGGAAACCTATGATTTTTACGAACCTCGGTATGAGGGCAGGTTTCTATATGTACCTGATAACTATTACGCCTACTTATACCTGTCGACGAATTACAACAGGAAATTTGCACTCGACATCCAGCCCATGATGACTTTGTGGGGCGAGGACAAACGCGAGCGGTGGTATCTGAATGTTTCGCCGCGCTACCGTTTTACCGACCGAATCACTGCCGTTATGGCCTTTACGTTTGACCGTCTCAACGCCAACGTCGGCTATATTGACGACACCTACTCTGACGATGTCACGCCATTTGACATCTACATGGCGCGTCGCGATCGCACTACCTACACCCTGACCTTTGGCGGAAAATACAGTTTGAACAAGGACATGACCATCAACCTGAATTCCCGATATTACTGGTCTTATGCCGAGAACCGCGAATTCTTTACCCTTACCGATAAGGGTTATCTGACGCCGGCAACCTATACTGAGAACGCGAACTCAAACTTTTCAACCTGGAATTTTGACCTAAACTATTCCTGGTGGTTTGCTCCCGGAAGCCAGGTATCGGTGTTGTACCGCAACAGCAATTTTTTGTCGACGAGAGCGATTGACAAAGACATCAACCAAAATATATCCGACCTTTTCCAGGAAAACCTGAGCCATGTTTTCTCTATCAGCGTAAGGTATTTTATCGATTACAACCGCGCCCGAAAGTGGTTTTGACGTAATTTTGTAATCGAATCATAAAAATTCGGTCAAACGCCTAGGCAAATCAAAACATTGCATGAACAAGAAAGTAGTCCTGATGATTCTGGACGGATGGGGAATAGGTCCTGATCCGGCTGCGTCGGCGGTAGCGCAGGCCAGCACGCCATTTATCGACAGTCTTTACCACAAATATCCAAACGCCACACTCCGAACCGACGGGCTCAATGTAGGTCTTCCCGACGGACAGATGGGCAACTCGGAGGTGGGCCACATGAACCTGGGCGCCGGACGCATCATTTACCAGGATCTTGAAAAAATCAACATTACGGTTCGCGAACGGTCGATTGACAAGGAACAGGCGCTTGCCAATGCCTTTGCCTACGCCGTTGAGCACGAGCGGCCCGTTCACCTTATCGGTCTTTGCTCTGACGGCGGCGTGCACTCGCACATCGACCATTTAAAAGGACTCATCGCGGCGGCTCAGGATGCGGGCGTCAAAGAGACGTTTATTCATGCGTTTACCGATGGTCGCGACGTCGATCCAAAATCCGGAAGCAGGTTTATGACCAACATTTTGGATTTCATTAAAGCAAGGCCGGCCAAACTGGCTTCGGTCATTGGGCGTTATTTTGCCATGGACCGCGACAAGCGATGGGAGCGCGTTAAAAAAGCCTACGATTTGATGGTGCACGGAATCGGTCAACCGTCGAAGGATGCCGTGAAGTCCATCGGCGAAAGCTATGACCAAAACATCACCGACGAATTCATCGAACCCATCGTCATGACTGATGCGCACGGCAATCCGTTGGCAACGGTCAAGGAAGGCGATGTGGTGATTTTCTTTAATTTCAGGACCGACAGAGGCCGTCAACTTACCGAGGTTTTATCGCAAAAAGATCATCCGGAGCACAACATGCACAAGATGAACCTGTATTACGTGACCATGACCAATTACGACGACACATTTGAGAACGTGTACGTCATTTACGACAAGGCCAACATCACCGATACTTTGGGCGAAGTCCTGGAGCGCAACGGCAAAAAGCAGATCCGCATTGCCGAAACCGAAAAGTATCCGCACGTTACGTTTTTCTTTTCGGGTGGACGCGAGGAGCCGTTTGTGGGCGAATCCCGAATTCTGCGCGACTCTCCAAAAGTGGCCACGTATGACCTCAAGCCCGAAATGAGCGCTTATGACTTGGCCGACGCACTGGTTCCCGAACTGGAAAAAGGCGAAGCGGATTTTGTCTGCCTCAATTTTGCCAATGGCGACATGGTAGGCCATACGGGCGATTTTCACGCCGCCATCCGTGCCTGCGAAGCCGTTGACGAATGTGCGCAAAAAGTGATTGAGGCCGCGCTCGATTCAGGTTACACCACGCTGGTTATTGCCGATCACGGGAACTGCGAAACCATGATCAACCCCGACGGTTCGCCCAACACCGCACACACTACCAATCCGGTTCCCATCATTGTGGTCGATCCGGACATCAAGGAAGTAAAAAGTGGCATCCTGGGTGACATCGCCCCGACGATCCTCAAGCTGATGGGCGTTGAAAAACCGGCAGCCATGACGCGAAACCCGCTGATTTAAGAGTTTTCAAAAAACGCGCGTTCGATGCTTTCGCGATGATCCGGGTGCGCAATCCCAATTAGTTCGGATGTGCGCTGTTTAAGCGTTTTACCAAACAGGTTGGCAATTCCGTATTCGGTGATGATGTAATGGACATGAGCCCGCGTTGTAACTACACCTGCGCCCGCTTGCAGGAAGGGTACAATTTTGCTTTTGCCGTTTTTTGTAGTCGACGGCAGTGCGATTATGGCTTTTCCGCCTTCGCTAAGCGACGCTCCGCGGATAAAATCCATCTGGCCGCCCACGCCCGAATACATTCGTTTCCCGATTGAATCGGCGCACACCTGCCCGGTAAGATCCACCTCGATAGCCGAGTTGATGGCGACCATTTTAGGGTTCTTTCGAATGGCGGCGGTATCGTTTACAAATGACGATTCACGCATCTCAATAAACGGATTGTCGTTGACAAAATCGTAAAGCCTTTTTGATCCCATCAGGAAAGTGGCCAGGGCCCTGCCGCGCACCGTGCCTTTATAGCGACAATCGATCACGCCTTTTTCAATCAGGTCGATGACCCCGTCGGAAAACATCTCAGTGTGCAAGCCCAGGTTTTTATGGTTGGTAAGTTGTGTCAGTGCTGCGTTGGGGATGGATCCGATACCCATCTGAAGCGTACTCCGGTCCTCAATCAGCGAGGCGATGTGACGCCCGATCATGGCTTCAATATCGCTGATGGGTTCCGGCTCATGGCTAACGAGCGGCATATCGGCCTCGACCATATAGGTGATCCGCGAAACGTGAATGATGCTGTCGCCAAAAGTGCGCGGCATGTGTCGGTTTACCTGCGCGATGACCAGCGGTGCATTGTCGATGGCGGCCAAAGAAGCCTCGACCGAAACGCCCAGCGAACAATACCCGTGCTCGTCCGGCGGCGAAACGTGAATGAACACGGCGTCGAGGATAAGAGCGCGCCTGCGGAACAAATGCGGAAGTTCGCTCAAAAAAATTGGCGTATATGATCCGTTGCCTGCCGTCAGCGTATGGCGGACGTTTTTGCCGATAAAAAAAGAATTGACGTGAAAACTCTCGGCCAGTGCCGGATCGGCGTATGGTGCCTCGCCTTCAGTGTGAAGGTGGCAGACCTCGACATTCCTGAGTTCAGATGCTCTTTCCGAGAGCGCCTTGGTGAGTACGCTTGGTGCGGCCGCGGCCGCCTGAACGTAAATCCTGTTCCCTGATTTGATGTGACTGATGGCTTTGGCAGCCGAAACAAATTTGCTCATACCTGAAATTTTGATGCAAAGATACTTTTGAGCCTCGCCTTGCAACATGACAAAAGTCAGCAAACACGGCACTTTAGCCCAAATTATCTTTAATTTTTCAAGATACTGTTTTCTTTTTGTCCGCCCAAATCGGCAACCGATTTTAAAAAACTGAAAATCAACCGCTACGGCTATCTTAACTGAATTGCTTACTTTTGCGCCACAAAAAAACTCCCTATGATCATCTCAAAAACAACCGAAGAGATTGAACTTATGCGCGAGAGCGCCCTGCTTGTTTCCAAAACGCTGGGTATGATCGCATCCGAGATAAAACCCGGCGTCACCACGCTGGAACTTGATAAAATGGCCGAAACCTTTATCCGCGACCATCAGGCCGTTCCTGGCTTTTTGGGATTGTACGGATGTCCGTCTACCCTGCTGACCAGCGTCAATGAACAGGTTGTACACGGCTTGCCCACCAACCGCCCGATTGAGGAAGGCGATATCGTATCGGTTGATTGCGGCGTACTCAAAAATGAGTTTTACGGCGACCATGCCTATACTTTCGAGATTGGCGATGTGGCACCTGAAACGCGAAAATTACTTAGGGTCACCAAAGAATCTTTGTATGAAGGCATCCGGCAGTTTCGCGCCGGAAACCGCGTGGGCGACATTGGCCATGCCATTCAGGAATACTGTGAAAAACACGGATACGGAGTAGTTCGCGATTTGGTGGGACACGGCCTGGGCAAGAAAATGCACGAGGAGCCGGAAGTACCCAATTTTGGCAAGCGCGGCCGCGGAAAGCTGTTTGTCGAAGGAATGGTTATCGCCATCGAACCCATGATCAATATGGGCGTCCGCAATGTCAAGACGCTTAAAGACGGGTGGACAATTGTAACTGCCGACAAAAAACCGAGCGCGCACTTTGAACACAACGTGGCACTGGTAAACGGCCGTCCGGAACTGCTCTCCACATTTGCCTACATCTATCAGGCGTTGGGCATTAGCAGCGATGAAGAAGACGAATTCAGAAGCCGCCCGCTGGAATTATGAAAAAAATCTTCCGGTTTTTGCTCAATACCGTCCCGCGGCCCTTGCTTATCCGCATGAGTTACCTGGCGCGGCCTGTGCTGCGGGTACTGATGAGCGGCAACCGTTTCAACGATCCGATTGACGGGAAAAGCTACCGGATGTTTTTGCCGTACGGTTACGGAAAACAACGGTCAAACGTTTTGGCGCCCGGCACTTTGTCACTCGAGCGGCATAGATTATTGTGGCTTTATCTGAAAAACGAAACCGATTTTTTCACCGCGCACAAAAAAGTGCTTCACTTTGCGCCCGAACAGGCATTTTACAGCCGGATGCGTCAGATGAAAAACCTGGATTACACCACCACCGATCTGAACTCACCGCTGGCCGATGTTAAAGCCGACATCTGCAACCTTCCGTTTGAAAGCGACACCTACGACATCATTTTTTGCAACCACGTCCTGGAGCACATCCCCGACGACACCCGCGCCATGAAGGAACTTTACCGCGTGATGAAGCCCGGAGGCTGGGGCGTTTTTCAGATTCCGCAGGATTTGAGCCGAGAAGCGACGTTTGAGGACAACTCGATTACCGGGCGTAAGGAACGCGCCGAGATTTTTGGCCAGTACGACCATGTGCGCGTGTACGGGCGCGACTATTTTGACAAGTTGCGCCGCGTTGGCTTTACAGTTGAAGAAGTCGATTACACCCAAAAACTCAGCCCGGCCGACGTGGAGCGCTTTGGGTTGGCGCCGGGCGAGATTTTGCCGGTTGTACGCAAATGATGCAATTTTCCTATATTTACGAAAATCCTGACTATGTTTTCCCGCTTCCTGTTGGTCTTAATTACATTTTGGGTAGGCGCTGCGGCTCAAACCGTCAGCGAGGTTGCGCCACCTTATCACATCAAAACGGTTTGTTTCCGACAAAACGGCCAGGTGGTGCCGCCCATCTTTTCCCTGCGCGACACTTTTTGGTTGGAATTTGATGACCTTTACGGGAACGAGGCCAACTACTATTTTGAGATTGTCCACTGCGATTATGACTGGAAGCCGTCGCAGCTGGCCCAGGCCGAATACCTTCAGGGCTTTGACAACCAACGGATTCAGGATTACAACAATTCCTACAATACGCTTCAGCTTTATTCACATTACCGACTGTCGTTCCCCAACAGGTTTATGCAGTTTCGCGTGAGCGGGAATTACCTCGTAAGGGTTTTGAATGAAAACCGCGAGATTGTGTTTTCACGCAAGTTTATTTTGGTCGAAGATTTGGTTCCGGTTCCGCTTCAGGTTCGGCGCGCGCGAGATATCAAGGCCGTGGCCGAAAAACAAAACCTCGATTTTACCATCCGACCCAATACTTTGCAACTTCAGAATCCCATTAAAAACATCAGGGTGCTGCTGATGCAAAACGGTCGCTTTGACAACGCTATCACCAACATCAAGCCGCAGTACACCATCGGCACCGACCTCATCTATCGCTACGATACCGAAACGCAATTTTGGGGCGGAAACGAGTTCCGGTTCTTTGAAAATAAAGACATCCGGGCGGCCAACAACAACGTGGCCCGGGTTGACTCAAAAGGCGGAACCTACAACGGTTATCTGTTTACCGATGCTGCGCGCGGATCCGGCCAATACACCTATGCGCCCGACATCAACGGCGGATTTGCGGTACGGAACATGAATGTGGAAAACAACGACATCGAAGCCGATTACGCCTGGATTTACTTTAGCCTGTCGGCTCCTCTTGTGCCGGCCGGCCGCGACGTTTACATCAACGGCATGTTTAACAATTACGCACTTCGCGACGAGTACAAAATGGATTACAACGCCGCCAAAGGGATTTATGAAAAGGCGTTGATGCTCAAGCAGGGATTTGTCAACTACCAGTATGTACTGGCCGACAAGAACAAGCGGGTGGATCAGGCCAATGCCATCGACGGCAACTATTTTGAAACCGAAAATATCTACCACGTCTTGGTCTATTACCGCGAAAACAACGGGCGTTATGACCGCGTGATCGGGCGTGGCCAGGCCAGTTCGGTCGACATTACCAACTGATATAAATTTAACAGAGTATCAACGGTTTGATCGCATTTTTTTGGTAAATTTGACACCGTTGACTTTCAATTTTTTCAATCCGAATGGTTTCGCAGATTACCCAAGGCATTAAAATTTCGGTTCAGACCAGTTTTGAAGGTACTTACTTCAAGAACTACAAAATCCATTATGCCTTTAGCTATGAAATCACCATCGAGAACCATAGCAAGGACTCGGTGCAGCTTACCTCGCGTCATTGGGAAATTTTTGATTCGCTAAATGACATGGAGATTGTCGATGGCGAAGGTGTCATCGGTAAAAAGCCTGTGCTTAAACCCGGGGAATCCCACACCTACAGTTCCGGCTGTCTGCTCTCATCGCCATTTGGTGCGATGCGCGGCCACTTTAACATGATCAACTTTACGTCGACCAAAACCTTCCAGGTCATCGTGCCTACTTTCAGACTTAGTGCGGGATTTGCCCTTAACTGACGCGGATCACCTCATCCTCGGCCACCACAAAAACTTCGTCGGTTCCGGTTGGGAACAGTTCATACATTCCCGTAAAGGTTCCAAAGGCGGGCATGATCAGTTGTGAATCTGACTTAAAAAAACACGGCAGTTTAAGGCGTTGCCGGCCCATGCCGCGAATGCTGACGCACGGATGCACGTGCCCGCAAATGTTGGCGTGGTGCCGATAAATGTCCGGCTGGTGGGTGAGCCAGATGCCGTCGACAACCAGCGCCGATACCACTTCTATCTGAAGTGCCAGAAAACCCATCCTGTCGATGATGTCGTGGTTGCCTGCCACCAAAATAACCTGGGCCTGCATACCCGCAATCCAAGATTCAAAAAGTTCCCACTCGCTGTTTAGGTCACTGTGGAACAAATCGCCCAGAAAACAAATGACGCCCGGCTCAAAAAAACTCACTACAGCGTCCAGTTTCCGGAAGTTTCCCATAACCGACGCCTGCGGAACAGCCATCCCGGCCTTGCGAAAATGCGCCACTTTGCCCAGGTGTACATCGGCCACCAAAAGCATGTTATAGGAGGGCCAATACGCCGCCCCCGACGGATGAAGAACAAATTCGTGCCCGGCCAGTTGGGTAAAATTCATGACTTAAGATATGATGCTGTCATTCGCGCAATCCTGTCGGAGAGCTTTTCGCTCGATAGTTTTTCCCGCAATCGGTCGGTGATGATGGGAAAGCTGAATGGCGTGGGCTTTTGGGTTTGCTTCCAAACGATTTCCTGACCGGCGATGCGTTCCAGAGCCATGATCAGGCGGCCTTCTTCCAACTGATGCTCAAATACTTCTCGGTATGCTTGCAAAAATAAAAGGTTATCGGGTTCGTACTCCCTAAAAACTTCAAAAAGCAATTGCGAACTTCCCTGTAGGTGCTTGCTCTTGATGACTTTACCCGGATAGCCGGTAAAAACCAAGCCCGAAATAACGGCAATATCCCTGAATTTTCGGCGGGCCATCTCGGTCGAGTTCAGGCTTCGCTGCAAATCAGCATGTACGTCCTGCGTCGTGAATAAATTGTTATCGAGAACAGACTGCATATCAATTTCCTGGTCAGACAAAAGTTCAAATCCATAATCATTGTACGCCAGTGAAAAGGTAATTGGCTTTAAGAGGCTGATACGCAAGGCCAGCAAACTTGCCATCGCTTCGTGTACAAACCGGCCCTCGAAAGGGTAAAAAATAGCGTGAAAACCTTCGCGTGTCTTAAAAGTTTCAATCAGGAATTGTCCGGCATCGGGCACAATCGACTCCTTGCGTTGCCTTGAAAAAACCGGTCGTAACGCCTTCATTTCGGGCGAGGCGATATTGTCGGCCATGTACAGTTCTTCCCGCAAAAGTTCGCTCATTTGTGCCGACAGCGCCAGTCGTCCGCCCATCCAGCTCGCGTGGAAATTAACTTTGCTGTTTGAAGCAGCGCGAACCAAAACTTCCATGTTCTTAATCCGGTGTAATTCGAGCTTTCGGCCGGCAAAGACAAAAACATCGCCCGGCTGTAACCGCGACACAAAAAACTCCTCGATTGTTCCCAGGTAGCCGCCCGACACGTACTTGACCTTCATGGTCGCATCGCCCACAATTGTCCCGATTTGCATCCGGTGGTGCATGGCCGTGCGGCGATCGGTAATTTTGTACACACCGTCGTCAACCTCAACTTTTTTGTATTCGTCATAGGCCTGCAGGCTTTGGCTGCCGCGGCTGATAAAGTTTAATATCCAATTCCACTCTTCATCGGTCATCGCCTGATAGCAAAATGTCTGACGCACCTCGCGAAAGATTTCATCGGGCCTGAAACCGTCGGAAACGGCCAGCGTATTCAGATACTGAACCAGTACGTCCCAGGCGTTCAGGTATGGCGTCCGATCCTCGACCACGTTTTGTTTTGCAGCCTTTTTGAGTGCCGATGCCTCGATGAGTTCGATGGCGTGCGTGGCCAAAAAGTAAATGACGCTTTCCTTTCCCGGCTGGTGCCCGCTGCGTCCGGCGCGCTGCAAGAAACGGGCAACACCTTTTGGTCCGCCAATCTGGATGATGGATTCTACCGGAGCAAAATCGACACCCAGATCAAGGCTTGACGTGCAAACCACGACTTTGAGTTCTTCACGACGGATGGTATCTTCAACCCAAAGCCGCGTTTCCTTGCTGATGCTGCCGTGATGCATGGCCATGTCGCCGGCCAGTTCCGGATATTTTTCCAGCAGGCGCTGAAACCAGATCTCACACGCCGAACGGACATTGGTAAAAATAAGTGTGGTTTTGCTCTTGCGGATGATTGGGATGACCTCATCGAGCAGGTGAAGCCCCATGTGGCCGCGCCAGGGATAGGCGTCCATTTTTTCCGGAAGGATGGAATTAACCCTGATTTTCTTGTCGATGTTGGCGCGTATGAGTTTGGCGTTGCTATACGCTTGAGAATCGGGGCCCAGCAACACCTGCATGGCTTGTTCCAGGTTTCCTATCGTAGCCGAAATTCCCCAGATCCGCAAACCGGGCGAAAGCGATTTTAAACGGGAAAGCCCCAGTTCCATTTGGACTCCGCGTTTGGTGCCCAACAATTCGTGCCATTCATCGACTACAATGGCGCGACAATTTTTAAAAATCTTGTCATAGCCTTTAGTAGCAAGTAACAACTGCAAACTCTCGGGCGTGGTAATAAGCAGATTGGGCACTTTGTCGCGTTGGCGTGCGCGTTCGGCGGCCGACGTGTCACCGGACCTTATGCCTACCGTAAGCCCAACGTCCCAATCCTGCAAAACCCTTTCGGCTGCTTGTTTTATCTCGACCGACAGCGCCCTAAGCGGCGTAATCCAAATGGCCTGAAGTCCGCTTGCCGGCTTGGTGTAGTTTTTTGTTTGCTGCATGTAATCCAGAACAATGGGAATCCAGAGCGCATAGGTTTTACCACTGCCGGTTGGGGCGTTGAGCAAGCCATTCTTACCCTGCAAAAACGCCGTCCAAGTTTCCTTTTGAAAGGAAAAAGGCTTCCAGCGCTGGTTTTCAAACCAACGGTCGGCATGCAAAAAAAGTTCTTGTCTGTTCATAGCTTTAAGCCGTCAACTAACTAATCAGCCCCTTTAAATCCTCAATCGAATTCGCCTCTTCAATTTTCTTGTCGTGTCGCCAGCGCAAAATTCGTGGAAAACGCGTGGCAATGCCGCTTTTATGCCGCCCTGAAAGCGCCACGCCTTCAAAACCTATTTCAAAAACCAGCTTGGGCACGACACTGCGCACCGGACCGTATTTTTCGAGCGTGTTCTTCTTGATAAAATCATCCACCTGGCGCATTTCGGCATCGGTGAGCCCGGAATAGGCCTTGGCAAAAGTCACCAGTTCCCGATTGCCCTGGGCGTTTTCCTGCCAAAGGGCAAAAGTATAATCGGTAAAAAGATTGGAACGTCTGCCGTGCCCGCGCATCGCATAGGTAAGGACGGCGTCAACCGAGAGCGGATCGAGTTTCCACTTCCACCAATCGCCTTTTTTGCGACCCACCAGATACGGCGAATCATTGCGCTTGAGCATGAGTCCCTCGCTGTTGTATTCCCGCGACTTTTCGCGTTCGGCCACTGCTTGATTCCAGGTTTCAAGGGATATTCTTGGCGACAGATGCAGCGGCAAACCGGCGTTTTTCACATTCTCCAAAAGCAATTCGAGCAAGTTGCGCCTTTGCAGATACGGCTGGGTGCGGATGTCCTGCCCCTCCCATTCCAAAAGGTCGTACGCTTTTAGGATTACAGGCGCCGACTTGAGCAGCGAGGCACTCAGCGTTTTGCGTCCTATGCGCGTTTGAAGCGTATTAAAGTTGGCGATCTTTCCGTCGACAAACGGCAGGATCTCCCCATCGATAACGGTTCCGTCTGGTAAAAAATGCGGCAGTCGGGCAAATTCTGGATATTTATCGGTGACCAGTTCCTCGCCCCTGCTCCACACATAAACGTGGCCACCGCGCACAATCGTCTGTGAGCGGATACCGTCCCATTTGTGTTCGGCGCTCCATAAGTTTGCATTGCCCAGC
Source organism: uncultured Flavobacterium sp. (assembly GCA_934636265.1). GTDB lineage: Bacteria > Bacteroidota > Bacteroidia > Flavobacteriales > Flavobacteriaceae > Flavobacterium. The sequence continues at coordinate 52,942 of CAKUAD010000009.1, forward strand.
GGATCAAAACCATCTTCAAGGGCGTGGGCCAGAAAAAACGGATACGGACGCGACGCCTGGGTTTGCGCCGAATCGGCATTGATCAAGTCAGCAAATGTAGTGGTTTGGGGCGTCCACTCACCCATCAGGCGATAGGCCAAAACGTCTTCATCGATACCGGTTGAACGCGATAAGGCACGGGTCATGAGTTTTTGGCTTACGCCGATGCGAAAACTGCCCGTGATGAGCTTGGTAAACACAAATCGTTCGTAGTAATTGAGCGAGAGCCAATTTTGATGGAGGTACGCCCGTTTCTCCTCCTCGGGCTTTGATTTCAGGCTGATGATTTCCTCGAGAAACTCCGCCAGTGTTTTCTCGGAATAATTATCCGACGCCGGAATCACCAGCGCGATTGTTTCGGCCAGATCGCCCACAATGTGATAGGATTCCTCGAACAACCAAAGCAGAATTCCGGCCAGTTCATTAGCCCACAACCTCAGTAAAGTGGTGTTCACCGGGCGGGGCGGCCGACGGTGCGACAAAAGCGCAATGGCCCAAATCTTATCAGCATCGGGAGCCAAATTGAAATAGTGCGAAAGCGCATCAACCTTGACGTTGGTTTTGTTGGAACTGTCGAGTTCCTTGATGAGTTGGGCAAAGCGCATCATAAGCCTACTTCGTTTTCCTGAGTTTCGATTACTTCGTCGCCTTCATACTGGGTTTGCTCGGTTCGGGCATCGTACCCGATTTCGCGAAGGTAACGGGTAAAGATGTCGGCATAACCGTGCGTAGCGATGACTTTTTCGCAGCCCGTTTCCCTGATGCTTTGCAAGAGTGAAGTCCAGTCGCAGTGGTCGCTCAGGACAAATCCGCGGTCGATGGCCCTGCGTGCCCGCGCGCCTCTAAAAGCCATCCAGCCGCTGGCCGTTCCGGTGACAAAAGGCGCCATTTTGCGTATCCAGGTTGATCCGTGCGCGCTGGGCGGGGCAATGACGAGACTTCCTGCAAATTCTTCCTTGCGGATCTGCGGTGTAATTTTGGTTGTGGCGGGAAGCGGAAGAATCCGGCGGATGACCTCGTTCATGTTTTCGACGGCACCATGGGTAAAGATCGGGCCGATGGAAGCGTCGACGTGTTTTAGCAGCCGTTGTGCCTTGCCGAGCGTGTAGCCAAACAAAACCGACGTTTGCCCGTTGGCGGCATTTTGCGCCCACCAATTGTTGATGTCGTTAAACACCTCGGCCTGTGGCGTCCATTTAAAAGCGGGAAGGCCAAAAGTACATTCGGTGATAAAAGTGTGGCATTTGATGGGTTCGTAGGGAGTGGAAAGCCCGTCGTCCTCAGTTTTGTAATCGCCGGTAAAAACCCATACTTCGCCCTTGTGTTCCACGCGTACCTGCGAACTGCCCACAATGTGACCGGCCGGATGCAGTGAAAAGGTAACGCCATTAACCAAAAAAGGCTCACCCCAGGCTTTTCCCGTTACGCTGATATCGCCCAAGCGGTGACGGATAATGGGCACGTTGTCGTGATGGGTAATGTAATTTTGATGTCCCCAGCGCGCGTGGTCGGAGTGTCCGTGGGTAATAATGGCATTTTTTACCGGTCGCCACGGATCGAGGTAGACGTTGGCGGCGGCGCAGTAAATTCCGTGGTCGTTAAAGGCTAAAAGTGGCGTTTTCATTGTGTATTTAAAATTAAAATCTCTGCTGCGATAAGCCGCGTATTTTAAGATTGTTTAACGTTTGTTGCTTGCGTCGGGTTCGTGTTGGAGGTGGCGATGGATTTTGTAAATTTGCGATGTCTGGGAGTTTTAATTTGCCGCGCAATTGGTTTTTGCCGGAATTTAATTTGAATTCTCCGTTAGGGCCGGAAGCTTCAACCTGGGCCGCGTGAGGGATAGCAGCGAAAATCCTTTTGTGGCGCAGCAAAAAAGATTGAAGCGGATAGCCCGACGGCGGCGAGACGCGCGCCGCTCCTATAGCGCGCGGGGAGCCGCAGGCACGCCACATTAAACACGTAAAAAACAACATCATGCTAAAAGGATTTTTCAATGTACCCAAGGCCGTTAATGAACCGGTTAAGGCGTACGCTCCCGGATCGGCCGAAAAAGCTGCCGTCCTGGCCGAATACAAAAGAATGTGGAACGAGAAAATTGACGTTCCGCTTTACATAGGCAACGAGGAAGTTCGCACCGGAAACACGCGTAACATGACGGCGCCTCACGACCATAAACACGTGGTGGGCGTTTACCATCTTGCCGAAAAGGCACACGTTAAAAAGGCGATTGCCGAATCACTCAAGGCCCGCGAGCAATGGGTTAACCTGCCGTGGGAACACCGCGCCGGGATTTTCCTTAAAGCCGCCGAACTGATTGCCGGTCCGTACCGGGCCCGCATCAACGCTGCTACGATGATTGCGCAATCAAAAACAATTCACCAGGCTGAGATTGACGCGGCCTGCGAACTCATTGACTTTTTGCGCTACAACGTCGAGTTTATGACGCAACTTTACGCCGATCAACCAAAATCTGAATCAAGTGTGTGGAACCGCGTGGAGTATCGCCCGCTGGAAGGATTTGTGTACGCCATTACGCCGTTTAACTTTACCGCCATTGCGGCCAACCTGCCAACCAGTGCAGCGCTTATGGGCAATACCGTGGTTTGGAAGCCAAGCGACAGCCAGGTGTTTTCGGCCAAGGTTATTATTGACGTGCTCAAGGAAGCCGGTCTTCCAAACGGCGTCATCAATGTGGTGTACGGCGATGCGCTCATGATTACCGATACGGTTTTGGCAAACCCTGATTTTGCGGGTATCCACTTTACCGGATCGACCACGGTTTTCAAGGACCTTTGGGCCAAAATCGGAAAAAACATCCACAAGTACAAAACGTATCCGCGAATTGTCGGCGAAACCGGCGGCAAGGATTTTATCCTGGCGCACCCGTCGGCCAATGTCGATCAGGTGGTGGCCAACATCATCCGCGGTGCCTTTGAATTTCAAGGACAAAAATGTTCGGCAGCCTCGCGGGTTTACCTGCCTAAAAGCCTTTGGCCGGAAATTGAACAAAAACTCACAGCCGAGGTGAAATCGATCAAGATGGGATCGCCGGAAGATTTTGGAAACTTTATGACGGCGGTAATCCACGAAGGATCATTTGACAAGTTGGCCAAATACATCGATCAGGCCAAGAAAGACAGCGATGCGCAGGTTATTCTGGGCGGAAATTACGACAAGTCAAAAGGCTGGTTCGTAGCGCCGACGGTAATCCTGACTACCAATCCAAAGTATGCCACCATGGAAACCGAACTGTTTGGGCCTGTGGTTACCGTGTACCTTTATGAAGACAAGGACTGGAAAAAAACGCTCAAGCTGGTTGACGAAACGTCTGACTACGCACTCACCGGCGCCATTTTCTCGACCGATCGCTACGCCATTGCCGAGGCCACTGATGCCTTGAAGGACGCGGCCGGAAACTTTTACATCAACGACAAGCCTACGGGTGCGGTTGTGGGCATGCAGCCGTTTGGCGGCGCCCGCGCTTCCGGAACCAATGACAAAGCCGGTTCGGCCATGAACCTTTTGCGTTGGGTGTCGGCGCGTACCATCAAGGAGACTTTTGTCACACCGGCGGATTACCGCTATCCGTTTCTTGGATAAGAAATACACTCAATAAAAAATCCGGTTCGACACCGGATTTTTTTATGCTATCGCTTTAAAGCGAAGTGGGATTTGAACTGTCGCCTTGATCCCGATCGGTCTGTGTAATCAAGCGTAAACCAATAATCGGTTGACGGCATCGGGCGGCCGTTGTACGTTCCGTCCCAGCCTGAAAATGATGATGGTTTAATCGCTTTGAGCAATTTGCCGTAACGGTCAAAAATGTAGATGATGGCGTCTTGGTTGTCGAGCCCGTCAATGTTCCACCAGTCGTGAAACCCATCGCCGTTTGGCGTAAAATAAACCGGATAATCCAGATAGTAAAAACTAACTGTCTCGGTGCCGCAACCCTGCATATCGCGAATGGTGATCACGTGTTCTCCGGGCGTTGTGACAAAAGTCCCAAAATATTGCTCGCCCCCCCCGTCGATGGAATACGCAAACTGCCCCGAACCTCCGCTGGCGACAACCGTTGCGGTGTTATCGCCTTGAAAATCGCCCGGAAAATCAGTCGATACCACAATTCCGGAAGTTGCGGTCACTATTGACTGCGCCGACGTCTGGCACCCGGTGGCATTGTTGGTCACCGTTACAACATACGTTCCTGTTTGATTGGCCGTATGCGACGGACCTGTGGTGGAAATAGGCAGGTTGTCGCGGGTCCACGAAAAAGTGAAACCGCCTAACGCCATTCCGGTATCAATTACAAAATTATTAAGTGAATTGCCTGAAGCATCCACGCAAATCGTCCCATCGGTCAGGGCAAACTGCGGATTGGGCGCCACCGTCACCGTCAATGTGTACGGCAGGAGGCAACCCGTGGCATTGGGCGTAAAAACGTAATTTCCGCTTGTTGTATTGGAGATGGCCGGCGGATTCCACGTTCCCTGAATGCCGTTATCGGATGTTGCGGGCAGCGCAAAAACCGGAGCGCCGCTGCAAATCACATGGGGTAGTGAAAACTCAGCGGTTACCGATGTCGTAATGGTCACATTGAGCGTAAACACAGGCGCGCAGGGTGAATTTGGCGTAAAGACGTAAGTTCCGCTGGTCGTATTGGAAATGGCCGACGGACTCCACGTTCCCTGAACTCCATTGTCGGATGTTGTGGGAAGCGCAGGAACCGATGACCCGGCGCAAAATGTCGTGGGGATTGAAAACGCGGTTACGTTGGTGCTCTCAATCGCAACAGTTAAGGTAAAAGGTTGTGCACACGCAACCGATGGCGTAAACACATAAGTTCCGCTGGCGGTGTTGGAGATGGATGCCGGACTCCAGGTTCCCGCAATTCCATTATCAGAAGTTAGTGGCAAAACCGGGACTGCTGATCCGGCACAAAACGTCGTCGGAATTGCAAACACAGGTACGACCGACGGCGTAATCGTCACATTCAGCGTAAAAGCAGGCGCACACGCAACCGATGGCGTAAAGACGTAAGCTGCGCTGTTGGTGTTGGAAATGGCCGACGGACTCCAAGTACCAGTCACGCCATTGTTTGATGTGGTAGGCAGCGCCGGAACTGCCGACCCTGAACAAAACGCAGTTGGGATTGAAAATGTTGGAGTCACCGGATTGGTGATGGTTACGTTGAGCGTAAAAATAGATGCGCAAGCAGCGGACGGCGTAAAAACATAACTTCCGCTTGTTGTATTGGAGATGGCAGACGGGTTCCAAGTTCCGGAAATTCCGTTGTTTGATGTAGCCGGAAGCGCAGGAATCGTCGATCCGGCACAAAATGTGGTCGGAATGGAAAAAGCAGGGACCGCCGGATTATTGATGGTTACATTTAGCGTAAATGTCGATCCGCAAACCGATGGCGTAAAAACATAACTCCCACTGGCGGTATTGGAAATTGCCGACGGATTCCACGTACCCGCAATCCCGTTGTCAGATGTTGCGGGCAAGACAGGAACGGTGGCTCCCGCACAAAAAGTCGTCGGAAGCGAAAATACGGGAGCCGCCGCAGGTGTTACCGTAACATTGATGGTAAACACGGGCGCACACGCAACCGATGGTGTAAAGACGTAAGTCCCGCTTGCCGTATTAGAAACCACGGCAGGATTCCACGTTCCGGGAATACCATTGTCGGATGTTGCGGGCAGTACGGGTGGGGTTGCACCGCTGCAGATTGTGGAGGGGATTGAAAATGCTGTAACCGCCCCACTGGAAATAGTTACATTAAGCGTAAAATTTGATGCGCAAGCAGTGGACGGCGTAAAGACATAACTCGCGCTGGCCGAATTGGAGATAACCGACGGACTCCAGGTTCCCGCAATCCCGTTGTCAGATGTAGTCGGAAGCGCAGGCACTGTCGATCCGGCACAAAATGCCGTCGGAATGGAAAACGTCGGAGCCGCCGCACTGTTGACGGTTACATTCAGCGTAAAGGACGATGCGCAGGAAACCGACGGCGTAAACACATAACTTGCGCTGGCCGTATTGGAGATAGCCGACGGATTCCATGTGCCGGCAATCCCGTTGTCAGATGTTGCCGGCAAGGCGGGAACGGTTGCGCCTGAACAAAATGTGGTTGGGATAGAAAAGGTGGGTACCGTGGGTGGTGTTGGGGTGATGGTCAGCGTATCGGTTATCTGGGCACCACAAACATTGGTGGCGGTAAGGGTCAGGGTGACGGGCACCGTGGCCGTTGGGTCAAGCGTATAGGAAGTGGAAAGCGAGGTTGGGTTAGAAAATGTTCCTGAAGGCGCACTCCACATTACCGATACAAATCCCTGTGCGTTTCCTAACAGGTTGATGGAGTTTCCGGCACAGGCCGAATCATCGGCGCCAGCCTCAACTGTAAACGGCGGCACGGGAGCCAGACAGCCCAAATTGGTATATGACGCCACACCCGCAGGCGTAAAATTGACAATGGCTCCGTTGCCCGCGCCCGGAGTTCCGTCGGGCAGGGTTAAATTAGCCCGGTCATAAGTCACCGAATCAGTACAACTGCCAAAACTGATTTGCAAAGTTCGCAGCCCCGACGCGGCATAGTTGGCAAAATGCCCGCCGGTATTGACACTGTTGTTCTGAAAAAGGATGTAATAGGTTTCGGTAATCGGACCAAACTGATTTAACGGCGGATCCATCAAATGACTGGTCACCAAAAATACCGTGGCGTTGGCCGGCAAAACCCCACCCACGGGCTGGACAAGCTGGCCGCATCCGCCAACCGCCTGAATATCGGCATTGAGCGCATTTACTAGGGCGTTGGTCGTGCTGTTCTGGATAAGTCCCAGCCAAGGATTATTAGGCCAGTTTACCGTAAGATTGGATACGTTTAACGGCGCGCCGCCTACCTTAAATCTCACCATCTCATTAAAGCCTTCATCACCCCCGCAGGCATCCACCAGAATCGTCTCAATCTGGATGCACTGGGCTTTTGCAGGCTTGGCAAGCGCAAATAAAGTCAACAGCAAAAGGTGGATCAGGCGTTTCATCGTCAGGCCTTTTTGATCAGGTACACCCATCCGGTCTTGACTTCGCCCGAATAGGTTGAAATTACATAATAGTAAGTGGCGTCGGGCAATTCGTGTCCGTTGTTTGACTGACCCGCCCATTGGTTGGTATAGTCGCGTCGTGAGTAGACTTCCTGACCGTAACGGTTAAAAATTTTAAGCTGACTAACGCCCAGACCTGTAAGGTTGAAAGTGTCGTTGGCCTGATCGCCATTGGCTGAAACGCCTTTGGGAATTCCGCACCAAACTGCGTTGACGGCAACGGATTCGACAAACTCGCAACCCTGCGCTGCGGTAACCACAGCCGCAAACTGCAACGGGAATGTTGCCGACGGCTGATTGGCAAGCCACTGCGACACGTTAAAGATTTCGCCCGTCGCGACGGTATTTCCGGCAGCATCGGTCCAGGAAACCGCGTTAATTTCAAATCCTGGATTGGCGTTTACTTCCAACACTGCCGACGTTCCCTGACAAAACTGACCGACAGTAAAATCAGCCTGCGCAGCCGTAGCCGTAAGCGTCAACACTTGTGCGCATTGGCCTGCATCAGGTGTAAAGACGTAGGTTCCGGCGCCGCTCAAAAATGCAGGCAACCAAGTTCCCGAAATCCCGTTGGGCGAAACATTTTCCAGTTCAACCGGCGTCGCATCGGCACAAACCACTACCGACGTGTCAAAATCCGGCATGATGGCATCGGTAATTACAACATTCAAGGTATAAGC
>CAKUAD010000010.1 GCA_934636265.1 uncultured Flavobacterium sp.
AGTACGTTGGGTACAGAAATTCTGTAAATGTGGATCCTTAGCCCCGGCGATAGCTTCCAGATTGTTTGCGGTTTACGGATCTCAGTAGGTCAGGAAACGAACTTGGATTTGATTTTGATTTGTGTCGCACCAGAAACTTGCTCGGGGAGATATTTTCCAGGGGTGGCGCTAATCAAAAAAAAATCCGGACGCGCTCCCACCACCCGCCGCCCGAAATTTAGCGCCTTTCCACTACTGCCAGCGGGATAAAATCTGCCATAATTTTTAAGATTGGGTTGTTGGTTGATGATTGGCCGAGGACAAGTTTAACAAACGCTACAGAAAATCTGCCTTGGGGTGTCGCGATTTTTTTGTATCCGTGGGGAATACCGTGTTCCCCCTTCCCGTTCAGGGCCAAGCTACGAAAAAAACAAGTACGTTGGGTACAGAAATTCTGTAAATGTGGATCCTTAGCCCCGGCGATAGCTTCCAGATTGTTTGCGGTTTACGAATGTCCTCAGTCAAACAGGAAACGAACTTGGATTTGATTTTGATTTGTGTCGCACCAGAAACTTGCACGGGGAGATATTTTCCCGGGGTGGGGCTAATCAAAAAAAATCCGGACGCGCTCCCACCACCCGCCGCCCATAAATTTAACCACTTTTCTCCACCATCAACTCCAGGAAATCTGCTAAAAATGTTAAAGACGCGAAAAGCGGTCAGTGAAAAACCTGATTGGTTACAGGGCCGGGTCAGGCCAACTGGCTCTAGTCGTATCGCAGGGCAAAACAGCCTGGGCGATCCTCAAAACAATAACCGCCTACCATGAATAGCGGGCAGCAATAGCTTCTAGCCCCTACCCATTATACCCAAACCGCTTGAGCTGCCTTGCGTTGCTGCGCCAATCTTTATTGACTTTTACGTAGAGTTCGATGTGGATTTGCTTGCCGAAAAACTTTTCCAGATCAGCGCGCGCGGCAACGCCTACTCTTTTGATGGCGGCGCCCTTGTGGCCTATGATGATACCCTTTTGGGTGTCGCGCTCCACCATGATGACGGCGCGGATGCGTATGATGTCGTCGTCTTCCAGGAATTCCTCGGTTTCAACTTCTACGGCATAGGGAATTTCCTTATCGTAATTGAGGAGGATTTTTTCGCGGATGGTTTCATTGACAAAAAATCTTTCAGGCTTGTCGGTGAGCTGGTCTTTTGGATAAAACGGCGGTGATTCCGGCAGGAGCGACACGATCCGGTCAAAAACTTCCCTGACGTTGAAGTTGTTGAGTGCCGATATCGGAAAGATCTCGGCATTAGGAAGTTTCTCCTTCCACAGCGCGACATATTCTTCCAGCGTTTCCTGATTGGATTTGTCTATTTTGTTGATGAGCAGCAGCACGGGGATTTCCGCGTAAAAAATCCGTTTGAAAAACGCTTCGTCCTTGAGGTCTTTTTCGCCAATTTCAACCATGTACAGCAGGACATCGGCATCCTCAAACGCCGATTTGACAAAATTCATCATCGATTCCTGCATCTCATACGCCGGCTTGATAATTCCGGGCGTGTCAGAGAATACAATCTGGAAATCATCGCCGTTGACAATCCCCAGAATGCGGTGACGCGTCGTTTGCGCCTTAGAGGTGATGATTGACAGACGTTCGCCCACCAGGGCATTCATCAAGGTAGATTTCCCAACGTTAGGGTTCCCGATGATGTTGACAAATCCGGCTTTGTGCATAACTTATTTTTTGCAAAGATACGGCATTCGCACAGCGCAAAACCCGCACAGCCGTGATTTTGATGCGGGAAGGCGAAAACCCGGCGCAGACATTTAAAAATTTTTATGGACGGCAACTGCTTGCGCATCAATTTTTTACTATTTTTGATAACATTAATTTATGAAAAATTTTTACCACGGCCTTTTGACCGCCTTGTTTTTGGTTTTTGCCGTTTCCTGTTCCGATGTCGACGGGGACGATGGCTACATTGTGCCGGATCCTGAATCGCCCGTAGTGGTCAACCTGACCCAGGTGCCCTATCCCAAATTGTCCGACTACAAATTTTTTGACGGCGAGATGAAAGCGCTTGTTCCCGCTCTGGGTGTTTTGCCTTACGAGCCGTCGAGTTCGCTCTTTACTGATTACGCGCACAAAAAGCGTTTTGTCTGGATGCCTAAAGACACCAAGGCCGAGTTTAACGGCGACGACAAAATCCTGGAGCTTCCCGTGGGATCGGTCCTGATCAAGAATTTTTATTACGAAGGCGTTGAGGGATTTACATCAGGCACGCGGATCCTGGAAACCCGATTGATGATTCGCCGCGCAAACGGCTGGTTGTTTGCCAATTACGTTTGGAACAATGAGCAGACGGAGGCTTTCTATGATATGAACGGAAGCTTTGTCAACGTCAGCTTTACTGAAAATGGCGTCACGCGCACGGTGGATTACAGGATTCCGTCGGAGCCGCAGTGCATTGTTTGCCACAAGTCAAAATTTTGGGACGGCACGCAGGAAATTGCCACGCACATCCCAATTGGCATCAAGCCGCAAAACCTGAACTTTGCGCTCAATTACGGAAGCGAAACCAAAAACCAGCTTCAAAAGTGGATTGATATGGGCTACCTCGATAGTGGATTTGATTTCCCATCGGCACAAAACACCGTTCCAAATTATATGGATGCATCGGCGCCGCTGGAAACCCGCGCCCGCGCCTACTTTGACGCCAACTGCGCACATTGCCACGACGACAAGGGGCACTGCGATTACCGCCCGATGAAATTTCGCTTTGCGAGTACTTTTAACAACCAGCTCAACATGGGTGTTTGTGCCGATACCGAGGATATTCAGGATTTTCCGGAACTCAACAAAATTGTAGCGCCCCGCAATACCGATGGTTCGATGTTGTTTTTCCGCATCAACACCGTCGACGAAGCCTACCGGATGCCGCTTCACGGCCGGTCGGTCATTCACGATGAGGGCGTTGACCTTATCCGCGAATGGATCAACTCGCTGGATGCCAGTCAGTGTAATTAATCAACTATCATAATTTCAAACCAACCCAACCATGACAATGAACTTTACATTTTTTAAACATTTTTACCGGGCCTCGCTGGCTTTGGCGCTCGTTTTTACCGCGTCGGCCAGTGCCCAGGATTCCTGCGCGGCGCCTCAGGTGGTCACGGCCGGAACGCATGTGGTGGCTGCGATTAACGGAACCAACATTACCACCTCCTGCTCTAATGCAAGCATGGCCGAATGGTTTGCCTACACGCCAACGCAAAATTATCTGGTTACCGTGACGTCGGATTTGCCGCAAAACATCTGTAAAGACACCAACTTTAGCGTGTATACCGGATCGTGCCCGACGCTTAACTGTGTCACCAGTGATGACAATTCTGGAACGCTGGCATGCAATTCAGGAAACACCAACTCCAACCTTTCAGTGAAGACTTTTGACGCCATGGTTGGCAACAGCTACTACATTGTATGGGACAATAAAAACAGTGCGGCCGGTTTTGACTTCCAACTTACTGAAGAGGAAATTATCATCCCGATCACGTACAACACCGTCAATGACCCAACCATTAACACAACCTACCGCATGTGCATCGTCGACATGAACAACGACGATAAGGACGATGTAGTAGGCGTGAGCAACGGAACGCTGAAAATCCACTATCAGGGTACGGGTGGGACACTTACCCCTGCTCTTGTACCAATTGTGGGAACCAGCCTGATGCCTAACTGGAGCATGGCTGCCGGCGACTTTAACAAAGACGGATTCAATGACCTGATGATGGGCAACGGAAGCGGTATCTCGCTTTGGATGTCAAACGCAACCGGAACCGCTTATACCTCGATTACACCCGGGCAGTATATTTTTTGTCAGCGCACCAATTTTGCCGACCTTAACAACGACGGGCATCTGGATGCGTTTTCTTGCCATGACGTTGCGCCAAACGTTTACTATCTGAACGATGGTTCAAACGGATTGGTTCATTACCAGGTAGGCAACACGCCGGGCGCAATGGCTTTGGGTGGCATTACCGGAAACTACGCCTCTATCTTTACCGACATTGACAACGACGGCGATACCGATATGTTTGTCTCCAAATGCTCAGGACCGGCCTGTGAACTTCACGTGAACGGAGGAAACAACAATTTTACGAACATGGCTGCCTTTACCGGACTCAATGTGACGCCGGTTGACTCTTGGTCATCGGCCGTTGCTGATTTTGACAATGACGGCGATATGGACATTTTAATCGGGTCAAACGGATCAGTGAATTCTATGTATTTCCGCAACAATGTGAATGACGGGAACGCCATTACCCAACCGTTTACAAACCTGTCGGTCGAAACCGGATGGGACGCTGATCCTACCACCGCCCGCGATTACATTGCCTATGACTTTGACAATGACGGCTATGTGGACGTGATGAGCTCAAGCGGACGCATCATGTTTAATGTTGACGGCGAATACTTTGTTGCAACCCAATACACCGGCCTTACTATGGGTGCCGTGGGCGACCTTAACAGCGACGGATTCCTGGACATCCTTAACGGAAGCAACATCCGCTATGCCGTACCAAACGGAAATGGATGGCTGCGCATCAACCTTAAAGGTATACAGAGCAACAGCAACGGCATTGGCGCACGCGTAGAGATTTACGGGCCTTTTGGCAAGCAGATACGCGACATCCGCAGCGGCGAAGGATTTGGTTATATGAGCACATTGAGCGCGCATTTTGGTCTTGGTGAGGCTGCCGAAGTTACCCAGGCGATCATCAAATGGCCATCAGGCGTTGTCGACGTCATCAACAATCCGCAAGCCAACTCAGCCATCACCGTGGTTGAAGGTTCAAGCCCGCTTTCTGTGGCCAATCCATCGCCAATGAATTTCACGGTGTATCCAAACCCGGCCCGGGACGTGCTGAACATCCAATTGGGTGAAGCTATGGCTGCCGGCGAAATGGTACGCATTCTGGACCTTAACGGCCGCCAGATCATGCAAACCGAGACACTGGAGAACATTCCGGTTAAAACCTTGGCGACCGGCCTTTACGTGGTAACTGTTAAAACCACCGACGGGAAGGAATACTCGCAAAAATTCTACAAGAACTAAATAAAAGGCCCGGTGATCCGGGCTTTTTTTATCACCAATCGCAACGCTGAATATCTTATATTTACGCCCTGAAAATTAAAGCCATGAAGACACAGGAAGAAATCTTGGAAATCAACAAAAAGCAAAAAGAGTTTTACAATTACAAGAAAAAAAACCTTCCTACCCGCGTGTGGAGTTTTGTACGGGAAAAAACCCTGAAGCAAATTAGGCGCGACATTGGTGTGCTCAACCAGTCTTATGACCTGCACAAGGTTTGGTTTGGCGATCTGGCCAATAAAAAAGTACTGGACCTGGGTTGCTTTGCCGGGAATTACTGGAGCGCCTATCTGGCCGAGAACAGCAAGGAATATGTGGGGTTGGATTTGAGCGACATCGCCATTGAAAAACTTGCCAAAACCATCGAGAAGTTTCCCAACGCCCGTGCGGTGGCCGCCGATTTTTTGTCGGATACTGATTTCCCGGACAAGGATTTTGACATTATTTATGCGTATGGCGTATTGCACCACTTTCAGAACGTCGATTTGCTGATTTCAAAACTCAATGAAAAACTGGCTCCGGGCGGTGTCATCATCAGTTACGATCCGTTAGAGACCAGCGTGCCAATCAAAATGATCCGAACGATTTACCGTCCGTTCCAGAGCGACAAGGAATGGGAATGGCCATTTTCACGCACTACGTACCGCAAGTTTGACAAAGCTTTTAAAATAAAGGAGCGGCGTGGTGTTTTGGGCACTGCCAAATGGTATTTCCTGGTAAATATGTTGCCGATGTCGGAAGCGACCAAGAAACGAATCGGCGCGCGTTGGCATAAAAAAGATTGGGAAAAGTCATCCACATCTGATTCACACCTGTTTTCCTGCATGCAGTTAACAATGCTGATGGAAAAGCGATAAAAACAGGCGCTCCGAGTGACGGTTTTCTTACCGATCAAAAACAAAAAACCCACCGACGATGTCGATGGGTCTTGTTTAGTAGCGGGAACAGGACTCGAACCTGTGACCTTCGGGTTATGAGCCCGACGAGCTGCCTACTGCTCTATCCCGCGCTGTGAGTGCAAATATACAACCGATTTAGGAAAAAGCAAGCCGATTGGGCTTTTTTTTGTTTTTATTGTGAACGTGTTAAAAATGATGCAATTAAAAATGACAATCCTGTAAGGTTTTACCTTTAAATTCCCGTAACATTTGCACATGGAACAAAACAGTACGATGAAAACCGCAAAACGCTATCTCCGGAAAGGCTTAAAAATCCTGCTCTGGATTGTCGGATCTGTACTGATTTTGTTCCTGATACTGGTTATCGCACTTCAAATTCCAGCCGTCCAGAATTTCGCCAAAGATAAAGCCGTTACCTACCTGCAGGAAAAAATCAAGACGCCGGTAAAGGTTGGCCGGATTGAAATTGGCCTTCCAAAACGCGTCATTCTCGAGGATTTCTATTTTGAAGACCAACAAAAAGACACGCTACTGGCCGGCCAAAGATTATCTGTCGACATCAGTCTTTTCAAGCTTCTTAAAAATCAGCTGGAAATAAATTCGGTCAAGCTGGAAGGCATCACCGCCAACCTGACGCGCAACCGCGATTCCATTTTTAACTTTGATTACATTATCGATGCCTTTGCCCCAAAGGAACCCGATGACGAGGCTTCAAAACCCATGAAAATCTCAATAAACCGGATTGAACTGGACGACATCAGGTTTGCGTTTGACGACGCGCTTAGCCGGAATGACATCGCCCTCAGGTTGCATCATTTTGATACGCGATTCAACCGATTCAATCTGGACGAAATGGATTTTGACATCCCTTATGTCAACCTGGACGGACTCCGGCTGACGCTAGATCAAGGATTGGTTGAAAAGGCAGCCGAGACTTCGGTTAAGGTGGTCGACACCCTGTCCAAACGACCCGATCTGAAACTCAAACTGGGCACCATATCGCTGGCGCGGATTGATTTGGGTTATGACAGCCAAGGTACCAACCTCAACACCGGCGTGACAATCGGAAAGTTGAAAATCAAAGTCGACAAACTGGATCTGGTCAAACAGCAAATCGCGCTAAACGAATTTGAACTCAAAACCGTCCGCGGCAGCCTCGCCATCGGTCAAGCCGACAAATCCATCAAGGCGCCCGACATTGACACCACGGCCATCAAAAAAAACGGCTGGAATTTTAAGTTGCGCAAGACTTTGATTGCCGATGTCAACTTTAAGTTTGACGACCACGCATCGGCGCCAACACAAAACGGCATCGACTTTAAGCACCTTGAGCTGGACGGATTCAATCTGGACGGACGGGACCTCTCCTATTCCGACACCGGAATTTCAGGCAAAATCAACCGGCTTGCCGTTCGCGAAAAAAGCGGGCTCGCCATCAAACAGCTCAAAACTGATTTTGAATACGGACCCCGCGGCGCATCGCTTAAAAATCTTTATCTCGAAACGCCAAAAACCTTAGTTCGCGACCACCTTTCGGTTCGTTATGCGTCGGTTGAGTCGATAAAGGATGATCTGGAAAATTTGTACGTGGATGCCGATCTGAAGAACAGCCGGATTGCGTTTCGCGACATTCTCACCATCGTTCCCTCGCTAGACCAAATCAATCCATTTGCTGCAAATCCCGATGCGGTGGTTTATCTCGATACCCGGATTTCCGGCAGGTTGTCGTCCTTGAACATTCCGCGGCTTAAATTAAGCGGTATCGGGCAAACCGTCGTAGATATGCGCGGGAACATCCGTGGATTGCCTGATGCGGCCCATGCAAACTACGATTTGGACATTCGCGAACTGCAGTCGACGGCGCGCGATATCCGCAGTTTTGTTCCGTCAGGGACGATCCCGGCAAACATCAATCTCCCCGAAACCATCAGCCTTAGTGGTAAAGTAAAAGGATCGCAACAAAATTTTGCCGCCAAAATCAACGTCAAAAGCAGCATGGGTGTCGCATTCGTAGACGCGCAGATGGACCGACGCATCAAAAATCAGGAAACTTATAAGGCTGATGTCCGCTTGGATCAATTTGATTTGGGTAGGTTGATCAGCAATGATTCGATCGGGATTGTGTCGCTATCCACCCAAATTCAGGGCCGCGGACTGGATCCCAAAACCGCCGACGCAAAACTGAAGGCCATTCTCAAAGAAGCCGAGTTTAACCGATATAAGTACCGCGACCTGAAAATAGATGGATCCATCGCGGGCGGACAATACTCGTTGGATGCCGGGATGAATGACCCGAATCTGACTTTCACACTGGATGCGGGCGGCGGATTTTCAGGGAAATATCCAACGGGAAAACTAAAGCTCAATCTGGACATTGCCGACTTGAACCGGCTCAACCTTCACGCCGGACCGATGAAGTTGCGGGGCGAGGTTGATGGCGATATCGACGATTCAGACCCGGACAACCTTAACGGCCGCGTGGATCTGCACCGCATTCAAATCTTGAAGGACGCCGATCCCATTGTACTGGACTCCATCAGTGTTGTGGCGCTGTCAACCGCCGACAGCAACAGCATCAGCCTAAAATCGCAGTTTGTGCGCGCCAAAATGAAAGGCAAGTATAAGCTGACCCAGCTCCCGACCGCGGTAAAGAATACCATCAGTAAATATTACAACGTCAACCACGGCCCGGTGCAGCCAACTGACCCGCAGGTTGTGGATTTTCAAATCAGGGTTACCGACGACAAAATGCTTGAAAAAATCGCTCCGCAGATTGCGGGATTGGAGCCAATCGACATACAGGGAAGCTTTAGGAGCGTATCGGACTCCCTTGCCATTATGGGGCGTATTCCAAGACTCGTTTATGGTTCGAACCAAATTTCGGGCGTAAAAATGGATGTCAGGACCGAGCGCGATTCATTGGTTTACCATATTACGGTTGATGCTGTCGAAAATGATCAATTCCTGTTGCCATTTACCGAATTGTCAGGGAACATCAAAGATGATGTAATTTCTTACCGCCTCTTTATCCGAGACCGCGCCAAAAAGGACCAATACGCCATTGCCGGGACGCTTAAATCAATTGACGGCGAAACTGAAATCAGCCTGGATCCGGACGGATTGCTGCTGAATTACGAAAAGTGGACCCTATCGCCTGACAATGTCTTGCGCTTTGGAAAACAAGGTATTTACGCCAACAATTTTGAGTTGAGCCGCGAGGGGAGTTCCTTAAAAATCCAATCGGAATCTGAGGCGGCAAACGCGCCGCTTGATGTTATCGTGAGCAACTTTAAACTGTCGACGTTGCTCAACATGATCCGCAAGGACGAATTGCTCGCCAACGGAACGCTAAACGGCGAGGCAACACTGCGCGATCTTACCGGGACGATGAGTTTCACGTCGGACCTGACAATTTCCAAACTGGAATTCCAGGGCAACCCGGTTGGCGACCTTTCGATAAAAGTCAACAATCAAACCGTCGACACGCTAAAAGCGGATGTGTCGCTGACGGGCAACGGCAACCAGCTCAATATCAACGGCGATTACCGCTTGTCGCAACAGGCCTTTGACCTGAAACTCGACATTGACCGACTAAACATCGAGAGCATTCAGGGATTCACGTTTGGCAACATCCGCGACGGCGAAGGATTTTTGTCGGGACAGATGGACATCACCGGAACGCCGACTGCCCCAAGGGTAAACGGCGAACTTAAATTTAATGATGTTGGACTGCGGGTAACGCAACTCAACTCTTTTTTTAAGGACATCGACGAAACCATGACCTTTGACGCGCAGGGAATTTTGATGGATAGTTTTACGGTTTACGACCAAAAAGACAACCGCCTGATCGTTGACGGACGGGTACTGACACAAGACTACCGCGACTATACGTTTGATCTGACCGTTAACGCCGAGAACTTCCGGGCAATCAACTCCAAGCAAAAAGACAATGATCAGTTTTTTGGCGATTTGTTTGTGGATGCCCGACTGGACATCAAGGGAACTCCGCAAAGCCCGGTTGTACGCGGAAACCTCAAGGTAAATGAAGATACCAAATTCTCGGTGGCGCTGCCGCAGTCAGATCCGTCTATTGCCGACCGTGAAGGAATCGTCGAATTTGTTGATGAGGATAACCAACTGCTCCAGGAAACCGAGATGATTAAAAGTGCCCTTGACCAATCAGACTTAAACGGAATGGATGTTGCCGTAAACATCGAAATCGTCAAGGAAGCGATACTGTCGTTGATTGTCGATAAAGGGAACGGAGACTTTTTGGAACTCCAGGGCGAGGCGCAACTTACCGGCGGGATCGATCCGTCGGGCAAAACCACACTGGTTGGCAAATACGAATTCACCGACGGCGCCTATGAAATGACCTTTAACCTTATCAAGCGCCGGTTTGAAATCAAGCCCGGAAGTTTCCTGATCTGGAACGGCGAACCGACTGCGGCCAACGTCAACCTGACGGCTATTTACAACGTCGAGGCGCCACCGATTGATTTGGTGGGCGACCAACTGGGCAGCGTGGCACAATCTGTTCGCAACACCTACAAACAGCGGCTGCCTTTTGAAGCGCACCTCAAGATGGAGGGCGAACTACTCAAGCCGCAAATTTCATTTGACATCGTCCTCCCGGAAGGAAACTACGCCGTGGCATCGGAGATTGTACAAACCACCGAGGCCAAACTGGCCCAACTGCGACAGGAACCGGCTGAGCTCAACAAGCAGGTTTTTGCCCTTTTGCTGCTCAATCGTTTTGTGGGCGAAAATCCGTTTTCGAGCGAGGCGGGCGGAACATCGGCGGGAAGTATGGCCCGTCAGAGCGTGAGCAAGATTTTGTCGCAACAGATGAACAACCTGGCCGCCGACCTGATCAAAGGCGTCGAGTTGAATTTTGATCTGGAATCAACCGATGACTACACTACGGGCGTGCGGGAAAACCGGACCGATTTGAATCTTGGCGTGTCCAAAAAACTCCTCAATGATCGCCTCAAGGTGAGTGTCGGGAGTTCATTTGGGCTCGAAGGTCCGCAGCAGCCCAATGAACAAGCCAACAATATCGCGGGGGATTTGTCGGCCGACTACCTCTTGACACGCGACGGCCGATATGTAATCAGAGCCTATCGCAAAAACGAATACCAGATGGCGCTTCAGGGACAGGTGGTTGAAACGGGTGTGGCGTTTATCCTAACGATGGATTACAACAAATTCCGCGAGTTGTTTCACCGATCGGCCGAAGAAAAAGAAATGATAAGAAGGGAGCGCGAGCGCAAAAAAGCACTGAAAGAAAAAAGGAAACTGGAAGAAAAAAGGAAACTGGAAGAAAAAACCAATAACGATGAGACCAAGGATTAGGATAAGCCGTATTTTGCTGGTTTTCGCCTTGGTTTTCCTGGCGGGCTGCAGCAACACCAAGTATTTGGAAGAAGGCGAATTGCTGTACATTGGCGCCAAGGCCAAGGTAGCCGATTCGGCCATGTCGCGCAAAGACCGAAAAGCGCTTGAAGATGAACTGGAAGGGCTGGCGCGGCCAAAACCCAACAGCAAAATCCTGGGAATGCGGCCAAAACTCTGGGCGTACAACATTGCCGGCGAACCCAAAAAAGAACGCGGCCTGAGGCATTGGCTGCGAAACAAAGTGGGCGAAGAACCGGTTTTGTTCAGTCAGGTGGATTTGGAATACAACGCCAACGTGCTTGAGAGTTACGTTGAGAACCGCGGGTATTTTAAAGCCAAGGTAAGTGCCGATTCGACCCGTCGCGGGAAAAAGGCATTTGCCGAATACACGCTAAAACCCGGGCCGCGCTATCACATTCGCGAGGTGGAATTTCCCGCGGATTCTTCAGCATTGGGTCAGGCCGTGGCGCGAGCCAACCGACGGACGCTGTTAAAGCCCGGCGCACCTTATGATCTGGAGGTCATCAAAACCGAGCGCGAACGCATCGACAGCCGCTTAAAACGCCGCGGATACTATTATTTTAATCCCGATTACATCCTGGTACAGGTTGATTCGACCGTGGGCAAAAATCAGGTTGACCTTAAAGTGAAAATCAAAGCCGAAACGCCTGCCCAAGCGCGCATAGCGTACACTATTGCCGACATTGTGGTCTATCCGAATTTTTCCATCAAGACTGACACGATCAACTACAAACCCGAGGATGTCAAACAGCACGGCGATTTTACCATCATCGATTCGTCAAAGCTGTTCAAACCGCGCATTTTTGATCGAATCCTGCAATTTAAACGCGGCGACGTCTACAACCGAAACGACCACAACCTTTCCCTTCAGCGCCTGATCAACATGGGAACGTTTCAGTTTGTCAAAAACGAGTTCCGCATCAGCGATAGCTTGAGCACCGCCCTTGACGCTTTTTATTACCTGACACCACTGCCAAGGAAATCGCTGCGTTTTGAGGTTTTGGGCAAGACGAATTCGGCCAATTTTACCGGAAGCGAACTCAGCATCAACTGGAGCAACCGCAATTTCTTTCGCGGCGCCGAACTTTTCACCACATCGCTTTTTGGCGGGATTGAAGTTCAGGTTTCAGGGCGCAACAAAGGATTTAACGTGTATCGCATCGGGAATGAAACCAGCCTGACCTGGCCGCGTTTTATCACGCCTATTCGCATTGTCACACCAAGCGGATTTGTCCCACGAACCAAGGTGACCGTTGGCTATGAGTTCCAAAAGCGGATGCAATTGTATGCCCTGAATTCATTTAAGGGTTCGTTTGGTTATTTGTGGCGGGAAAGTGAAACCAAGGAACATCAACTCAATCTGACCGAGATTACATATGTCAGCCCGAACGGCATCACCAGTTTATATCAGGAACAATTGGATGCCAATCCGAATTTGGCCAAAGCGATTGAGAAACAATTGATTTTTGGCCCAAATTATTCCTACACGTTCACCAATACGATGAAGCAGCGGTTGCGCCATACGATATATTACAAAGGATCGGTTGACTTGTCAGCGCCCATCACCGGACTGATCATGAACGGAAACGCCAAAAAAGGCGATGTGAAAGAGATTTTGGGCGTGCCGTTTAGCCAGTATGTTAGGGTGGAAAACGACTTTAGGCATTATCTCAAACTCGGGAAAGACTCGCAGTTGGCCAGCAGAATCATCGGCGGCGTGGGTTATTCATTTGGGAATTCGACCTCGATGCCTTTTGTCAAGCAATTTTTTATTGGCGGGACCAATAGCATACGGGCTTTCCGGGCGCGGTCGATTGGTCCGGGATCGTATTTTGAGCCCACCGATGAAAACTCGTTCCTGCCGGATCAGTCCGGCGATGTGAAGATTGAGGTCAATACCGAGTATCGCACCAAGCTGTTCAGCGTTGTCCACGGCGCATTGTTTGTAGATGCCGGAAACATCTGGCTGCTTAACAAAGACGTAAACCGCCCGGGGGCTGAATTCTCCGGAAACTTCCTCAAGGAGTTTGCAGTGGGTACGGGCGCGGGATTGCGCCTGGACATTTCCTTTTTGGTGGTCCGTCTGGATGTCGCATTCCCGCTCAGGAAACCATATCTTCCTGACAACGAGCGATGGGTATTGGATGAAATTGACTTTGGCGGAAAAAACTGGCGCAAAAACAATATGGTTTTTAACCTTGCCATAGGTTATCCCTTTTAGTGGATATTTTGTAAATATGTCCGTTTTAAATATAAATCACAACGGGTAAGGCTGTCGTATGTTTGTACTGTGCTTCGCAACATGCGGGCATACTTTTAAAAAATGGTAGAGTAAAGTAGGGATTCTCTGCCATTTTTTTTATCTGAACTTTTGCTCAATTATTTATAGAAATGGAACCACCTCCGGGTTGTTCCATTTTTCATTAAAAAAAGTGGAACCGTTACTTACGATTCCACTCTCAGGGCAACACTTTTTGAAATCATTCCCAATGGGCATTGGTACCCAATTTCGGTTACCCTTAAAAGTCAAAAGGCTCGTCCCATTGCTGGTTGTAAGGGGGCTCCTCGTCAAAATTTCTTGCCGATGGCGTAACATCATTGATGTCATAAACTTCAAATTCGTCATCCATCCATCCGTTAAAATTATATGCATCCCGTATCATAGTGCAGGTTTTTTGTGGTTTTTGTAAAGTTCATCAATTGGCGTGAGGACGGATTACAAGATTTTAGGCCTTAATTACACAATCCCCACATGCATAAACCTTGTAAACCAATGCTTTAAAAATATAACGGGATTTAGGCAATGATGGTTGAAATTTGACTAAAATCAAATTCTATGAAGGCACTTTGGCGAGGCGGGATCAGTTTTGGACTGGTCAACATACCGGTTAGGTTATACAGTGGTGCGGTTTCGCAGCGGATCGATCTGGACATGATCCGTAAAAAAGACCAGTGCGCCATTCAATATGTCCGGGTTTGCAAAAAAGACGGAAAGGAAGTTCCGTGGGAGGAAATCGCAAAAGGTTACCGACGCGAAAACGGTGACTATATCGTATTGGACCGCGATGAAATCTCCAAACTAATGCCTGGAAAATCGGACACGATCGACATTTTTGAATTTGTGCTGGAAAAAGACATTCCCGCCCAATTTTTGGAAAAACCTTATATTATCGAACCTGAAAAAGCAGCGACAAAAACTTACGCCCTGTTGCGCGACGCACTTAAAAAAACAGGAAAAGTTGGTCTTTGCCGATTTGTGATGCGCACTTCCGAACACTTGGGGATTTTAAAAGTTGAGGAAGATGTAATCCTGCTGATTCAAATCAGGTTTCTGGAAGAACTCCGCGACCACAATGAGGTCAAGACGCCCGGAAAGCTTAAAATTGAAAAAAAAGAGCTCGATATGGCGGTGAGTATCATCAACCAACTCACCGGAACTTTTGAACCGGAAAAGTACAAGGATACTTACAAAGCCGACCTGATCAAACTCATCAAGAAAAAAGCGTCGGCCAAACCCAAAAAAGAGCCGGTTACGCCCCAACGCACGCGCACCAAAAAATCAGACAACTTGCTGGAGCAACTCAAGGCGAGCCTGGCGGAAATAAAAAATTGACATGGCACTGGAAACGTACAATAAAAAGCGCGACTTTAAAAAAACCAGCGAACCCAAAGGCGTCAAGAAAAAGCAAGACGGGCCGCTTCAGTTTGTGGTGCAAAAACATGCTGCCTCACGTCTGCATTATGATTTCCGGCTGGAAATTGACGGGGTGCTCGTAAGCTGGGCGGTGCCAAAAGGTCCGTCAAAAAACCCGGCTGACAAGCGCCTGGCAGTGCAGACGGAAGACCATCCCATGGAATACATGAAATTTGAGGGCACCATCCCAAAGGGCGAATATGGTGGCGGAACCGTTATGGTGTGGGACATCGGAACCTTTCATGCCGAGTGCAACACCGACATCACTAAAGACAATGCGCTTTTAAAAAAACAACTCGCCCAAGGCAACATCAAAATTGTACTGGACGGACAAAAGCTAAAAGGTGCCTGGCATCTGGTCCGGATGAAGGGTGAAGACGGCAAGAATTGGCTGCTGATGAAAAGTAAGGACGCACATTCCGGAAAGGGTAATTTTGACGAGACATCAATACTTACGGGGAGAGATTTTCCCGAAATTGAAAAGGGACATGCTGTTTGGCATAGCAACAAATCGGCCGCCGAAAATTCAAAGACGCTCTTGGAGCAAGCCAAGGACGTTTTTAGCCCTGATGATCTGGCCGGAGCCAAGAAGCAAGAGAGATTCCCTACTCTTCTTACGCCCCAACTAGCCACGCTGGCCGACGAAGCCTTTGACGATCCTGACTGGATTTTTGAAAATAAATATGACGGCTACCGCGCTCTGGCGTATATAGACAAGCAGGTAAAACTTAAATCGCGCAATGGGAATGCGTTTCATTACACGCCCGTTGAAGCTGAATTAAAGGCGATCGGGCATCAGGTGATTTTGGATGGTGAAGTGGTGATTGAAGATGAAAAAGGAAACAGCCGTTTCGAGTGGCTTCAGGATTACAAGGACAATCCCAAGCGCGGCCGAATAAAATATTACGTGTTTGACATCCTCTATTTTGACGGATATGATCTTCGCGGCCTTAATCTGTTACAGCGAAAGAAAATAGCCGAGGCCGTACTGCCACCCTCGGAAGTGGTGTGTTACTCGCCGCACGTTGAAGGCAAAGGAAAGGACACATTTACCAAAGCCAAGCAAAAGGAATGGGAAGGCATCATCGACAAACGCGCCGGTTCTAAATATCACGACGGAAAGCGCACCCGCGACTGGCTTAAGATCAAAACCGGTCTCTCGCAGGAAGTTGTCATTGCCGGATACACCGCCCCGCAGGGTTCGCGAACCGGAATTGGCGCCCTGATAACCGGATATTATAAAGATGACAAGTTGATATACTCCGGAAAAGTCGGGTCGGGGTTTACCGAAAATGTGCTGAAAGACCTGGAAAAAAAACTCAAAAAACTTACCCGCAAAACCAGTCCGTTTGCGACATCGCCAAAGTTGGCCGGCGTCAGTTGGGTAAAACCTGAATTGTTGGCTCAGGTAAAATTTAGTCAATGGACCACCTCGGGGCGGATGCGACATCCCGTCTTTATGGGACTTCGTCAGGATAAACCGGCGAAAAAAGTAGTTATGGAAAAACCCGTCGACGTAAATTTAGTTACCGATGCCAGCGATGTACCGATTTCAAATCCGGATAAAATTTACTTTCCTAAGGAAAAAATCAGCAAAGGTGACGTAGTGGACTATTACAATCGGATGTCAGGGTTGATACTGCCCTTTATGCAGGACCGTCCGCAGTCGTTGAGGCGCAATCCAAATGGGATTACCGACAATGGATTCTTCCAGAAGAACATGGAAGGCAAGGTGCCGGATTTTGTCAAAACGCGCAAAATCAAATCGGATTCAAAAAGTGAAAGCATCAAATGGATGTTGTGTCAAAACCGCGAAACGCTTTTATACATGGCAAATCTGGGGTGCATTGAGATTAATCCTTGGAGCAGCCGCGTGGGCAGCCTGAACAATCCCGACTATATCATCTTTGACCTGGATCCCAACAAGGCGTCGGCAGCAGATTTGGTGGTCACGGCTAAAAAAGTGCATGAAATTTTGGAATTGATCGGGGTTAAGGGCTTTTTAAAAACCTCCGGCGGAAAAGGTCTTCACGTCTACATTCCGGTTTTGCCAAAATATTCCTACGGACAAACCCGCGAATTTTCGCTTTTGATCAGCCAAATGGTACACCGCGACCTGCCCGATATCACCAGTTTGGAGCGCATGCCCGACAAACGCATCGGGAAGGTTTATCTGGATTTTTTACAAAACGGACGTGGAAAAACCATGGCTTGTGTTTATTCGCTCAGGCCGCGCGAAGGTGCCGGTGTGAGTACACCGCTTGAATGGGAAGAACTCACGCCAGAATTTGATCCGGGCCAGTTTAATTATTTTACCATCGGGAAGCGACTGGAAGAAAAAGGCGACTTGTGGAAAGACTTTTTTAAAAACCCTACCGACCTCAGGGCCATCCTAAAAAACTTATGATTATGGTAGACATCATTGGATATACCGCGGCTGTACTGACGGCATTTGCCAGCGGCCCTCAGGCGATAAAAGTGATCCGGTCGGGCAAGACCAAGGACATCTCGTCCGGAACTTACGCGATTTTGGTGGCCGGACTCATCCTTTGGATCATATACGGAATTTACAAAACCGACTGGCCGTTGATCCTGTCAAATTCTATCGCGACCTTGCTTAGCGGAACCGTCCTTGTGGCAAAAATCCTTGAAAAGAAAAGGGAAGCGTGAACTTCCCTTCTTATTATCGGCCGTCCTCATCAGACAATGAGATGTTTTGGTCCTCATCCAGGTCAATGTTGTCGTTTAGCAGATAATCGTCCTGCGAAAACGCATCGGCATTGCGCGAATTGGTTGCCGGATTATAGGTGTCGGGTTCGCGACCACCAACGAGTTGGTCTGAATTTAGCGTAGGATGGCCTTCATCGGTATAGGTTACGCCCGGCTGCTCCATCGCCAGATATTTATCTTCGTCATAGTGGTCATGCCATTTGTCTTGGCTTTTTTGATTTGATTTTTCACTTTTCATAACTGTTGATTTAAAGGTTGATATTTCCCTGAACTCCGCCGTCGTCAAGACCGGCACCCATCGCGTTTGCCGCCCATTTGATAAAAGCTACTGCCTTGCCATCCTTGGTGTCCCAGTAATACGCATCGGTTGGCGTCACTTTGATTACCGTGATGTTGGGATCATCGGCGTTGTCCCACCAGGCCTTGGCGATTGGCTCCCAATGTTCACTGACGGTTTGCCTATCCGTATAAACGCTGGCACGACCGTATACCGACAAATATTGTGAATCCGGAATTTTTGAGAAGAACAACTGAACGGCGTCATCCTGTTTGATATCCAGATTTTTTTGGCTTCGGGCGTCGCTTAAAAACCACAGATTGCCGTGGTCGTCGACATCGTTGCAACTCATCGGCCTTGCCGCGATTGGCTGGTGGTTAAGCTGGGTACAAAACATGCAAATGTCAATGTTTAGCGCCATCTCTTTTAACTTTTGTACTGATTCAGTTTTAAAATTGTCTTTTTCCATTTTCATTTTTTTTAGTGTTGATTAAATTTTCTCGGCCGTCCAATCAACAGCCGTCAGGAACTCGTCCTTGTAGAACCCTTTGAATTCGCCCGGCATCAACTTGGAAAAGGCATCGGTAAAAGCCACGACATTTTGCGAATCGGTCACAATGGCTGCCCGATTCCATTTGGTGATGTGGCGTATGCCTAAAAGTGCATCCTGCAACCAAGCGCCGGCGGTAAAATCAGCGGGAGAATTTTCCAGAAGTAACAGGCAATTGAGTTTGCCTGTGTTTTGTACCAACTGCTTTACCTTGTCAAAAACAACTTCAAAATCGTCTTTGGTAACCTGTCCCGACGATCTAAAAGCGACCATGTTGGCGGGAACGTCTTGAATCTGTGTGATCATGCCAGTGTTTTTTTTTGGGTTTTACTTAAAGTTACGCCATAACCCGCCGACACTGTGTTACACCCGTCTTAATGTTTTTGCAGATCGACCCAAAAAAATCACAAAAAAAATCCCGCCAAAGCAGCGGGATCAACTAAAAACTATACATCTAAAACAAACTATTCTTCTTCAGCAATGGCCGTGTTGTTGTTAAAGTCAGATACTTTAAGCGTCGAGGCGATTCCCTGCTCATTGATCATGGTCATGTTCATCATGTCCAGCTGGGCAAGGTGACGCGACACCACACCATTGAATTTATTGTAGGAAATATTCATCTCCTTGAGGTTGCGCAACTTTTCCAGATCCCATGGCACCTGGCCTTCAAAGTTGTTCTCGAACAAGCTCAGATTTTCCAGCGAGCTCATATTGCCGATGTCCATGCTGAGTTTTCCGCTCAGTTTGTTGCTGCTCAGCAAAAGCACCTTGATTGATTTCATGCTGTAGAATGACGGCGGAATAGATCCGGTAAGTTCGTTGTTAAAGAGCGACAGTGTCTGCAATTGACCAAGCTTGCCAATCTCTGCCGGAAGCGTTCCGGTAAGGCGGTTCATGTACAGTTCCACCGATTGAAGCGCACTAGCATTTCCTATGGTTGACGGGATGGGACCTGAAAGCTTGTTAAACGCCAGGTTTAGCGAACGCAGCGACTTCAGGTTTCCGATGCTGGCCGGGATTGAACCGGTAAGCCCATTGCGGAACATTTTAAGGTTTTCCAGATAGATCAAGTTACCTATTTCATTTGGAAGCGTTCCCTGAAGGTTGTTGCTTGAAAGGTCAAGGCTGATTACCTTGTCATTTTTTACGGTAACGCCAAACCATTTTTCAACCGGCTCGTTCATGTTCCATTTGTTGGTCCATTTTGATCCGTTGGTTGATTGATACAGTTTTACCAGAGCATTTTTTTCAGCCGGTGATACCTCGGCGAATGCCGGAACCGACATCACAAGGGCTAACAGGAAGAGCGTAAATTTTTTCATGGCGATTGGGTATGTTTTGATGAGTCAAATGTAAAGTCATTTATCGACAATAAGCAAATAAAATCGATGAAATGCATGTTTTAATGTTTTTAAAAGGATATTTTCTTACAAAATAAGTTTATTTGACCGATAAAGGTAAGGGAGAGTCATATATTCTTATATTTGATTAAACCAAAAAAATAGAACCAAATGGAAATCAATTTCTTATCAATTCTGGCAGCGGCCGTTTCGACGCTTTTTGTGGGAATGATATGGTATCATCCAAAAGTTTTTGGAAATCTTTGGATGAAAGAATCCCGAACGTATCCTGACGGCAAAGGACCAAAGATGCCTGTTATTTTAATCTCGTCATTTTTGTATGCCATCCTCATTGCAACCTTCCTGCAAACGGTGGTCATCCACCAGATTGGCGCCTATCAGGCCACTGTAAACATTAAAGACGTCGACGCATCGGTGTGGGAAAATTACCTGTCAGCCTACGGAAACACCTACCGCACTTTTAAACACGGCGCCCTCCACGGATTTATGGCCGGATTGTTCTTTGCGCTCCCGGTTGTGGGCACCAACGCACTTTACGAACGCCGCAGTTTAAAATACACCCTGGTAACCGGTGGGTATTGGGTGGTAGCCTGCATTTTGATGGGCGGCATCATGTGCATGTGGGTATAACCTTAAACAAACGATAAAATCCTGCCACCCACGGCGGGATTTTTTAATTTTGACAAAAAACAATCGTTGACGCTTTCATCCCGAGTCTTTTTTACTGTCGATGCGCTTCCCGACCAATGGGATGATGTTGCCCAGAACAACCTTTTTTTAACCAAGCGATACTTTAAGGTCCTCGAGCAATCGGCGCCAGCCAACATGACCTGCTTTTACATAGGCGTCTTTCGCGAGGGACGGTTGGTAGGTTGTGCGCTGTCGCAGTTTCTGGACATGGGTTCTCTTTCATCGTTTGGCGCGCGCGACCATTGTATCAAGGAAACCATCAGGTTGTTCTTTTTCAAACGATTTGTCTCGCGGGTTCTCATCCTGGGCAACAACATGCTGAGCGGCGAAAATGCGTTTGTATTTGCCGACAACCTGCCTCCGCTGGAGTATTTCCGGGCGTTGAATGATGGTCTGGACGAAATCGGCCGACACCTCGCCCAAGAGAAACGCGATCCGCATCTAACTGTCTGGAAAGACTTTTGTCCGGACCACGCCCGCGAATTTCAAAGCGTCCTTGGCCACGAATACTTTAGGTTCAGCGCGCAGCCAAACATGATTTTAAGCGTCCGCCCCGCGTGGAATACTGAACGGGACTACGTCAATGACCTGACCAAAAAATATCGCGATCAGTACAAACGCGCCCGCAAAAAAGCCGAGGACATTACCATGCGGCAGCTATCGGCACAGGAGATTGAAAAAAACAAATCCAAATTATATGAGCTTTACCTAACCGTGGCCCAAAATGCGCCGTTCAACACTTTCTACCTGCGCGATAACCACTGGCTTTCCCTTAAAGAAAACCTGGGTGATGACTTTTTGTTTTACGGCTATTTTAACGGTGATCAGCTTATAGGATTCGACACCCTGATCAAGAATGGAAGCACCATGGAAACCTACTTTCTGGGTTATGACGGACACGTGCAAAAACAGCGGATGCTATACCTGAACATGCTATACAACATGTTGGGATACGCCATCAAAAACGGTTTCAAACGGGTGATTTTTGCGCGGACGGCCATGGAGATCAAAAGTTCGGTGGGGGCCAAACCGGTAGAATTGGTAGGATTTATGAAGCATCGCAACAGCATTTTCCAGGCCCTTTTGCCTAAGCTCTACCATTATTTTGAACCCGAAGCCCAATGGCAACAGCGGCATCCGTTTAAGCATCCGTAACAACGGGAGCGGCAATAAAGATGTGCTCCGGAAGAATTTTGGCTTCCAGCCGCGTCACCTCGTCTAGGTATTCGCCGTCAACCTGAAAGTGGACGGGAACATCGGTAGTGATGACAGCCTGAGTGGCCGATATGATTTCGACATCGCCGGTATCAAGTGGCATCTTCCCTACCACAATTTTTCCAAAAACCCACAAATCGAGATTTTTGATGATGACGATTTCAAACTTTCCGTCGTCCATCCTGCCCATCGGGTTAATCGTAACACCCGTCCCATAGCGGTTTGAATTGGCTACGACCAGCATTTTGGCAGCTGCCTCTACCACTCGTTCATCGGCTTCGACGCGTACTTTAAACGGAAGCGGAGGATCGGTTAGCGTATTGAGAGAGTGTAGCGCGTAGCCCAACTTGCCGCGGATGGTGCCGTTTTCATAATTCTTGATGAGTTCGGCATTTAAACCGATGTCGGCCAGGTGGATGCTCTTATGTCCGTTGATGATTACCATGTCGAGCGCCAAAGGTGCGTTCTGAAAGGCAATCTGCAATATTTCGTCGGTATTTTTGGGAAAGTCAAGATCAACCGACAATCCGTTGGCCGATCCCGCCGGAATGATTCCTAGGACAGGTTTTGCATCGGCCAGCGCCTCGCCCACCATTTTGACGGTTCCGTCGCCCCCGGCTACAATGACGCGCTCCGGACTGGTTTTTTCATACATCCGGCGTATCTGACTACTATCATCATTACCCGTTGTCTCGTATAACCGTACTGAATAACCAAGATCGCGGCCATATTCCATTACGGTATCGATAAGATCTTCCTTGGCCGTTCCGCCGGAAATGGGATTTACTACAAACAGGATATTCTTTAACATAAAAGTTGGATTGCCCATTAAATTTAGCTAAATTGTATCGTACGTTTCTCTATACAAAATCATAATTTTTCATGAAGCCACTGATACGCCTGTACCGCGGATACGCCAATGAGCAAGAACTGATTGTTATGGGTCACGTAATTGCGCCCACCACGCGTCAGGATTACGACTTTCAAAAATCAGGATTTAAGCATGCGCGCAACATCATCAGGGTTTTTCGCGTCAAAACCAGTTCCAATGCCCAGGTTCATTTGAAATGCAACGGACTCAAGGTTACCACGCGAACGCTCGACGACGGCCACTTTAAATTTTGCATCCCGATTCAAAACGGCCAGACCACCATTAAATACGGCTGGCAGGATTATGAGGTATACATGGATCACAACGGGAAGCGGGTGCGGGAAAAAGCGAGCTTTATACGTCCGCATGAAGGCCGGTTTGGTTTTATATCTGATATAGACGACACGTTTTTGGTATCGCACACGCGCAATCCGTTTAAAAAACTTTACGTGCTGCTGTTCCGGAATCTCAACAAGCGAAAGATTTTTGAGGATGTCGTTGGCCACTACCAGGCCCTGAGCACCACCGGAAAAGACAACAAGGAAGAACACAACGCCTTTTTTTACGTGTCGAGCAGCGAATGGAATCTGTATCGCTTTATCGTCGATTTTACCAAGCTGCACCAACTTCCGCGGGCAGTCATGCTGTTAAAGGACATCAAGACCAGTCTGATGGATTTTTTTGTGACAGGACGCGGCAACCACAACCATAAATTCGAGAAGATACGGCACATCCTTGAGTTTTATCCCAACTTAAAATACACGCTGCTGGGCGATGATTCTCAGGAAGATCCTTTTTTGTACGAAGCCATCTGCAAGATATTTCCCATTACCGTCATGGCCGTCTACATCCGGCAAACCGGCAAGGAAAAAAAGCCCCGGGCATTGGCTGCCATCAACAACCTTGAATCCATGGGGGTCAAAACCTGCTATTTTAAAGAAAGTGCCGAGGCCATCGAACATTCGCGACGCATCGGGCTGATCACTTAGGCCTCAAGTGCGAGTTGGATTTCTTCCCATTCGGCCATCAGGCGGTCTAGTTCTTCCTTCTTTTTGTTGTAGGCGGTAAAGAAACTGGCATTCTCAATGTGCTTGTCATAATTGCTTTCCAGTTCGCGGTCGTCGCGGCTAATCTGGGCCTCCAGATCTTTGATTTGCGACTCCACCTTACTCAAGCGATTCTGGAGCGATTTCAGCTTCTTTTGGTCGTCATACGACACCTTGGGCTGCGAAACTACCGTTTCCTTCCTGACGTCGCGCTTTTCTACCTCCCGCATGTTCTCCATGTTGCGCTGCTCGAGGAAAAAGTTGATATCACCCAGATACTCCTTGATTTTCCGGTCGCGGAACTCGTACACGGTGCTGGCCATGCCTTGCAAAAAATCCCGGTCGTGCGATACGAGCAAAAGCGTACCCTGGTATTTTTGAAGCGCAGCCTTTAAGACGTTTTTAGACTTGATGTCAAGGTGGTTGGTAGGCTCGTCCATGATCAGCACGTTGATGGGTTGCAACAAAAGTTTGCAAAGTGCCAGGCGGTTGCGTTCGCCTCCCGACAAAACCTTGACTTTTTTTTCCACGTCATCCCCGCGAAACAAGAATGCGCCCAACATATCCCGAACCTTAGACCGGTTGGTGTCATTGGCTGCGTCTTCCATGGTTTGCAAAAGCGTCAGTTCGCCATCGAGGTATTCAGCCTGGTTTTGTGCAAAGTAGCCCAATTCCACATTATGCCCAAGTTTGATGGTCCCTTCATAAGGGAACTCATTGACAATGGCCTTGATCAGCGTCGACTTTCCCTGACCGTTTTGTCCTACAAAGGCAATCTTGCTCCCGCGTTCGACCATCAGTGAAATGTCCTGTAAAACAACTTTGTCGCCAAAGCGCTTGGTTACGCGATCGGCCTCGACCACAACGCGGCCCGGTGTTTTTGAGACCGGAAATGAGATCGACATAACGGAGTTGTCGTCTTCATCAACCTCTATCCGGTCAATCCGGTCGAGTTTTTTGATCAGCGATTGCGCCATGGAAGCCTTTGACGCCTTGGCGCGGAACTTTTCGATCAGCTTCTCGGTTTCCTCAATCTTTTTTTGCTGATTCTTTTGTGTTGCGAGTTGTTTTTCCCGGATTTCCTGGCGCAAGACCAAATATTGTGAATAGGGTTTGTTGTAATCGTAGATCTTGCCGAGCGAAATCTCGATGGTTCGATTGGTGACGTTGTCCAAGAACATTTTGTCGTGGGATACGATTACCACCACGCCCGGATAATTCTTTAAAAATGCTTCGAGCCAAATGATCGATTCTATGTCGAGGTGGTTGGTAGGTTCATCCAGGAGCAGCACATCGTTGGCCTGTAAAAGCAGTTTTGCCAACTCGATTCGCATGCGCCATCCACCGGAAAAAGTTTCGGTCAGGTTGTTGAACTCCTCGCGCTTGAATCCAAGGCCCAGCAAAATCTTTTCAGTATTGCCAACATAATCATATCCGCCCAGCAATTCAAAACGATGGGTGCCATCGGAAAGATCTTCAATCAATTTGGAGTAGCCTTCGCTTTCGTAATCCGTCCGCGTGGCCAGTTGGGTGTTGATGTCTTCCAGCCGGGCCTCGACCGATTTGATTTCGGCAAAAGCCTGATACGCCTCCTCCAAAACCGTTCTTCCTTGTTCAAAATCAATGTCCTGACGCAAAAAACCTATGCGGATTTCCTTCTCGGTGGCGATGCTTCCTGAATCCGGCGCCAGATCGCGCGACAAAATTTTGAGCATGGTTGATTTGCCCGCGCCGTTTTTGCCTACAAGTCCTACGCGATCGCCCGCGCCAAGCCTGAAAGTTACTTCTTCAAAAAGATAGGTTCCGCCAAAGGAAACCGATAGATTGTGGATGTTTAGCATGGTAGATGTTGGAGGTTTCTGCCGTACCTTTGCAGCGGCGAAACAACCCGAAAAAATTAAATGCAAATGTTAAAAAAAGGCAGCAAACTCTATAGCATTTTAACAGGAACTTGTCCGCGATGCCAATCAGAGTCAATGTACATCAGTCAAAATCCGTACAATGTAATCAAAACGCTTAAACTGCGTGAAAACTGCAGTAAATGCGGGCTAAAATATCAAATAGAACCAAACTTCTTTTTTGGGGCGATGTACGTGAGCTATGCGGCGGCCGTTGCTGTGGGAATGGCCATATTTTTGGTCGCGCATTTTGCCTTTGAGGCATCGCTTAACAACAGTTTCATTGCAATTATCGTTGGATTGCTGGTACTGATGCCTTGGATTGCCCGGATTTCGCGCAATATCTACATCAACCTTTTTGTGAATTACCGCGGCGAGCCAAAAAACGATTTATAGAGACATTAGCCGGCAATTCGGCTCCGGTTTCAATCCAGTTGTATAGCAACTGCCCCAGTCGCGGTGCAAGCAAAATACCGCGGGTTCCCAGTCCGTTAAAAACGTGCACTGATTTAAACTCAGGATGGGTACCCAGCAAAGGCTTTCGATCATTAACCGTTGGCCTGACACCAGCTTTTTGATCCATAACGGTGTAAGGAACCCGGATGATTTCATTAAGCTTACCAATCAACTCCTCGCGCGCGGCGGTTGTAGGTATTTCAGTTTTATCGTCCCAGGCATATGTGGCACCCACCTTGTAAACATCGTCGCCGGCAGGCAAGATAAACACGCCTCCTTTTATAACAACGCGTAGATTCAGTCCCGGGGCATGTATGTGAAGCAGTTCACCCTTTGTTCCTTGTAACGGCAGATAGTTAAAAAATGGATTGCCCGACAAGGCAAAACCCTCGGCAAAAACAATGTGACGAGCGGATATGTCCTTGTAACGCACGCCGTCATTCAGAACTTTCAAGGCCGAATAATCAAATGGTTCACGCAAATAATCGCTTCCAAAAGGTATGTTCTTCCAATAATCGTCCAACAGCAGGCGCGTGTCCACCCAGCCCGCGCGGTTGACGCAACCATAACCAAACGGTGCATCAAGTGCCTCACCGTCCAGATGAACAATCTGGTCGGCCAGAAGTTTGGATAATTCAGGTCTGTCACATCCTACGAACCAGTCATTCTGTTCTTCGATTGAAGCGAAACGCCTGAGCAACGGCATCGGGAAAAAAATCTTTTTGGAAATTCTGGCTTGGATACCTGCGTAAAAAGGCTCCATGGCATCCAGGTAGGCATAGGCATCGCCGACGGGATTGAGCCGCTTTAGTACCACGGCGTTGTACAATCCGCTGGCTACGCGCGTAGCCCCCAAAGTGAAACCATCGTAAACCACAATCTGTTTTCCGTTTCGCCAGGCGCTTTCAGCGAATGCCATTCCGGCCATGCCGCCGCCAACAAGGATGTAATCTGTCATGGAGCAAAAATAAAAAACCCCTACCGAAGTAAGGGTTCTTTATGTCGAATTAGTAATTCCACATGTCTTGTTCAAAGTTTCGGATCTTTTCCTTGACCCTCTCTGATTCCAGAAGTTGCATCTGAGCGTTGTCTTTGAGATACTCGCTGATATCGCGGTCACCGTAGACGTTTTCTTCTTTGTAGATGACAGCATTAAACCGTCGTGAATTGAGCAAATGGTCAAATGAGATTGGCATGGCCGAGTTCCTGTCGTTGAACGCATGATTCTTGTGCAGAACCTCGCGTGCATCCGGGAAATAAACCCAAAACAGTTCAATCGGATCTTCCTCTTCCTGTCCTACCGTGAACACGTCTGGTGTTACCGGACAAAGTCCCAGAAGGCGGTACTTCATCTCGCTCTGACGCTTGTCAAAATACCAGAAACCCTTGATTTTGTATCCAATAACGTGGTAGGCACCAAGATCAGTTTTCACAATGTACTGAGGATCGATTGCCATACCGGCGTTGAGTTGCTCACGGCCAGGGTTTGTCGTATCGATTTTAGTCAGTGACGACTCGATGTCCTTCATGGTTTTCTTAGTGTTGAAATAACTGTCGCTGTACACTTCAGTTATCTCACCTTCCTTGATCGCCTTGGTCAGCACGTCGTATAGTGAACGGCGGTCCGATCCGATATTGGCACTGTCAACAGGATAGTACAACGGGAAGTTGATGCGCTCATCTACGTCGATAAGCTCCCAAACTGTTTTGCCCCACAGTACGTCACGATCGTGCACATAGCCGTAAGCCAGTGGCTTGTCATTGTCAGAAATCAACTGAGCTTCAGTTTTCTTCCCGATTTCATCCGGAGTTCTTGCATTCAGCAAGTTAGCCTGCGCCTGGGCAGCAAAACTTCCTGCAGCAAAAATTAACGCCAATGCCAGATTTCTCAAGTTCATAGTATTAGATCTAGGTTCTTAACAGGAAACGATCCTCTTAAAAAATTATTGTATTTCGTAAATAACCGGTGCGGTTTTAGGCATCATATAGTTGCCAGCGCCACGGAGTTTGGTTTTGATCTCCGAGATGGTAACCTGATCGCCACGACCAGCTTTTGAAAGCACGGCCTTAGCCTGAGCGTTCAGTTTGTTTCCGGACACCACAACTGTTGGTTGTCCTGTAACCTTGAGGTTGAAGCCTGTTACGTCGATGTCAACTTCAAAGTCAAAGTCGACAAGCTTGGCACCCACGGTAGATACTTCAAGGCTGTTTTTAGGTCCTTTAACTACGCCATCCTCGCCGCGGATTGTTCCAACCGGGGCAGGAATACCCTTGATGCGGAACATCTTCTTGTCGCTCACCACTTTTCCGTCAGGCAACTTGGCGCTTACATTGATAACAAGCTCATTGCCAGCACCCGGACGAATCTCATACTTTCCAGGCTTGCCGCCCTTGGTCATACCAGGAGCACTGGCAGTAACATTATTATCAGAAACTCCTGCAAACGAAATAGTCATCGGGTTAACGACACCGCGGTAAACCACGTTCATCTTGTCGGCAGAAATGGTGGCCGAGTTAGGACGCGGAACCACAACATAACTTCCCTCAAAAGGTAGCGGAACTGTTTTTCCATCCTCGAGGAAGGTAAACTTACCGGAAATCTTTTGCTCACCTACAGCGCCTGCAGTCATGTCGATAACCGCCTGACCGCTTGCAGGGTCAATACGGCCCGGTCCGCTAAATGACGTTGGCTTGGTGTTCGAGTCATAACGACCCAGTACTACTTTACCGGTCACTTTTTCACCCTGGAAGTATGCATTCTTGTCAAGAACCACGATAGCGGTGTACTTGTTCATTGAAGTAGCTTCCAAAGCCGCTTTACCAAGCGCGATGTTAAAAATATTGGCCTCGATAACCTTTACGTTGTTTTGCATGGCCGACAACTTGGTCAAAGACGCGATTGACGGGAATCCTTTGTAGTGGTAATCCAGGTATGATTTCATGGCACCGTCCTGAGCTTTCACGTCGGCGGTGTTGAAACGCGCATCGATTTCAGCAGCTACGCTTTTGTATTTTACGTCGTTGCCAAGAGCGGCTTTCATATCTGACTTATACTTCTCGATAGCGGCGACGATTTCCTTGCCCTTCTTAGAGTATCCGTCACCTTCAAACCAATCTTCGTCAATTTTGTCACCCTTGTCCATGGCCTCATACGGAAGTTTTCCGTCAACTTTTTCAATGTCTTTTGTGAGGCTGGTTTTAAGTGACTCGATATAGTTGTAAAACTGCTCAGAGATTGCTTTAGCCTTGTCCGATACAGCTTTTGCATTGGCAAACGAAGGATTCTCGGCAGCCTTTGCAGTCAGGGCCTCGTGCATATCCTTGTTTGTTTTGGTAGCGTCAACGTTTGACGACTCAAATTGTTCATTCATCAAGCCAAAGGCCGAAAGGACTTCCTTTGACATGTTAAGAGCTAGCATCGCGATGAAAACCAGATACATCAGGTTAATCATCTTTTGCCGCGGCGTTAATTTTCCACTTGCCATTTTCTAGTAAATTGTTTTGCGTTAATAAAAATGATAAGTCAAAAAATTAACCTCTGTTGCTCATCGCAGATAACATTCCGCCGTAAACATTGTTCAATGAAGACAAGTTCGCGGTAAGTGACTGCATTTGATCTTTTAGTTTTAAGTTATTCTCAGCTACTTCATTGTTGATTTGGGCTGTGCGTGAAGCAGACTCCAGCTGGATTTTGTAAAGGCTGTTGAGTGATTCAAGCTGAGCAGCTGCAACATTCATCTCTTCGCTGTATTTCTTAGTTGATGCAATAGCGTCAACCGTAGGAGCGATTCCTTTTGCAGCACCTTCAAAGTTGCGGATGCTGTTGCCAAGGCTTGACATCAAATCAGCGTCGATGCGAGCTTCTTTAAGG
Organism: uncultured Flavobacterium sp.; assembly: GCA_934636265.1. Taxonomy (GTDB): domain Bacteria; phylum Bacteroidota; class Bacteroidia; order Flavobacteriales; family Flavobacteriaceae; genus Flavobacterium. The sequence goes on from CAKUAD010000010.1 coordinate 30,113, forward strand.
AGGTTATCTAGTTTTTGTGACAAAAGTCCCTGAGCGTCTTTTGCTTCCTCTTTAGTTTCTTTTTTACGAGCTTCGCCTCCGGCAAGTTCCGGATATACAAGTGACCAGTCAAGTTCTTTGTCAACCGGGTCAAACGCCGACAGACCAAAGATCAAGGCCTCAGTTCCAAGACCCACGATAAGCATAAGGCTAGCTCCAGGCCAGTGCATCAGTTTGAAAAGCGCACCGACGATTACAACTGCCGCTCCCATACCGTAAGCGAAATTCATTGCTTTTTTGCTCAAAAATGCCATAATAAATAATTTTTAGGTAGTTAAGTTAATTAAAAGTTAGTCAATAGGTAATAGTTATCTTCTTGGAGGTCTTCCGGTAATCTGAAGCCCCATATAATCTTGTACTGTGCGGAACCCGATGTAACTGCGGGCTGAGTCGGCGTATTCAAAGTCGCGGGTACTTACCTGCAGATAAAGTGCTACGTCTTTCCACGATCCGCCGCGGATTACCTTGCGCTTGTTTGAAAGGTCACCCACCGTAGGGTTCATTGTCGAAACGTATTCGTACGCGCTTGCATCGTATGAAGAGTCAGTCCACTCTGATACGTTTCCGGCCATGTTGTAGAGGTTGTATCCGTTTGGCTCATAGGCTTTAGCCTCGACGGTGTAAAGCGCCTCGTCAGCTGCATAGTCACCGCGGTTAGGCTTAAAGTTAGCCAGGAAACAACCGCGGTCATTTTTGGCATACGGACCACCCCAAGGGAAAGTTGCCGATTCCAAACCGCCGCGCGCCGCGTATTCCCATTCCGCTTCAGTAGGAAGACGGAAAGAGTTGATCAGGTCGCGTTTTTTCTTTTTGCTTTTAATGTAAGCGTTCTTGTACAAAGTCCTCCAGGCGCAAAATGCTTTGGCTTGTGTCCACTTTACACCAACAACCGGATACTGGCTATAAGCCTCGTGCCAGAAATAATCGTTGTGCATCGGCTCATTGTAAGAGTAAGCAAAATCCTTGATCCAGACGGTAGTATCAGGATATACCTGGATTTGTTCGGTTTTGATAAATGAGCTACGCTTACCAACTTTAGCCTTGGCCGCAGCCTGAATATCCATCCATGAATAGCGGAACTTAAGTTTTGACACGTCGATGGTGCGCAATCCGTTGTATGATTCAGCCACAGGCAGGTACATACTGTCCATTACCTCAGTGTAATACTCGTCCGGATACTTTTGCGTATCGGTAATGAGTTTTACCTTTCGGTTCAGGCGACGGCCCGCATACGGATCGTCATCAGTACCAACACTATAGTAGTTTTCGTACATATACTTATCGTACGGCGTCATTTTCTCCGGATCGGCGTCGTTAAAGGCAAAATCGCCGATACTTCCGGTGTTTCCGCCACCCTGACCTCCTGTCTGACCAACCTCATCGGCCAAAATCGCCAGGCGGACACGGATCGTCGAATCCTTTACCCACTCGACAAACTGGCGATACTCGCTATTGGTGATCTCAGTTTCGTCCATGTAAAAAGAACGGACGGTGACGGTTTTGGTAGGCGCATCCTGAACATTGGCCAGATCATCATCTGACTTACCCATGATAAATGCACCACCCGGCACAAGCGTCATCCCGTATGGTTTTTCCGGATGCCACTTTCTACCTTTAACCCCAACGAGTTCTCCTTTATCGCTTGAACGACCACAGCCTACCAAAACTGCGAGAAAAGCTGTAAATGCGACGAATTTCTTCATATAAAATTTGGGTTATGTAAGTGTTCTAATTTTAAGGGCGTAAACCTATCTATTATTTTTTAAAAAAACAATTAAAAAAATTCACGTCTATAAAAAAATTTAATTCTACGGCTCAAATGTAGAATTTACTTTGATTCGACAAAACTTTTTTTTCGACAAAATGCACAAAACATCGACGAAATGCAAATTTTTCCTATTTTTGTAAGACTCTACCTACTTAAATTAATTAAATAGAATTCTTTTTCTGGACTTTCCACCACCGTTCCGGGACTTCTCCCTGCGTGGCGGTAACGTATTCCTCATAGGAACAGGGTAACAACGTATTTTTTTTGAGTTTAGTATCGGCCGCTGATATAAAAGGAATTTCAATCCACCATCTCTCCGTTTTGGGGCTTTTGTAAAACACCATATCCTCATCTTCTATAGGCACGATATACTTGACGTAATGTTCCCGCGTACCAAACGGATACTCATTGGAGCGGTACTGCCAGCCCTCGATAAAATACCAGATCAGTTGCGCGATAAGAGCGGCCTCGCGATGGGTTCCAGAATGGTTAAATATCCCCAGCGAGGTTACCTTGTCACTGATTCCGGCATATCGGGTCAGGGCGCAAATTTCCTTACCGCTAAAACCGTTAGGAATAAAATTAGCGAAATTGCCTGAATGTGATGACATTACCGATGTTAAATCGATGCTCACCAAGTCGGCATCGCGAAGCACCGGCTCGGCCAATGCTATATTCGACGAAAGTTCGCCCAGGCGGTATGCGTCAAAAAACAACTTCTCGACCAAGTCAATCTCTTCCTGCGAGTTGTAATACGTCTGATAGCCCAGATTGCAAAAATTAAACAGGTTGTTGGGCTCATCCACGATAATCCTACTCATGTATGACAACACGGTAATATCATCTTCCTCGCGACCAAAATCAAAACGGCTGTCGACACTAACCAGGTTGACCATCTGCTCCTGTTTATCGTATCCGCGATACATTGCATAAGTAAGGTCCTGCGATCCACCTATTATAATAGGTATGATTCGTTTGGTCAGCAAAGCCGACATCACTTCCCTAAGAGCAAATGCCGTATCGCCGGCACTGTTTCCCGGCAGGATGTCGCCCAGGTCTGCCACCGACGCTTCCCAGTTACCCGGGTACAATTTGTAAAACTCCTCGCGAATGGGATTCAGCGTTTCCGGAATGTCGTGCGTCAGTGAAAAGCCGCGATACTCCGGCACGCCTATAATGGCAATTTTTATCTTTTCAAGATCAGGAAAATCGCTATTTGTATGAAACGCAACCTTTCCGGCCAGGTGCTGTCCTGAAAGCTCGCTCAGGGACTGAACAAGTTCGGCGTCTAGTGGCGAGAGAAAATCAAACACCATGATTATTTCTTTTTAGTAGCTGATGTTTTGACGGCCTTTTTGGCTGGCGCCTTTTTGGCTGCTGTTTTCCGGGCAGGCTTTGAGGCCGCGGCTTTGGCTTCCAGCATCGACTGTACTTCCGCAAGGGTAAGCGCAGCAGCGTCAACGTCCTTGTTGAGTTCAATCTTGGTCTTACCTTTAATAATGACCGATTTTCCCCAACGCGCCTTTTCCACGCGGATGCCCTCGTCCTTCCAATCGTGCAGCACCTTGTCCTGATCCTTTTGCAGTTTTTCCTCAATCAGTTGGTTGACATCGGCCTGTGACAAAGCATCAAAATTGTATTTCTTGTTGACGTTGATAAACATACCGTTCCACTTGATAAAAGGCCCAAACCGCCCCACACCTTTTTGAACCGGCATTTCCCGGTACATGGCAATGGGCGCGTCGGCCTGAAGTTTCTCGCGGATAAGCTCGGCAGCGCGATCCATTGAAACATCAAGTGGCTCTTCGCCTTTTGGCAACGAGATAAAGGTCTTGCCAAAACGGACATACGGTCCAAAACGGCCGTTGTTTACCTCAACTTCCTCGCCCTCAAACGTACCCAAAACCTTGGGCAAAAGGAAGAGATTGAGCGCTTCATCCAGTGTAATGCTTGTAATGTTCTGATCCGGACGCAAGCTTGCAAACTGCTTGTTGTCGTCCTCGGCATCGCCAATCTGCGCCATCGGGCCAAATTTACCCAGACGGACGCTCACCGGCTTGCCAGTTTTAGGGTCGGTACCCAGGATGCGCTCGCCGCTTTCGCGTTCGGCATTGGCCTCGACCTGTTTTACCGTCGGGTGAAAATGACTGTAAAAATCGCGCATCATCAATGCCCAATCCGTATTGCCCTCGGCAATTTCGTCAAAGTCCTGCTCAACCTTGGCCGTAAAATGGTAATCCAGGATGTTCGAGAAATTCTTGACCAAAAAGTCAGTCACGATAATCCCAATATCGGTTGGTACCAGTTTGCCTTTGTCCGATCCTGTATTTTCAGTAAGCGTCTTGGAGGCGATGGCACCCTGCTGCAGAACGAGCTGGCGGTACTGTCTTTCCTGACCCTCAAAACTTCCTTTTTCAACGTAATTCCTCCCGATGATGGTCGAGATGGTCGGCGCGTAAGTTGACGGACGCCCGATGCCAAGCTCCTCGAGTTTCTTTACCAGTGACGCCTCGGTGTATCGAGACGCCGGACGTGAAAAGCGCTCCGTAGCTGTAATCGATTCAGACACCAGCGGCTCGCCCACCACAAGGGCCGGCAACATACCTTCCTGTTCTTCGTCATCGTCGTCGCTTCCTTCCAGGTACACTTTAAGGAATCCTTCAAACATCAAAACTTCGCCCGAGGCCACAAACTGTTCCTTGTGGTTACCCGCATCAATTTTGACATTGGTGCGCTCCAGTTGCGCATCGGCCATTTGCGAGGCCAGCGTGCGCTTCCAGATCAGGTCATATAAGCGGGCCTGGTCGCGGTCGCCGGTAATGGAGTGGCGCGACATATCCGTGGGCCGGATGGCTTCGTGGGCCTCCTGTGCTCCCTTGGTTTTGGTAGTAAAATTTCGCGGCTTGGAAAATTCCTTGCCGTATGACTTGGCGATTTCAGCAGCGGCAGCCGACATGGCCTCGTTTGAAAGATTGACACTGTCGGTACGCATATAGGTGATCAAACCGGCCTCGTACAAGCGCTGGGCCACCTGCATGGTAATACCCACCGGCATGTACAGTTTGCGCGCCGCTTCCTGCTGAAGGGTCGACGTGGTAAACGGAGCCGCGGGCGATTTTCGGGCAGGCTTGGTTTCCAGATCGGCTACTTTATAGGTAGAACCAATGTTTTGTTTTAAGAATGCTTCCGCTTGTTCCTGAGTGGAAAAAGTTTTGGGCAGACGAGCCTTGAATGACTTTCCGGACTTCCCGGTGAATTCGGCCGAAATGGAAAATGACGCTTCAGGGGTAAAGGATTGTATCTCGCGTTCGCGTTCCACTATCAGCCTTACCGCCACCGACTGGACCCGGCCGGCCGACAGTCCGCCTTTTACCTTGCGCCACAAAACCGGCGAAAGTTCATAACCCACCAAGCGGTCAAGAACGCGGCGCGCCTGCTGGGCGTTTACCAGGTCGTAGTTGATTCCGCGCGGATTCTCGATGGCTTTTTGGATGGCCGACTTGGTAATCTCGTGAAAAACGATGCGCTTGGTCTTGCTGCGGTCGAGCTTGAGTTCCTCGGCCAGGTGCCACGAAATGGCCTCTCCCTCGCGGTCCTCATCCGAGGCCAGCCAAACCATTTCGGCTTTTTTCGAGAGGTCGCGCAATTTTTTAACCAAGGCTTTCTTGTCGGGAGAAACTTCATAGGTGGGCTTAAACCCGTTGTCTACATCGACTCCAATCTCTTTGGAAGGCAAATCGGCAATGTGACCATAACTGGATTCGACCTGAAAGTCACTCCCCAGAAATTTCTCGATTGTTTTGGCCTTTGCCGGCGATTCCACTATCACTAAATTCTTTGCCATTCCACTAGTAGTTTGCCGCAAAAGTATGCGATTTTTTTAAACTGCAACTTTTAAAAAAAACACGACAACTAAAGGAATGTTAACAAACCTGACAACTTGTCACCAGTATACAAATCTTCGTATCTTTGCCACTCACTAATTTTTTGCGCGAGACGCATGGACAAAACAATTGAAGAAAACCGCCAGGGCGAAACCCTTGTACTCGACCCGAATCCAAACGGTTCAAAAAAACTCTTTATTGAAAGTTATGGCTGTCAGATGAATTTTTCCGACAGTGAAATCGTGGCTTCCATCCTGGCAAATCAAGGCTATAACACTACGACCAATCTGGAGGATGCCGACCTTGTTTTGGTGAACACCTGTTCTATCCGCGACAAGGCCGAACAAACCGTACGCAAACGCCTGGAGTATTACAACTCGGTCAAGCGGATCAATCCGGGAATGAAAGTTGGCGTATTGGGCTGCATGGCCGAACGTCTCAAATCAAAATTCCTGGAAGAGGAAAAAATTGTCGATCTGGTTGTTGGGCCGGACGCATACAAAGACTTGCCCAACCTTTTGGCCGAGGTTGAAGAAGGCCGCGAAGCCATCAATGTCATCCTGTCAAAAGACGAAACCTACGGCGATATCGCGCCCGTCCGCCTTAACAGCAACGGTGTAACGGCATTTGTTTCGATTACGCGCGGATGTGACAACATGTGTACGTTTTGCGTGGTTCCATTTACCCGCGGACGCGAACGCAGCCGTGACCCGCAGAGCATCCTGGAAGAAATTGCCGACCTGCACGCCCGTGGCTTTAAGGAAATCACGCTGTTGGGCCAAAACGTCGACAGTTATTTGTGGTATGGCGGCGGATTGAAAAAAGATTACATCAAGGCGTCGGAAATGCAAAAGGCCACCGCGGTTGATTTTGCCCAACTGCTCGACAGGGCTGCCAGCCAGTTCCCAAAAATGAGGTTCAGGTTCTCGACGTCGAACCCGCAGGACATGCACGAGGAAGTTTTGCACGTCATAGCCAAACACCACAACGTTTGCAATTACATTCACCTGCCTGTTCAAAGCGGGAGCACCCGTATATTAAAGGAAATGAACCGTCAGCACACCCGCGAGGAATACATGGCGCTGATTGACAAGATCCGGGCAATTATTCCTAAATGTGCGATTTCGCAGGATATGATAACCGGCTTCCCTACCGAAACTGAGGAGGATCATCAAGATACGCTGTCGTTGATGGAGTACGTAAAATATGACTACGGATTTATGTTTGCCTATTCCGAGCGTCCGGGAACACTGGCCGCGCGCAAACTGGTTGACGATGTTCCGGAAGATGTTAAAAAACGACGCCTGACGGAAATTGTGGAATTGCAGCGCAAACTGTCGCTGGAAAGCGCACAAAGCTTTTTGGGCCAGACCGTCGAGGTGTTGATTGAAAAGGAATCACACCGGTCAGACCAGCACTGGAGCGGCCGAAACTCGCAAAACACGGTGGCCGTTTTCCCAAAAGAACACTATAAACCGGGCGATTTTGTCATGGTTCACATAGAAGACTGCACCAGTGCAACCCTGATTGGGAAAGCCGTGGGGTATTCAGAAAGGATGCATTAACCGACAATGCCCTAGCCCGGATGGAAGCGGCATCCTTTTTTGAAAGCCCGGCTTTAGGGGTTTTAAAAAAGATATAGCGGACAGCCGGATTAGCTACAAATAAAAAACAATCGATTGCCGTCTTTTGACTTTAGGACTTTCGACCACTCATTATGGAATCAGTACAAGCGATTAAACAGCGGTTTGAGATTATTGGGAATGACCCCAAGCTTAACCGCGCGATTGAAAAGGCCATTCAGGTGGCGCCAACCGACATTTCCGTTTTGGTAACCGGTGAAAGCGGCGTGGGAAAAGAAAGCATTCCGCGGATTATTCACGCATTGTCGCATCGGAAACACGGGAAATACATTGCCGTGAACTGCGGCGCGATTCCCGAAGGCACGATTGACAGCGAACTTTTTGGTCACGAAAAAGGGGCGTTTACCGGCGCTACCAATACCCGTGAAGGTTATTTTGAGGTGGCCGACGGCGGAACTATTTTTCTGGACGAAGTGGGCGAACTCCCGCTGACGACGCAGGTTCGGTTGCTGCGCGTGCTGGAAAACGGCGAGTTTATCAAGGTGGGTTCGTCGACGGTGCAAAAAACCAATGTGCGCATCGTGGCGGCTACCAATGTCAACATGTTTGACGCCATCCAAAAAGGCAAGTTCCGCGAGGATTTGTATTACAGGCTGAGTACGGTGGACATTCATTTGCCGCCGCTGCGCGAACGCCATGACGACATTCATTTGTTGTTCCGGAAGTTTGCGTCTGACTTTGCGCACAAATACAAAATGCCGCCGGTAAAGCTGGACGAGGCTGCGGTGAACTATCTGCAAAATTATCGCTGGAGCGGCAACATCCGTCAGTTGCGCAATGCCGCCGAACAGATATCGGTCCTGGAAACCAACCGCGAGATAAATCTGGCGACGCTCCAGTCGTATTTGCCTAAGGAGAGCAACTTGCCGACCGTCGTATCGGACAAAAAGCCGGAAGGCGATTTTAGCAACGAGCGCGAAATTTTGTACAAGGTGCTATTTGACATGAAGAGCGACCTGAACGACTTAAAGAAACTGACACTCGAACTTTTGGAGAACGGCACCGACAAGGTTCAGCGCGACAACCAGCACCTGATTACCAAAATATACGGCAGCACTCCAAAACGCGACCTGACCGAATCGCCTCAGTCGGCCATCATCCAACCGGCGCAAACCTATACGCCAACGTTTACGCAAGCCAACGACGATTACGAATTTGCCGAGACGATTGAGGAAGAAGAAGTGCTGCGCCTGGAGCAAAAGGAAATTGAGATGATCAAGAAGGCGCTGGAAAAAAACAAGGGCCGCCGCAAGGCCGCTGCCGAACAACTGGGCATTTCTGAGCGGACGCTTTACCGCAAGATCAAACAGTTTGACCTGTAATATGAAGTTCATGAAAAAGTTTTTGCTGCTTGCCTGCGTTTTGCTGTTATCGGGATGTTCGGTATACAATTTTACGGGAACCGGGAAGATTGATGCCGAGACGTATCAGGTGAATTTCTTTCAGAACACGGCCCAACTGGTAGAACCGGGCATCGAGCGCACTTTTACATTGCGCCTGCAGGATTTGATTCAGAACCAGACCAACCTTAACCTGACCAATTCCGGTGGCGACCTGGTGTACGAGGGTGAAATCACCGATTACCGCGTGAGCCCGATGACCGCTACCGCCGATCAGCGCGCCGCACAAAACCGACTGACGATTACCGTGAACGTGAGGTTTACCAATAAAAAGAAGGAAGAAGATGATTTTGAACGCCGATTTTCGTTCTTTTACGACTTCCCGGCCACGCAGCCCCTGGTGGGTGGTACGCTCAACGATGCGCTCGACGTGATTTTTGAACGGATTACGCAAGACATCTTTAACGAATCGCTGGCAAAATGGTAAATATGAATCTGGACGATTACACCTATTTGTTAAACCGGCCTGAAAAGGTAAACGCGCAAAAGACTGATGCGCTGGAAAAAATCGTGACCGAGTTTCCGTACTTTCAGAGTGCGCGTGCCTTGCGATTAAAAGGTTTGTACGGACAAAACAGTTTTCAGTACAATTATTCGCTAAAGGTGACGGCGGCATACACGACTGACCGCAGCGTTCTTTTTGACTTTATCACATCCGATTCGTTTACGGCCATCCAAAAAGGTGCGTATGACCGGAAGATGGCCGAACTGAACGAAATGCCGGTGGTGTCGCCCATCGACGCATCTGTGATTGAGGAAAAGGTAGAGGATAGATTTGAGGACAAAGTTGAGGCGTCTATTTTGCAATCAATACGCGAATCAGAGTTGGCCAAGGAGATTTTGGTCACGGCCGAAACCGTAGCCCCTGAAATGCCTGTCGAAACTTTGGCGGAGCAACCTCTGAACGCTGATGAATCGGGCGTTGAAGGCGTTGAACTGGTGCCCGCGAATCAGGAAGTTGAATCGCCTGAAGTCAAGCTGGAAATAGGCCGACCGTTGGAGTTTTTGGCCGGTGAGCGTCACTCGTTTGCCGAATGGCTTATGCTTTCGTCATTAAAGCCAATCGACCGCACCCCGGAAACTCCGGCTGAAGAAGAGGCCCAGCCCTTGCCCGAGCTCGAATCGCCCGAATGGCAAAAAAAGCAGGAGCTAATCGATCGCTTTTTGCGCGAAAACCCAAAGATCCCGCCGGTGCGTCAGGATTATACGCCGCCTGCTCCGGAACTCCCGCGTGAAGATTCGTCGCTTATGACCGAAACACTGGCCCGCGTATACCTGGAACAGAAAAAGTATCAGAAAGCCATTCAGGCTTACGAAATTTTAATTTTGAAATATCCGGAAAAAAGTATTTTCTTTGCAGACCGAATTTCAGAGATAAAGAAATTACAACAAAATAACAACTGAATATGAATACGTTTTCAATATTTGTAGTGCTGATTGCCATTGTGTGTTTTTTGCTGGTGGTCGTAATCATGGTGCAAAATCCAAAAGGCGGCGGATTGTCGTCGACTCTTGGCGGAACCCAGATGATGGGCGGCGTACAAAAAACCACCGACTTTCTTGATAAAAGCACGTGGACATTGGCAACGATTCTTATTTTGCTCGTGCTGTTTTCAACACTGAGCTTTACTGGGTCGCTCAACGATAATGAGTCGCGCCTGATGGATGGCGGATCACCTGCCGCTTCAGCTCCGGTAACTCCCGCTGCTCCGGCCGTAACCGCTCCTGCCGTTCAGGATACGATCAAGTAATCTGACAAAATTTCAATAGATAGTGCCAGCCTTTCCGCTGGCATTTTTTTTATCTGCAAATTTGTCAGTGAAATTGCCGTGGCATGCTTTTAGAAAAACGCGCATCGCAAACTAAAAAATTCTCTTAATATGGCTTTAAACATCAAACCTCTTTCTGACCGTGTACTGGTCGAACCGGCTCCGGCTGAAACCCAGACGGCGTCGGGTATTATCATCCCTGACACTGCTAAGGAAAAACCTCAAAAGGGAACTGTAGTTGCTGTTGGAAATGGCAAAACCGATCACAAAATGACAGTCAAGGTTGGCGATACGGTTCTGTATGGCAAATATGCCGGAACCGAACTGAAACTGGACGGCAAGGATTACCTCATCATGAGAGAGGACGATATTTTTGCGATCCTTTAATTGTTTGACGTTTAAGTTAAGTAGTATTGACCGCAACCGAGTTGCAAAAAAATCAAAGTAAAAATTTAGTAAAATGGCAAAAGACATAAAATTTGACATCGAAGCCCGCGACGGCTTGAAAAGAGGAGTTGACGCCCTGGCAAATGCCGTAAAAGTGACACTCGGACCCAAAGGCCGTAACGTTATCATCGGGAAATCATTTGGCGCGCCTAACGTCACAAAAGACGGGGTGACCGTAGCCAAAGAAATCGAACTCAAGGATTCATTGGAGAACATGGGTGCGCAGATGGTTAAGGAGGTCGCGTCAAAAACCAATGACCTGGCCGGTGACGGCACCACAACTGCTACTGTTTTGGCTCAGGCCATCGTAAAAGAAGGACTTAAAAACGTAGCTGCAGGCGCCAACCCAATGGACCTGAAGCGCGGAATTGACAAAGCTGTCGAGGCTATCGTGGCCGACCTGGGCAAACAAGCCAAGGAAGTGGGCAGCAGCGGCGAGAAAATCAAGCAGATTGCTTCAATCTCGGCCAACAACGACGAGGTTATCGGCGAGTTGATCGCTACCGCCTTTAAAAAAGTTGGAAACGAGGGAGTGATTACTGTCGAAGAGGCCAAAGGAACCGACACCTACGTTGACGTGGTTGAAGGTATGCAGTTTGACCGCGGCTACCTCTCGCCATACTTTGTAACCAACACTGAAAAGATGGAAGCCGAGTTGGACAATCCATACATTTTGCTGTACGACAAAAAAGTTTCGTCGCTCAAGGAATTGCTTCCTGTACTGGAACCAGTGGCCCAATCAGGCAAGCCGCTTTTGATCATTGCTGAAGATGTCGACGGCGAAGCGCTATCGACCCTTGTGGTAAACAAATTGCGTGGCGCCCTTAAGATTGCCGCCGTAAAAGCACCGGGATTTGGAGATCGTCGCAAAGCGCTGCTCGAGGATATCGCCATCCTGACCGGCGGAACGGTAATCTCAGAAGAGCGCGGCTACACCCTGGAAAATGCAGGTCTTGACATGCTGGGAACAGCCAAGCGCGTTACCATCGACAAAGACAACACAACCGTGGTAAGCGGAGCCGGCCAGCCGGAGATGATCCAAAACCGCGTTTCGCAGATCAAGGCCCAGATTGAAGCCACAACATCTGACTACGACCGCGAAAAACTTCAGGAGCGCCTGGCCAAACTTGCAGGCGGTGTTGCCGTGCTTTACGTAGGTGCCGCATCTGAAGTTGAAATGAAAGAGAAAAAAGACCGCGTAGACGACGCGCTGCATGCTACGCGTGCCGCCGTTGAAGAAGGTATCGTTGCCGGAGGTGGCGTTGCCCTTTTGCGCGCCAAAAAAGTACTGACTGACCTCAAGGCTGAAAACGCCGACGAGGCTACCGGTATCCAGATCGTATCACGCGCTGTTGAGGCTCCTTTGCGTACCATTGTCGAGAATGCCGGACTGGAAGGATCGGTAGTGGTGTCAAAAGTATCTGAAGGCAAAGACGATTTTGGTTACAACGCCAAAACGGATCAGTATGTCGACATGCTCAAAGCGGGTATCATCGACCCTAAAAAAGTAACCCGCGTGGCGCTTGAAAACGCTGCGTCGGTATCGGGAATGATCCTTACAACCGAGTGTGCCTTGGTAGATATCAAGGAGGAAGCCCCGGCCGGCGGAATGCCAATGGGCGGTGGTATGCCCGGCATGATGTAACAATCTCTTGCCCAAATAATAATCCGCATCCCGAGTTTCAGGATGCGGATTTTTTTTATCTTAGGAGCAAACTTAGCTTCATGAGATACTTGGCTTCCCTGCTGTTTTTGGCCTGGGCGTATCAGGCGCATGCCCAATTAAACTCCAATGCGGAAATTGAGCTGCGATTAAAGGATTATTTTTCGTCCACGCGTGAGAACATCCACCTTCATCTCAACAAGTCGTCATACCTCTCGGGCGAGGACATTTACTTTAAGGGATACGTGATCGACAAGCAGGCGCGCCTCCCGTTTGGGCCAACCGTCAATGTCTACGTACAGTTGCTCAGCCCCGACGGACAGGTTTTGGACAACCGGCTGTACTATGCCGAAAATAGCATTCTGGAAGGGAAGTTGCCGCTTCCTGATAATTTGCCCTCAGGCGTTTACTATGTGCAGACCTACACCAACTTCATGAATAATTTTACTGAAGATGAATCATCAGTGTATCGGATATCGGTGGCCAACAGGCAAAGCGGAAATCTACCCGACGTTAGCCTGCCGATACTTTCGACGGTAAGTTTGGAGTTCTTTGCTGAAGGTGGAATCTTTTTGGCCGGTGTCGAAAATACTTTTGGGATTTCGCTGCTGGACTGTCACGGAAACGGCATCGAAGCCAAGGGAATTATTGTTGATGCAAAAGGACAAACCGTTGCGCAGTTTGGCACCAACATCAAAGGATACGGTCGGTTTGCAATTGCCGAAAACGGCGCCGGGCCTTATTTTGCCGAATACGCGCTGGACGGAAATAACATCCGCCAACCCCTGCCCTATCCGCAACAAAGGGGAATTGCGCTATCGGTAAACAATTATGCCACCGACAAAGCCATCGTGAAAGTAACGACCAATCCTCAATCGGTAGCCGACTATGGCCGGCCGCTGAGTGTCGTGGTCCAGCAAAACGGCCACTCCGCCTTTGCAAGCGTGCAACTTTCGCCCAATCAACTGGCCCGGACGCTGAGCATTCCGCGGGAGTATTTTTCAGGCGGCATCAACACGATTTGGCTGCTCGACGGCAATAAAGCCATTGCACATCGGGTGATTTACAGCCCGGACATCCCCAAGGCCCAGTTGCTGGTCGCTGTGGCGGAAAGGCACCGGGATTCAATTGTTCTTCGCGGAAAATCAGTAGCCCTGGCTGATTTGAGCATTTCGGTCCTACCCAAGGGAACCATATCGGCCCTGCCCGATAAAACCATGTTGTCGGCACTGGAGTTCGATCCGTTCCTAAAAAATCCATTGGCGGACGCCGGATATTACCTAAATGAATTTTCACGCAAACGACATTATGAACTGGACAATGCGCTCATCTGCAGCCAATCCAAATACGAATGGGACGCGATGATGACTCCGCCCACCAAAAACCGGTTCGCGTTTGACCAGGGATTCGATATTGTGGGCACCGTCAATACCAAACCCGGCGAGAAAAACAAAATACGCATGAGCAGTCTGGCCCACGGGATTGACCAATCGGGCGTAGTAAACGAGAAAAATGACTTTGCTTTCCGCAATGTGGTGGTGGCCGATTCGGCAACGATTTACTTTTCGCTTATGAAGGACGATAAAATCCTGAAAACACCTTTATCGGCCAGGATTGAAAACCACAACCGCCGATTCCTGAAGAAATTCCTTCCCGTTATCCGCAAATGCGATCAGCAGCAATACGCCACGTTTGATGAAAACCTAAGCCTACCGGAGCTAAAGGGCGCCATCCAGATTGCCGAGGTGGAAACAAAGGAAAAAACCAACCGCGAAAAACTTACCGACAGACGTAAAACGTCGGCATTGCATGGTGGGGTGATGACGCGCGGTTACAAGATTACCGAAGACGACGCGGCAACGTTTCGCGATGTGCTGTCGTACCTGCAATTCCGGGGATTTAACGTGCTGATTGAGGGAACAACGGTAAAAATCCAGAGCCGCGCGCAACTTTCATTGAGAGGATCCAACAGCCCGGCGATTTTTCTGGACGATGCGCCACTTCCCGATCCGTACCTTTTGTTTAACATGCGCATGGACGAGGTGGATGAGATTTTCATCAACGACCGCGGATTTGGAGGCGGAAGCCTGGATGGCGCCGTTTACGGAATCATCAGGATTTATACCAAAAAGACGTTTTCATCGGCGGCAAACATCGTGGTCAAATCAGGGTCACTTACGGTAAAAAACGGCTTCCAGCCTGCTCCGGAATATCAAAATCCATACGTGGAATATCAGTCTGAAGCATACCGGAAACTAGGCGCCGTTGACTGGCAACCACGCGTTAAGACCGATACCGAAGGGAACTTTGAACTGACCGTACCAAACCTGAATCTGGACGAACTCTACCTTTGGATTGAAGGCATAGGATCGGCCGGCGAACAAATTTCGCACTCGGTGTTATTGCCCGTTAAATGATTAGGTTGGATTTTCCGGCGTATCGGCTGGCGTATCGACCTTTTTGGTGAGTTTCAGGACAACCGGAATTACCGTAATGGCAACCAGTCCGATTACGATAAACTCGATGTATTCCTTGAGATTGATGTTGTATTCCGACAATAGGAACGAATACAGATAGTGTCCGGCAAAAATCAGAGAGAACGACCAGATGATGGAGCTCAGCACGTTGTAGAACATAAACTTCTTTTTCTCCATCAATACGATGCCCGCCACAATAGGTGCAAAAGTCCTGAAGATAGGAAGGAAACGCGAAAGGATGATGGCCCGTCCGCCGTGCTTTTCAAAGAACTCTTTTGACTGGATCAGATATTTGCGTTTAAACCAAAAACTGTCTTGCTTTTTGTAAAGGTAATATCCGCTGCGCGCGCCAAACCAATAGCCTACCATATTTCCTAAAATACCGGCGATAGCCACTAAAGTTGACAACAAAAGCACGTTGAGGAAATCGCTTTCCAGCGTTACGACACTTCCCACAAGGGAGTCACTGTAAATTCCGGAAAGAAAAAGTAAGCTGTCGCCCGGCAGGAAGAAGCCTGCAAAAAGACCTGTCTCGGCAAAGACAATAAACAAAACGATAGGCAGTCCTATTTGGACAGTACCAACTTTAAGCGTTATATAAAATTCAGGATTCAGGAGTTGGGTCCACTCGAAGTCGGCCATTGTAGGAATATTAAATTGCGGGGGGAATTTACAACTAAATCCACGCCCCCGCAATTTTACGTCATCCTTTAAAATTTTCTTAACGTCTATTGCCGACGCTCGTATTTACAGCATCCGTGAAGGTTTTGATAATCAGCATCCGAGGCTCTGACATCACGGGTGTCATGTCCGGCTTTGGCCACCGCCTGCTGAACTTTTTCCAGACTGGTTTTTTCTTCGTTGATAATCAGGTGAAGGAGTTGGTCGTCAGAATGCCACTCGGCCGATTTAACCCCGGCAACACCAAAGGCAGCTTTCTCGATTCGCTTTTTACACATGTCGCAGTTGCCGCTCACCTCGATATTTCGTTTGGCATTTTTGTTCTTTTTTTCCTGTGCAAAGCCCACCGTAGTAAGCATCAGCATAAAAATCATAATGTATTTCATCGCAATAATTTTTAGGAGTTATTTGATTTTGTATCTAAGGCCGGCGTATATCATCCTTCCAAAAACCGGCGCATAGACAATGGTTGCATCAAAGTTCCCGCCAAAAGGATTGTCGGCACCCAGTATGGGGCGCGGCTGGCGGTAGTTAAATAGATTTTCGGCGCCGGTATAAACTTCAAAAACCGACGAAAACGTCCGCGTAACCTGTGTATTCACCACCGAAAACGGATTGGCGTAATCACTCAGCCTGTCATCGACTGGATTTCCCTGGGTTGACGGCAAACGCTGCTTACCCATCCAATTGTAGGTAGCGTCAAATTTCCATTGGCGTCCGTTGTCAACGATGTGGGTGGCATACTCCAGGTTGGTAAAGAATCGGTGACGCGCCTGCATCGGCCTTTCAAAAGTCCCCGATTGGTAATCCGTTTGGATGTCATAGTACTTGTATGCCGTTCGGAGGTTTAGATGTTTGATGACTTCCAGGTTAAAATCAACCTGAAGGCTGTTGGCAAAACTCTTCCCGTCGAGGTTGTAAAAATTTACCTGATCCGGACCGGCGTATAAGTCGACAACGGCCTGATTGGTAAAATCAGTGCGATAAAGGTCAAATCCTATATCGGCCATCCTGCCAAACAAATCAAACCCTTGCGAAAAACTGATGCCGTAATTCCAGGCAATTTCCGGATCTAGTTGGTAAACCTTTCCGGAAGCATCCTGAATGTTGAAAATCCTGGAACTAGCAAACAATTGCTGATTTTCGGCAAAAATATTGGCCGCACGCTTTCCTCGGCCAGCCGACGCCCGGAAGACCGCTTTTGTCCACGGATTGTATCGCAGGTGGAGTCGGGGCGTGACAAAAAATCCAAGACGGTTGCTAAAATCACCGCGAACCCCGGCTACCAGGCTAAAGTTGTCGGTATTGTCATAGGTATATTCCCAAAACGCACCCAACGAGTTGTCGATCCTGTCAAAAGACCGTGAAATACCCGGCACATCTACCCATTCGTCATATCCGTCATACATAAACGACATTCCCGTGGAAAATTTGTGCATGGTATTGCCGATAATGGAATTGAACACCAAGTTTGAGTAAAAGCTTTTTTGGCTGATATCATACTGGCTTAACCCAAAATATGAATCTTGGTTGTGGATGGTGAGCGCGCTCTGGAAACCGATGCTCTGGAAAGGCATTTCCGGAAAGACATAGCCAAATTTGCCGGAAAGATCCAGCCTATCGGTAAAGATCTCACTTCCCCAATGGTTGGCGGTTAGCTTATCGCGATTTGGATCAAAATGGAGGTCGCCCGACATTTTCCTGTCGGTCATAAAACGGGCGCTTAAAAAACTGACAAGTCCTTTTTCGACATTGTTATACTGCCAGCGGTTCATGATGTTGACCTGTTCGCCCAGCGGATTGTCCAGGAACATGTCGTGGTTCATGTCGTTGCGGGCCAAGCGGGCATTGCCGTGGACAAATAAGCTGGTGCTCCACAAATCGTTTAACTTGTGGTTGACATGGGTGTTGAGTTCAAAGCGCGCATCGGTTGAACCATAAAAATTGAGGTAAAACGGAATGTCGTGAAGCGGCTTGATCAGTTCGGCGTTGATCTGGCCTGAAATACTTTCAAAACCGTTGACTACCGATCCGGCGCCCTTGGTGACCTGAATGCTCTCGACCCAGGAACCTGGCGTAAAGGATAGCCCATACGCCTGCGATGCACCGCGCACTGAGGGAATGTTCTCTTCTGTAATCAAAAGGTACGGACTGGTGAGCCCGAGCATCTTGATTTGCCGCGTACCGGTAAGGGCATCGGCATAGTTGACGTCGATTGACGGATTGGTTTCAAAGCTTTCGGCCAGGTTACAGCAAGCGGCCTTGAGCAGTTCCTTGCTGGTCATCACCTGTGTGTTGGTGACTTTTGTAAGTGATTTTTTGAGGCTTCGGGAGGATGTTTGCACCCTCACCTCCTGGATGGTATCCTGCGCAAACGAACTTGCACCGACCATCAGCATGAAAAATGCCGGAAAACGCATAAAAAATTGATTTTAAGTTAGCAATCTAATGATGGACCAACTTAAGATCAGGCGTAAAAAAGATACTGACGGTATAGTTTGAAAAGTGGCGGTGCGTTCGGCTGGCACTGGTATTTTACCACCTCCGATACTGTTGGGAATACCGCAACTTTAAAATTGAAAGAAGGCTGGATTGGCAACACAAAGGGCGTGGCCAGGTCAACCGAAAAGTTTTTGACAACTACCGGATCGGTCGACTCCTGAAAGTCTAGCAACTTATCTTTGCAGCAGGGTTCGTGACCCATCTTGGGCTTAGAACAGCAGGCTTCCGGTTCTGGCTGGGGCATTTCGCACACATCCTCATTGGCAAACACCGACGTGATAGCAGCAATCTGACCTTTGCAATAATGCACGTTAAACGACAGCCCCATGCTAAAAAGCAGCAAAAGCATTGAAAGCATAAGCGAAATCAGTCTCGTAACACGCATGTCGCAAAGGTAGTATTTTGTTTTGCCCGAAAGCTTTACAAAATGTTATTTTTTTCTGAACGCTGTTGTACGTAAAACGCCGGAATGAACAAAAGTATCAGTATCGGCTGAATCAAAAACCGTCGGGCGTAGAACAACAGGGTTTTTTGATCGCCAAAAATGTCTTTCCAAATCAGCAAAAAGGCCAAAAGGAAAATGACAAAAAAACACGCGTACAAAATGGCTGCAAATTTTGTAATGTCGCGGTTGGCAAAAATCACGTGAAGCAAGGCCACCGACAATCCCGCATTAAGGGTGTATCGGAACAGATAATTGACCAGCAAAAGGAAATCGTCGGCGGGCGGATAACTGAGCGCAGTATAATCGCGCTTGAAATAGTCGAGAAACGGATCGTAAAAAAGCCAGTCTTCAAATGCGCGCACGCCTATCAGCCCCAAAACAATGAGCGCTGAAAGCACGACTTTTTTCTTGTTGTCAAGCAGGATTTTTAACATACGAGTATCGGTTGACCCAAATGATCCAAAGAATGAAAACAACGCTGTAGATAACAAACGGGAACACTACGCCGTGCAGGAATGATTCGTACTGCGGCCAGTGATACAGTGCCGATGCCAGAAGGGAAATCCGCAGGACGTTTAGCACATAAATAACGAAGCATCCAACCAGCACGAACCAGATCATAGTGCGCAACCGGCCGGAAAATGCGATGACAAATGCGGCAAACAGTACCATGACGCTGATGGCGTTGCATCCTTCGATGATTCGGGCGACAAACTTCCCATTATATATGAGTTTCATGCATGGCTGCGCCGGATGTGGTACTGATTGTGCGTCCGAACCAAAAAACTGCAACACCCTCGCCGACTGATCGCCAACGGCCACCGTGATGGGATCAACCTGATTTTGGGTGACGTCGTATTGCGAAAGATACAGTTGATACAGCCCGGCCATAACCAGATAGGCAACAAAAAACCGGGCAAGGAAACCCAGAAATGGCTTGTATTTCCTCAAAGCTGACAAACGGGTTTAACTTTTAACAAAGCTATATAATTTCATTGCTGTCTATCCTTTAATTTTGTAAAAAAAAGCCATGACGTTTGAGGAACTGAAACCAAAGGTCGACGACATCCTGACCAACACCAGCACACTGCGCGACGAAAAACTACAAAAGATTTGCTTTTTGCTGCACGAGCACGTCGATTATTACGACTGGGTTGGGTTCTATTTTCGCAACGGAGACAAGGAAGAACTGATTCTTGGCCCTTATGTGGGCGAAAAGACTGATCACACTGTCATTCCTTTTGGAAAAGGCATCTGCGGACAGGTTGCGGTTTCCAACAAGAATTTTGTGGTTCCGGACGTATCGGCACAGGATAATTACATTGCGTGTAGCATGACGGTCAAATCAGAGATTGTGGTTCCGCTATTTGTAGACGGCGAGAACATTGGGCAAATTGACATCGACTCGGAGGTTCTGGACGCATTCTCAGAGGCGGATGAACGATTCCTGGAGTACGTGAATGCCGGGGTTGCAAAGTTGTTTAAAAACTAAGCGTTCGACTTGTGTCGAATGCCAATCGGCAATGATGAAAATTCCCCTCAAATTCAACTGGGTGTCGCATCATCAAGTTTGCTGCCGTTCATGGTTTCCATTCCCTCTGCCCTTCCCTTAAAAATTAAATACTGTGGGCTGATCATTTAACATTTTTGGTAGAATTTCTGCATCGGCATAATCGAAATTAAGCCTAAATTCGTACCAATGGGTAGGGGAACGATGGATTATCCCGAACAAAAAAAAATAATATGGCGGATACAGATTTTCTGCAAAAATTCTTAAAATTTAAGACGCCTATCGCACCCCATCCTGGTTTGCACGGTTATACCTACTATTTTAAAGGGCGGAAGTCAGATTGTAATCGTTTGATGCCCATTCTTCACGAATGCATCTCTTCCCCGTGAACCAATCTCCGGATTCCCGCTCTCGCCTTTCGACAAAATTTGCTTATTCAAAATAAAACCGTACTTTTGCGCCCGTATCCGATAGACGGAGCTACATAAAAATCATTTTAATAATATTGGCATGTATTTGACTAAAGAAGTTAAAGCTGAGATTTTCGCCAAGTACGGTGGGTCAGAAACCAACACCGGATCGGCTGAAGGTCAGATTGCGTTGTTTACACATCGCATCAACCATTTGACGGGTCACCTTAAAGTGAACCGCCATGATTACAACACCGAGCGCTCGCTGGTGAAACTGGTAGGAAAAAGAAGGTCGTTGCTCGACTATCTTAAAAAGACCGACATCAACCGCTATCGGGAGATTATTAAGGAATTGAACATCAGGAAGTAATTCCCGAATGATAAAGAGGTGCCTGCGCGCCTCTTTTTGTTTTGTCAGCGCAGGAAAAAAAAGTTTGTTTTTCATTGGGTCACGCAACAACTACAACAACACAACTACCCATTGTTTAACACGTAAATTGGAGAAATGATTCCAAATGTAACGAAAGAGGTTATCGATTTGGGAGATGGAAGAACCATCTCAATCGAAACCGGAAAATTAGCGAAACAGGCCGACGGTTCGGTGGTGGTTCGCATGGGTGACTGCATGCTGTTGGGTACTGTTGTATCGGCACGCAAAGCCAGCCCCGGAGTTGATTTTTTACCCCTAACCGTCGACTATCGCGAGAAGTTTGCCGCCGCCGGACGCTTTCCGGGCGGTTTCTTTAAACGCGAGGCACGCCCGTCAGACAAGGAAGTTTTGACCATGCGCCTGGTTGACCGCGTGTTGCGTCCACTTTTCCCGGACGATTACCACGCCGAAACCCAGGTGATGATCCAACTGATGTCACACGACGATGAAGTGATGCCGGACGCTTTGGCCGGACTGGCCGCATCAGCCGCATTGGCATTGTCGGACATTCCCTTTGAAACACTGATTTCAGAGGTTCGCGTTGGACGCATCAACGGCGAGCTGGTCATCAACCCAAGCATGAAGCAACTTGAAGAGTCAGACATCGACATGATGATTGGCGCATCCAAGGATTCAATCGCGATGGTTGAAGGCGAGATGAAAGAAATCTCGGAAGAGGAAATGGTCGAGGCCATCAAATTTGCTCACGAGGCCATCAAAACACAGATTGCCGCTCAGGAACGCCTTCAGGCTGCCTTTGGCAAAAAACCCGTGCGCGAGTATGAGGAAGAGCGTCAAGACGAAGCTGTAAAGGCTAAAGTTTTTGAACTTTCATACGACAAGTACTACGCAATTGCCCGTGAAGCATCGGCCAAACACGAGCGTTCTGAAAAGTTCGCCGCAGTTAAGGAAGAAGTGATGGCAGCCTTCTCGGAAGAGGAACTGCTTGAAAATGCCGACCTGGTAGCGCGTTACCTTTACAAGTCGCAAAAAGAGGCTGTCCGCAACGTGATCCTCGATTTGGGAATCCGCCTTGATGGCCGTAAGACAACGGAAATTCGCCCTATCTGGTGTGAAGTTGACTACCTGCCAAAAGTTCACGGATCAGCAGTATTTACCCGAGGTGAAACCCAGGCTTTGGCTACTGTCACGCTGGGAACCTCACGCGAGGCCAACATTATTGATGCACCGTCTGAACAAGGCGAAGAGCGCTTCTATCTGCACTACAACTTCCCGCCGTTCTCAACCGGTGAAGCCAAACCTTTGCGCGGAACTTCACGCCGCGAGGTAGGCCACGGAAACCTGGCACAGCGTGCGCTTAAAAACATGATTTCTGACGAAAACCCATACACTATCCGCGTGGTTTCGGAAGTACTTGAATCAAACGGATCGTCGTCGATGGCAACGGTTTGCGCGGGAACTCTTGCACTTATGGATGCCGGTGTCAAAATGACCAAGCCGGTTTCCGGTATTGCGATGGGATTGATTTCAGACGATAAAACCGGTCGCTGGGCTGTTCTCTCTGACATTTTGGGAGATGAGGACCACTTAGGCGATATGGACTTTAAAGTTACCGGAACGGCTGACGGTATTACCGCCTGTCAGATGGACATCAAAATTGAAGGTCTTAACTATGACATCATGGTACAGGCTCTTAAGCAAGCCCGTGACGGACGTTTGCACATTTTGAGCAAGATGGTTGAAGTTCAGCCTGAAGTTCGTGCGGATGTCAAGCGTTTTGCACCAAAAATCATCATGGCCGAAATTCCTTCGGAGCTTATTGGAGCGTTTATCGGACCAGGTGGAAAAGTAATTCAGGAGCTTCAGAAAAATTCAGGGACTACGATTGTGGTTAATGAAGAAGACAACAAAGGAAAAATTGAAATCCTGGGTACGTCGCCGGAAGGCATCGACATGGTGTTGCGCAAAATCGACTCACTTATCTTTAAGCCACAGGTTGGCGAGTCATACAAGGTAAAAGTGATTAAGATTATGGAATTTGGCGCCGTTGTCGAATACCTTGACGCACCAGGCAACGAAATCCTGCTACACGTATCTGAACTTGCCTGGGACCGCACTGAAAACGTAACCGATGTGGTTAACCTGGGCGATGAGTTCGAAGTGAAATACATGGGCATCGACCCTAAAACCCGCAAGGAACGAGTGTCCAAGAAAGCGCTTTTACCGCGTCCTCCACGCGATGAAAACGCCCCGCGCGCTGAGCGTCGGGATGGTGACCGCCCTCGTGGTGACCGCCGTGATGACCGCAGAGACGGACGTCGTGATGATCGTCGACGTGACGACCGTCCGCGTGAAAACCGCGAGCCACGTGAACCGCGTGAAAACAATGATGCAAAACCGGAAGGTTCGGCCGAATAAAGTAAAAGTCCCCAAATCAGGGGACTTTTTTTATTTTAGGAAGTCAAACCCACACCATGCCGGCTCGCTTTGCCCCCGCCATTAATGGGTTTTGCTGAAAATTTTTACCTTACTCAAGTCAGCCAAAATAATATTCTGACTTTCATTGTTTATTTTGTAACCTTTTCTTGCAAATAACCGTACAAGCCAGGTATCCTAAAAATACACTTCACTTTACATGAGACAACTTAAAATTACCAAGCAGGTTACCAACCGGGAAACTGCTTCACTTGACAAGTACCTGCAAGAAATAGGAAAAGTTGACCTTATTACCGCTGACGAAGAGGTAGAATTAGCCCAAAGAATTAAAGCCGGAGATCAAAAAGCACTGGAAAAGCTTACCAAGGCCAACCTTCGCTTTGTGGTGTCGGTGGCCAAGCAGTATCAAAACCAGGGACTCACGCTACCGGATTTGATCAACGAGGGCAACCTGGGCTTGATCAAGGCTGCACAACGCTTTGACGAAACACGCGGATTTAAGTTCATCTCGTATGCCGTATGGTGGATCCGCCAGTCTATTTTGCAGGCGTTGGCCGAACAGTCGCGTATTGTAAGGCTTCCGCTTAACAAAATCGGATCGATCAACAAGATCAACAAGATGTATGCGCTTTTGGAGCAATCCAACGAGCGTCCGCCAAGCGCCGAGGAAATTGCCAAGGAACTTGACATGACGGTAAATGACGTAAAGGAGTCTATGAAGAACTCCGGGAGACACCTGTCGATGGATGCGCCGCTGGTAGAAGGTGAAGATTCCAACCTTTACGACGTTTTGCGTTCGGGCGAATCACCAAACCCTGACCGCGACCTGATTCACGAATCACTCCGTACTGAAATTGAGCGTTCGCTGGAAACTTTGACTCCGCGTGAAGCCGATGTGGTTCGCTTGTATTTTGGATTGGGCGATCAACATCCGATGACACTCGAAGAAATTGGCGAAACCTTTGATTTGACCCGCGAGCGCGTACGCCAGATCAAGGAAAAAGCCATCCGCCGACTGAAGCACACTTCGCGAAGCAAAATTCTTAAGACTTATTTAGGCTAAGACCTTTTACAAAGTTTTGCCTGTCTGGCACGGATTTGGTAACTTTGTAAATACGATGACAACCGTCTGATTAACGGTTCGTTTTTTGATTGATGATTGAAACTCCGGCTGATTACCGGAGTTTTTTTATGGCCGCTATCCGGCGGCCATAAAAAAACTCCAGTCCGTTCGCTCGCGGAAAAATCTTCCAAAACCGGAATAACCATAAACTCGCTCGGGTTCCCGGAGTTCCAAGCCAGGAAACATCAGACACAGTTTTTGGACAAATCAAACACAAGTTAAAAACTCCAGTCCGTTCGCTCGCGGAAAAATCTTCCAAAACCGGAATAATCACAAACTCACTCGGGTTCCCGGAGTTCCAAGCCAGGAAACCTCATACGGGTTTTGGACAGATCAAACACAAAATAAAAAACTCCGCTTGCCTGTGGAATACTTACCCCATCCCCTCCGGTTGGCGTCGGTGCGGGCAATTGTTTTGCTTTTAGAGAGATCTCTGCCGAATTTTAGACTTCTGTTCCAAGATTTTATTTTAGAATTTTCTGTGTCAAAATTTTATGTGGTAAAATAAATGACACAAAAATACTCACACAGATTTGTGATAATTTTTTTTATCCCCAAAAAAAAATCACAGAAATTTAGTCCCAACATTTTCGAGTTGAATTTCCTTTGGGATAAAACAGGGAAGAAGTTTTTAATTGAAATTTAATCCAGTCTGTTTTTCGTTCGAGCATTAACGGCGGTCCTAAAACGTTTCGCGGCTACACGGCAGTTGCGGCCAATTTAGTAAAGAAGTCAAAACGGACGAGAACTTTTCCAAACTGAGTACTTTATGCGGAGCGAAAAATCCAGCAATAGCGTGTAGCCGCTGTTATAGTATGGCGATTGGCGTTTTTTTAAAATGCCGCGATCTTTAACACAGTAGCTATTCTTCAGTTCCCTACAACTTAGGGAACCCCCAAAGTCCGCTCCGTGCCCCATCCTTGCCAAATAGAAACCCAAGCCATTATTGACGACTTGTCCCAAAAAATCACGCCGCATTGAACTATCTTTGCAGCAAACACGCAACTATGAAAGAAACACTTATTGCACCGTCGGTCCTTTCAGCTGATTTTGCAAACCTTCAGCGCGATCTCGAGATGATCAACGCTAGTAGCGCCGACTGGTTTCACATTGATATTATGGATGGCGTCTTTGTGCCCAACATCTCCTTTGGGATGCCTGTTCTGGAAGCCATCTCCCGACACGCCAAAAAAACCATCGACGTACACCTGATGATTGTCGATCCGGACCGATACATCAAAACTTTTGCATCCCTGGGCGCGCACAACCTGACTGTTCATGCCGAGGCTTGCACCCATCTTCACCGCACGTTGCAGGCCATTAAAGCCGAGGGAATGAAAGCGGGCGTAGCGCTAAATCCGCACACCAATGTCAATGTATTGGAAGACACCTTGCAGGACATCGATCTGGTTTGTATGATGAGCGTCAATCCAGGGTTTGGCGGTCAGTCGTTTATTGAAAATACCTACCAAAAAGTGGAGCGTTTAAAAGAGATGATCCTTCGCAAAAACGCATCAACCTTGATTGAAATTGACGGTGGGGTATCTGATGCCAATGCTGTAAAACTGCGCGATGCCGGAGCCGATGTACTGGTGGCCGGAAATTTTATCTTCAAATCGTCAAATCCAACGCAAACCATAGCGGAGTTGCGCCGCCTTGTCAATCAGGCATAAAAAAAGCCCCCGGAAAGTAAATCTAACCGGGGGCTTTTATTTTTTTTAAAAATTACTGCTTTACAATCTTTTTGACCAATCGGCCTGAAACAGTTTTAAGGTTGACCATGTAAGTCCCCGACGGAAGTTCGCTCAAAACAACGGTGCGGATGTCGTCGCCTTTAATTGACTTGACTTTTCGCCCGGTCAGATCAAACAGTTCAATGCCCGTAACCGGAACCGAACTGTTGATATTAAGCGATGAGGAAACCGGGTTTGGAAACAGCGAAAGTGAAACCACTTCCTGGTCCTGGTTAGCCAAAACGGTTCCGCGTACGTTAAACGGAACGGCTACTGCGACGTCGGGAGCAGCGGCAGGGTTACCCCCGTCAATGAGGTTTGTCCAGCCCAAGGTAGCAGTTGCATCGGTTGTGGCAATGATGTTCTGCTTGCCGTTGGCGCCCGGAACCAGACGAACGCCTGGAATTGTGGCACCGGGAAAGAAAATGGAGCTGTCGTTTAAGGCATGCACCTGTGCCACTACCCAATAGGTTCCCGCAGTCAGGCTTCCTGACAGGTTGCCTACAAACCTCCATATCTTTCGCGTGGTTCCCGGAGCAGATGGCGTAGGAACAGCTGAGTTAAAGATCCGGTACATTTGGGCATCTCCGCTTTGTGCCCCGTTGAGCACGTTTGCCGTTAAATTTCCAAGAATGGGCGTAGCGCCGGGAGTTGCCGGATCTACGTTATACACCGCAATCCTCAGCGCGTCGATTGGAATGGTCGTTCCGGTATAACCCGTCTGATAACCAAAGAACTCAAATCCCGTAATGCCCCAGGTGAGCCCTTCCGGAACGGTAAAGTCATCCCCGACGGCAAAACTGATGGTTCCCGCCGTGTTGTAATGGCCTGAAAATCCTCCGCTGGTGTTAGATTCGGTAGTGTTTCCGGTGTCGTTCTGAACCTCACTCCAGGTGTATCCTGATGGTGCCGCAACCCCACTGTTTGATGTTGCGCCCGTTGAAAGCGGAGCATAAGAACCCACTACCTGAGCACTTAACGGCCCGGCTGTAAATACGCCTGTCAAAAGCGCGAGAGCCAGGCTCTTAAAAAGAGTAGTTTTTTTATTCATAGTTTTGGTGTTAAAGTTTACGCTAATGTAAACAAAATCAGTACACAAAACACCGTGGCGATAATTTTGGCCAAAGTGCATCTTTTTTTGATTCAAGGCCTCTCGAACGGGCCATCCAGTAAAACCCAACGAATGTACCTCGATCACGGATGTTGGTTAATCATCCGTCCAATGCTTTGATAAAGCTCGGGAAACATTCGGCGGAACTCGCCCGGTGTCTCAAAAAAATGCTCGAGTACCACAGCCAGGAACTCATGCTGGTTGGCATACGCATAATGCCTGAAATAACCTGAAGCCTCAAGCCGGTGGCGGTTGGGCGCGTGATTGACCTCGCGTAAAACCTTATTAAACCTTATGGCAAAATTTGCCGATGAATTGTTGTGACGCTTGCGGCTGTGCAGGTGAAAAACGTGCGCGAACTCGTGAATCCCCAGGTTCATGTTGTCATTGTGGGCCAGGCCTTCGTCAAAATGCTTCCACGAAAAAACCACTACCTTATAGGCCGGGTTAAACTCGCCCTTGTGCATTTTACCCGTTATTTGCGACTGATAGGCATCAGGATACAACACAATGTCCTTCAGGTTATCCACCAGGTAATGCCGCATACCAAAGGTGAGCATCACATATACACCGGCCACCTTGACGCGCATTTCATCAGTCACTTGCAGTCCGTCTTTGCCGTGAAACCTGTACGTCAGGATAAACTTTGCCACCCGGTGTTCAAAATATGCCCGATGCTTAGGCGACAACCTCCGGTAAAACGGATTTTGCGTCAAAAAAAAGCCCTCCGACGGCGAAAGTTTAAGCAGAGAAGCATAAAAATGTACATAAAGCGGCTTGTGTGTAACGCTCATATACACGGGTTCCACAAAATGCGTGACGACACCATCAACAAACCTGACGGCCACAACCAACGCTAAAAGCAAAGCCACTATCGCAATCAGGGTATATTCCACAAGGCGCAAGATACACTTTTGGCGTCAGTTTTACAGGGCGTGCCGGCGCAGTTCAATTGACAATGACAATTGAAAATCGATTATTTACCTGAAAGCCGTGTTAGGTGTTAAATGGATGGCGCCGTCGGGCTTTCGGCACTCGCTTTTGCGCGCCCAAACCAAGCCGTTATGCGCAAAGAGCTCAAACAATGCCACTATCCCTCACGCAAAGTTCGTCCGCGGAACTCATCCTGATCCCAATGAACACAAGCGGATACTTTAACATTTATGGCAGTTTTTATGTAATGACAGCAGGTGGGAATTGAATAACTTCGTACCAATGGGTAGGGGAAGTTTGGGTTTATCCCTACCTATAAAAATCGACAAGTCGTTACAGTTTTTCTGCAAAATTTGTTAAGATTTTTGACGAATCGGACTCAGTTTTTCCGGGCGGACGTAACCAGAAAAAGCCGTTCGCAAAGAGCTCAAACAATGCCTCTATCCCTCACGCAAAGGCAACTTCCCGTAACCAATCCTATCCCCGGCTATTGGCGGCTTTTTACTCCGTTCCTATTTTCACTCAAAAAAACTTTACCGTAACTCAGTAAAAAGACAATTTGTGACAAGATAAATGTGACTATTTTTTTTGTCACAAAAATGTTGTCACAAAACTGACAAGATGAAGGGATAAAGCATCTTTTACCATAAGACGTAAGATGCAAGCACAATCTAAAACAATCCACCCCAAACGTGTCATTGAGTGGCTTGATGCTATATGCTGTCCAAGGACTCATCTCCCTCGCTAAAACAGTCCACAAGGCGCCGTTGAATGGCTGGATTCAATACAACGTTCTCGGACTCATGTCCCTCGCTAAAACAGTCCACAAGGCGCCGTTGAATGGCTAGATTCAATACAACGCTCTCGGACCCATGCCCCTCGCTAAAACAGTCCACAAGGCGCCGTTGAATGGCTGGATTCAATTCAACGTTCTCGGACCCATGCCCCTCGCTAAAACAGTCCACAAGCCGCCGTTGAATGGCTGGATTCAAGACAACGTTCTCGGACTCATCTCCCTCGCT
>CAKUAD010000011.1 GCA_934636265.1 uncultured Flavobacterium sp.
AAGTCATCCTGGGCGCAACCTCCGGGAGTGTGGCCGTAGCGATTTACGGTGTCGGCATTATGTTGGGCACGTATTACGGCGCTTTTTCCACGGCGATATCGGGCGTCTTCCTGCCTCGCGCCACCAAGATGACGGTACTCGATGCCTCGCCGCGGGAACTCACCGACATGATGGTGCGCATCGGTCGCTATTCACTTTTGGTTTTGCTTATGATTCTTGGCGGATTTTTGCTTTACGGACGCCAGTTTGTCAACCTTTGGTTAAATCCGACCTATGCCGAATCCTGGTGGATTGCCATCATCATCATGGTCTCGTACACCCTTCCGCTGATGCAGTCTTTTGCCAATTCGGTCCTTGAGGCGCGTAGCAAATTTGCCTTTAAAGCCCTCACTTATATCGTTTTGATTGTTGCCGGGACGGCGGTGGGCGCCTGGCTGATACCGGATTACGGCGTCATCGGGCTTATTTGCGGATCGACGGCTGGCTGGGTCCTGAGTCAGATGGTGCTCAACGTCTATTACCAAAAGGTTATTAAACTGGACATTCCCCGTTTTTTTTACCACACCCTGCATGGCCTTTTCCCTTCATTTTTAGTAATTTTGGCGCTCGGCTACGGGATTGATTTTTTGCCAGGTTCGGGGTGGATAAACCTCACGGTTAAAATCGGGCTGTTTGCCACTTGTTTTGGGCTTGTCATGTACTTTTTTGGCATGAACGCCTCTGAGAAACAAACTTTCCGACAAATGCTTCCGGGCTTCCTCAAAAAATGATAAAGGTAAATCGCGTTCACATTCAGGGAAATTCCATTCGTTATGACTACAGCGTCAGTCCTGACATTGCGCGGTTTTTCACAGGCGACAAGTATTTTGTAACCTATGATTGCAATGTTGAGGGCGTTCCGACCGGGATTGCCGTCATTCCGCTTTTGGCCAACCTGATGCCCATCGCCTGGTTTGTGGGTTTTGATATTGAGGTTGATGAGGTTGACGCCACCTTTTACCAGTCGCTCATCGAACTCAAAAAAGAATTTGCCGTCCACTTTAAGCAAATAGTTCCCGGATCAACTTTAAAGGCAGCCAAAATTACCCAACATTTGATTGATGGCGATGAAACCGGACTTTTGTTTTCCGGCGGACTGGACGCTTTTGAAGCACTGACGCGCAACCTTGACAAAAAGCCGTTCCTGGTGTCGGTTTTTGGTGCCGACATTCCGCTCACCGATACCAAGCGCTGGGACGATTTTAAACGCTTCAACGCCCAGGAAACCGTAATCGATAAGGGCCGATTGTGTTATGTAACCTCAAACCTCCAGACATTTTATACCTATCAGGTTGACCTTTTGGTCGATGTGGGCTGGTGGGGAAAGGTACAACACGGAATGGCGCTCATCAGCCTGATGGCTCCGCTTGGTTTTGTAAAAGGCATCCGCACCGTGATGATTTCGTCGTCAAATACCGGCGAGGTGAGTTTTGGTTGGGGATCCACCTCTGAGACCGACGAGAAAGTAAAATGGGCAAACTCGCGCGTCATCCACGACGGGTTTCACCTGAGGCGCACGCAAAAGATCGAGAACATCGTCAACTTTGCCCATCAAACCGGACAAAAAGTAAAACTCCGGGTTTGCTATTCCGAGTTTCGCAAAGGCTACAACTGCAGCCAGTGTCCAAAATGCCAGCGCACCATGTTGGGCCTTGTTTTGGCCGGCGCCAATCCAAACGAATACGGCTTTGAAGTTCCGGCTGATTTTTTCAAACGGATTTTTCAGAACTTTGGCAGCAATGCCTTAATGACTACCGGCGTGGCTTATGAGTGGAAATGCCTACAGGACAAGGCGCGCCAAACCCAAAACGCTTTTTTGGTTACCGATGCATCGGCACAGCAAAAGGCGCTCGACGACTTTGTAAACATCCCGGTTGACGAAATCACGAGCCGCGACGCCGGTAAAAAGGTGGCCGCGCGCCGATTCAAACACGTTATCATCAATAAATTCCCTAAATTGTTCCGGGCCTACTTATGGCTCAGGAGAAAACTATAACTTATGCAATACGGCCTGTTAACTTACGATGAGAACAAGCGCTTTTTTAATGTCGGCGACAATATCCAGAGCCTGGCGGCCCGGCAGTTTTTGCCTCGGGTTGACCAATTGCTAAACCGCGAGCGCCTTGCCGATTACAGCGGAGCGCCCATCAAACTCATCATGAACGGCTGGTTTACCCACAATCACTCCAACTGGGTTCCGTCGGGTGCCATCAAGCCTTTGTTTGTGTCGTTCCACGTCAACAATACCGCTGCGCCATTTA
Source organism: uncultured Flavobacterium sp. (assembly GCA_934636265.1). Lineage (GTDB taxonomy): Bacteria > Bacteroidota > Bacteroidia > Flavobacteriales > Flavobacteriaceae > Flavobacterium. The sequence continues at coordinate 2,301 of CAKUAD010000011.1, forward strand.
TGCTGGATGAAAAAGGCGTGTCCTATCTCAAGCAACACCAACCTATCGGATGTCGCGACCAGTTTACGGTAGATACGCTCAAAGCCAAGGGAATTGAGGCTTATTTTACCGGCTGTCTTACCCTAACGCTCGACAGTTATAAAGTTGACGACAGCCAGCGCGGTGACGACATCTACATCGTTGATCCGCTGTACAGCTATCCTACGGCCGAAAAGGCTTTTTACGACTGGAAAGCCGTGTTGCGCAGCATCAAAAACGGCAATATGTTTAAATTGGGCAAGCAAAAGGCCCACCTGTCAAAGTTTATCGACGCCAGCCTTTTGTCATCGGCCAAGACCGTCATTCAGGAACCGCCGGCCGGGAAATATTCAGACGAGGAAAAATTTGCCATGGCCGAGGACTTGCTGCGTCGGTATGCTAAAGCCCGACTGGTGATTACCTCGCGGATCCACTGCGCGCTGCCTTGTCTGGCCCTTGGCACGCCCGTGATATTCGTCAACGGGTTTGACAGTTTTGTAGATTCCTGCCGCTTTGACGGAATCCTGGATTTGTTTAACCGCATCGACGTAAACGCCAAAACAGGCGAGTATACTTCCAACTTTGGTTTGCAGGGTAAAATTACCCGCGAGACCATGGTCAAAAATCTGGAAAAACACCACGCGCTGGCTGAGCCTTTAAAGCAAAAATGCCGCGAATTCATTGCAAAAGACATCTGATATGCGCAAAAAAATACTGGTATGTTTTGGAACCCGGCCTGAGGCAATCAAAATGTGTTCGCTGGTGCACGCCTTAAAGCAAACTGATTTTGACGTAAAGGTTTGTGTAACGGCGCAACACCGTCAGATGCTGGATCAGGTGTTGGAGTTCTTTGACGTAAAGCCGGATTTTGACCTCGACATCATGAAGCCCAACCAGTCACTCAACGAACTCAGCGGCAGGATTTTTACCAAGATCGACGCGGTTCTGGCTCAGGAAAATCCTGATGTGATGCTGGTACACGGCGACACCACGACCTCGAGTGTGTGCGCTTGGGCGGCCTTTCACCGGGGCGTCCGCGTAGGTCACGTCGAGGCCGGATTGCGCACCTACAACAAAACATCGCCGTTTCCGGAAGAAATCAACCGACAGATTACGGGCAGGCTGGCTGATTTTCACTTTGCGCCAACTGAGACTTCAAAGCATAATCTGGAACAGGAACACGTCGATTCGCAAAGCATTGTGGTAACGGGCAACACCGTGATCGATTCGCTTTTGTGGACGGTAACCAAACTGGATGATCAGTTTTACCATCCGGTGATCGAAAAACTCAAGACTACGGTCAACTTTGATAAAAAAGTCATACTGGTAACAGGCCATCGCCGCGAGAATTTTGGCGAGGGATTTTTGCAGATTTGCCAGGCACTGCAAACCCTGGCCGCGCGTGAGGATGTCGAGATTGTTTATCCTGTCCACCTGAATCCAAACGTTCAGGAGCCGGTCAATCGCCTGCTATCGTCGCACCGCAACATTCACCTGATCGAACCGCTGGATTATCCCGCGTTTGTCTGGATGATGAAGCAGTCGTACCTTATCATTACTGATTCGGGCGGCGTTCAGGAAGAAGCACCATCGCTCGGGAAACCTGTTTTGGTGATGCGCGACACTACGGAAAGGCCGGAGGCGCTCAAAGCCGGAACCGTTGTTCTGGTGGGTACCAATGCCGATGAAATCTGCCAACACACCCTAAACCTGCTGGATGATCAAAAGCGTTATGAAGCCATGTCAAAAGCCCACAATCCGTATGGCGACGGACAGGCCAACAACAGGATCGTTCAATTTTTAACAAGCCGGATATGATCCCAAAAATAATCCACTATTGCTGGTTTGGCCAGAATCCGCTGCCGCCCTTGGCTGAAATGTGCCTTGCGTCCTGGAAAAAGTTCCTGCCTGATTATGAAATCGTGCGCTGGGACGAATCAAACTTCCCGATCGAACAATTTCCGTTTGCCCAACAGGCGCTCGAGAATAGAAAGTTTGCTTTTGTGTCGGACGTGGCGCGTTTGTATGCCATCGACCAAATGGGCGGGATTTATATGGATACCGATGTCGAGGCGCTGCGGCCGCTGGATGATTTTTTGCATCACGCAGCGTTTTCCGGATTTGAAAATGACGATTTTGTGCCTACCGGACTGATGGCCGGCGAAAAAGGCTGCCGGTGGGTAAAAGATCTTTTGGCGTATTACGAAGGTCGGCCGTTTGTTAAGGATGACGGGACGCTGGACACCAATTCCAACACCAACATCATCACCGGGATGATGAAGGAAAAAGGTTTTGTGATGAACAACCGCTTTCAGGAAATCCCGGGTTATGTGGCGTTTTATCCCAACGATTACTTTTGCCCAAAGAGCTACAAAACCGGACGGATTGAACTCACCCAAAATTCATATTGCATCCACCATTTTGCCAAATCGTGGATACCGTTTCACAAAAAGTGGCGCAACATATTAAAAATGAAGGCGATGGGCGTATTTGGTCCGGCGCGCATCCAATGGATCATCGACAGGATCAAGCCATGAGAATCCTATACATAACCGATCAGATTTACCTGCATGGCGGCGCCGAAAAAATCCTGATTCAAAAGTTGAATTACTGGGCCGACGTTTTGGGCGCCGATGTTTTGCTGCTCACCACGAGCCAGGAGGGCCGTCCGCCTTTTTTTGCGCTCAGCCCAAAAGTGACGCATAAAAATCTGTCGGTAAAGGGAAGGACGCTTTCCAGTTATCTGAATCCGTCCGCAACACTGGAATTTCCTACGGATTTTAAAAAGGTAAAAAGCGCCATCACATCATTTAATCCCGATGCGGTGTTTTTGATTTCGCTGGGTTTTATACGGTACATCTTGCCGTGGGCGGCCAGGGGATACGCCACGTTTAATGAATATCACACCTCGTATTACGGATTCCGGCTGGGTTACCAAAATGCACCGTTGGCTGTCAAAATAAAAAAGTTGTTGGCGGCGCCCCTCCGCAGATGGGTTGAAGACAAGTACACCGGGATTGTATTTTTAAATCAAGCGGAGTACGATCATTACAAACGGAAAAACGGACTCATCATTCCCAATTTTTTTGACCCATCGGCACAACATCCGCTGGTTGAACGAAAAAAGCAAGTGATTTCCCTGGGCCGGCTGAGTTATCAAAAGGGCTATGATCTTTTGCTTAAGGCGTGGTCGATTTTGGAAGCGGAATTTCCCGATTGGAACCTGGCCGTGTATGGGCATGGCGAAAACCGCGAAGCATTGGAAAAGCAAATGAGTGAACTAGGCCTTCGCAACGCACGGATCAATCCCGCAACGGATGAAGTCCCGCAAAAATTGGCCGAATCTTCCATTTATGTGATGAGTTCCCGATTTGAGACGTTTCCGATGGTGTTGCTCGAAGCGCTTTCGGCCGGAGTGCCGGTGGTCTCCTTTGATTGTATCAGCGGCCCGCGAAGCATCCTGACCCAAGGCGATAGTCTTTTGGCGCCGCCCGATGACGTGGAAGCCCTGGCCGATCAACTCAAGCGACTGATGGGCAACGATTTGTTGCGACAGGAACTTGGCAAAAACGCAAGGCAGAATGTTGCCAGGTTTAGCCCGGCGACGGTGATGGCGATGTGGGTAGCATTGGGGAACAAGTTCAAGAAAAACCAAACCAGATAAAAAGCGTATTTTAGATAGTTCCGCTATGTTTAATTTAATCCCTGTAGAGTCATACACCGGCGTTTTTTACAACGTCCTGTTGCTGTTGTGCTTTATAGTTTTGGCGGGATCGGCTACTCCTATTGACAACGAGGGCAACCTTAAAAGCAAGAAATTATTGGGCATGATTGTCCTTGTTTTTTGCATTGCCTTTATCGGGCTCAGGCCCATCAGCGGAAAGTACTTTGGCGACATGAGGGTGTATGCCACAACCTTTGAAAACTATGCCCTTGGAGATGCTGTCATTCTTGAAAAGGACATTTACTTTCACTATTTCATGAAGTGGTCCTCATCGGTGATGACCGTGGAGATGTTCTTTTTGATTTGTGCGCTTTTGTATATTGTTCCGCTTTACATTTTTTCCAGGCGCGTGTTTAAGGCGTTCTGGTTTTACGCTTTTTTTGCCCTTGTTTTGTCATTTTCTTTTTGGGGTTTTGGGGTGAACGGTATCCGGAACGGCATCGCAACATCCATGTTCCTGATGGCCATTTCCTTTAGGCGCGTCTGGTATATTGCAATTGGAGTGCTGCTGGCCATTGCGGCCCACCGGTCGGCCTTGATCATTATAGCCGCCTGGCTGGTGACCTATAAAATCAAAAACCCTAAACTGGCATTGGCCGGATGGTTTATGGCGATTCCGCTATCATGGGCGCTGGGAGGATTCTGGGAAGCGTTTTTCCTTAACTTTGGATTTGGCGAGGAAGAGCGTCTGCAGGGATACCTGGGCGATACCGAGGATAGTTTCCAGCAGTCGGAAGCGGGCTCGGGCTTTCGTTGGGATTTTATCCTATACAGTGCCCTGGGCGTTTTTGTCGGATGGTATTTTATCATCAAAAAGAAATTTGAAGACAATCTGTACACCCGGATCTACATTTTTTATTTGATTACCAACGCCTTCTGGATTCTGGTAATCCGCGCGGCATTCTCTAACCGATTCGCCTATCTATCCTGGTTTATTCTGGGCGCGCTTATCATTTATCCGTACCTTAAAATGCAGTTTTTTAACAAGCAGCACACCATCGTGGCCCGATTGCTTTTTGGTTATTTTATGGTGACCTACGTCCTCAACTATATATTGCCGCGTATCTGATGAAAACCTTAACCGTATTCACGCCCACCTATAACCGCGCTTTTTGCCTCGGGCAACTCTATGAAAGTCTTTGTCGCCAAACCAGCCGTGACTTTTTGTGGCTTATTATAGACGATGGCTCTACCGACAATACGTCTGAATTGGTGGCCCGATGGCAGCGCGAAGGCCAGGTTGAGATTCGCTACCATCAAAAGCCAAACGGCGGTATGCATACCGGTCACAACGCAGCCTACAAACTTATTGATACGCCGCTTAACACTTGTATCGATTCAGACGATTTTATGCCAGATGATGCGGTCGATGCCATCGTAACGGCCTGGGATCCGGCCAATCCCGGACGTTTGGCGGGGATCATCGGTCTGGATGCCTACAAGGACGGAAAGCTCGTCGGAACCAAAATTCCGGAAAACATTACCCGCGCCAAACTCAATGATTTGTATTTTAAACACGGAGTTACCGGCGACAAAAAAGTAGTTTTGGTTACCGATGTGGTCAAAAAGTATCCGCCTTATCCCGAGTATCCCAATGAGAAACTCGTTCCGCTGGGGACGCTTTATAAACTCATCGACAAAGACTGGGATTTTTTATGCCTCAACAAGGTTTTATGCGTAGTGGAGTATCTGCCCGACGGTTCGTCGCGCAACATCTTTAAACAGTACCGCAAAAGTCCCAATGGTTTCTTTTATTCGCGATTGGTCGAGCTGGCGCACGCTCCAAACACAAAATACGCGTTTACCCGCGCCATGCACTTGGTGTCGTCGGCTGTTTTTGCCGGAAGGAATCCGTTTAAGGGCAATCCAAGAAAACTGCTGACACTGCTCGCGCTCCCGGCAGGATTGGTTTTACACGCCTACATTTGGGCAAAATCTAAATAATTGATGGCAAAGGTTCTGCAAATCATCAACAGTCCGGAAATGGGCGGAGCCGAAAAGCTTGTAGCCGACCTGGCCGTGATTTTAAATCAAAGGGGTTGCACCACCGACGTCTTGTACTTGCGACAACCCGACACACCGCTTTTGCGCGATTTAAAGGAACACACCGCCGGGAAAGTTTTTAGTTTGGGAATGGGCAGTGTATACAATCCGCTGTTGATATTTAAGATAATGCGGTACTTGCGGCGCTATGACGCGGTACACGTTCACTTGTTTCCGGCCCTTTACTGGGTGGCCATGGCCAAATGGCTGTCGGGCTCGCGCGCAAAATTCATCTATACGGAACACAGCACCAGCAACAACCGTCGCAACAAATGGTATTTTAAAATTGCCGACCGTCTTTTTTATCGCGCCTATCACAAAATCGTTGCGATATCGCCCCAGGTTCAGGACAATCTGCAAAAGCACCTTGGCTATCCTGATTCGCGGTTTTTGTGCATCGCCAATGGCATCCGGCTGCAACGCTTTACCCAGGCAAAACCGTATGCTCGCGAATCTTTTTTTAAACAGGGCGGACCGATTTTAATTCAGGTGTCGAGTTTCAGATATCCAAAAGACCAACTCACCGTGGTGCGCGGTCTTGCGCTTTTGCCCGCAGACGTTTCGCTGCTCTTGGTGGGAACGGGGCCGTTACAGGACCAAGTGAAAATAGAAGTTGCCCGTCTGGGTCTGGACAGCCGCGTTCGATTTTTGGACAACCGGATGGATGTTCCGCAGCTCTTAAAAACCGCCGACATCGTAGTGCTTTCATCACATTACGAAGGTCTTTCGCTTTCCAGCCTGGAGGGGATGGCCTCGCGAGCGTTTGTTGCAGCCCAGGCACCAGGGCTTGCTTCCATAACGGCAGGCGCCGGACTGTTGTTTACGCCCGGCAGCCCCGAAAGTTTTGCCGGCGCCATCCAGAGTTTGATCAGCGACCCTGAATACCGCCAGGAGGTTGCCGCCGCATGTCTGGAACGCGCGTCTCAATACGACATCAAAAACACGGTACAACAGTATCAGCAGCTTTATGAACCCTAAACCAACGCTCGTCCGCATCACTACCGTTCCCATATCGCTGGAAAAGCTCCTGCACGGACAACTGCATTTTATGAGCAACCATTACCGGGTAATTGCCATTTCGTCTGACGATGCCGGACTTGAAAAGGTGCGGCAACAGGAAGGTGTCGAGGTTTTTAAAGTCCCGATGACACGACGGATTACGCCGCTTCAGGATTTAAAGACGGTCATTTTACTGTACCGATACTTTAAGAAAGTGCGTCCACATATCGTACATTCACATACGCCAAAAGCAGGGACCGTTGCCATGATGGCGGCTTGGCTGTCCGGCGTCAGACACCGCCTGCACACCGTGGCCGGCCTTCCGCTGCTCGAGGCCCGTGGCGCCCGCCGCATGCTTTTGGACGCGGTAGAAAAGGTTACTTATGCCTGCGCTACCCGAGTGTATCCCAATTCATCCGGTTTGCGGGACATCATCCTGAAAAATCGGTATGCAAGTGCATCAAAGGTAAAAGTGCTGGGCAACGGAAGTTCGAACGGAATTGATACGGCACACTTTTCCGTCGATTGTTTTTCAGCAAACCAACTAGATGCCATCAAAAGCGAACACCAGATAAATCCCGGCGATTTTGTGTTTGTTTTTGTCGGCAGGCTGGTAGGCGATAAGGGCGTCAACGAGCTGATGGCTGCCTTTGAAAGACTTTTGCAACGCCATGCGCAGGTGAAACTTTTGCTGGTAGGCGATTACGAAGCAGACCTGGATCCGCTTTTGCCCGAAACCCTGAGGCTGATACAAAACTTGCCCAACGTCATTGCCACCGGATTCCGTCAGGATGTCCGTCCTTTTCTGGCCGTGTCAGATGCGTTGGTCTTACCTACTTACCGCGAGGGATTTCCCAATGTGGTGTTGCAGGCGGGTGCGATGGGCTTGCCGTCAATCGTCACCGATATCAATGGCTGCAATGAAATCATCAGCCACGAAATTAACGGTATCATCATACCGGTGAAGGATGAAATGGCTATTTTTAAGGCGATGGAGCAGCTGCTGGAAAATCCCTCACAATACGCCTCGATGAAGAGCGTGGCCCGAGCGCAAATCGTATCGCGGTTTGAACAAAGCGTGGTGTGGCAGGCCATTCTCGACGAATACCAAAACCTGGAATAGTGTACCAAAACTTCTTTAAACGGATGATCGACTTTGTGGCCAGCCTGGTAGGAATCCTGCTGACGTTTCCGGTTTTGCTGGTTGTTACGGCCGTGCTGTTGGTCCAAAACCATGGCAAGCCCTTTTTTATCCAGCGGCGTCCGGGCAAAAACGGCAAGATCTTCAGGATTTTCAAGTTCAAGACCATGAATGACAAGCGCGATGAAAGCGGCAAACTCCTGCCCGATGAGCAACGCCTGACTGCGATGGGGGCTTTTGTACGCAAAACATCGCTGGATGAAATTCCGCAACTTTTTAATGTGCTGACCGGACAGATGAGCCTGATTGGACCAAGGCCGCTTTTGCCCGATTACCTCCACTTGTACAACGATTTTCAAAAGCGCCGGCACGAGGTAAAACCGGGTATTACGGGATGGGCACAGGTAAACGGACGCAATGCGATTTCGTGGGATCGAAAGTTTGAACTCGATGTCTGGTATGTTGACAACATAAGTTTTGCGCTCGACGTGAAAATTTTGCTGATGACGGTAAAAAAAGTCCTTAAAAGCGAGGGTATCAACCCCGCAAATGCCGCGTCAACCGAACCTTTTAACGGATACAATTAATGAATGTACTGATCAGTTCAGCAGGGCGGCGCGTGTCGCTTGTGCGATTTTTTAAAACCGAACTTTCCCTGATTTTTCCCGCCGGAAAGGTAATCGCCTCCGATGCCAATCCGCAATTCTCGGCTGCGTGCCAGGTTGCCGACGATTGTTTTGCCGTGCCGCGGGTTACGGCTAATGGATATATTGAAATGCTGTTGCAGCAATGTCTGGAGCGTGGAATCCGATTGGTGGTTCCGACCATTGACACTGAACTGCTGCTTTTGGCCCGTCACCGCGAAGAATTTGCCCGTCACGGGATCGAGGTGGTGATATCCGATCCGGAAACCGTGGCCATTTTTAGGGACAAGCGCAAGACCCACCAGTTTTTTGAGCAGCACGGCATTGGCACAGCCCGCGAATACGACAAGCAAAACTTTCGTTTTCCGATGTATATCAAACCCTTTGACGGCAGCCGGAGCGTTGACAACTTTGTGGTGCACGACGAATCAGAACTGACGGATTATCAGTTGAACAACCCAAAGCTGATGTTTCTGGAATATCTGGACCACAAGCAGCACATTGAGTTTACCATCGATTTGTACTACGACAAGGACGGAAATCTAAAGTGTTTCATTCCGCGCAGGCGCATCGAGGTTCGCGATGGCGAGGTGAACAAGGCCGTGACGCAAAGGCCAGATTTTGTAGACGATCTGTGGAAAAAGATGGCCCGCATCAAAGGGTTCCGCGGCTGTATCACGTTTCAGGTTTTTGTGCATCAGACGACCGGAAAACTGTATGGGATTGAGATTAATCCGCGTTTTGGCGGCGGATATCCCCTGAGCTACCTGGCCGGCGGAAACTTCCCTAAATGGCTGATAGAGGAATATTTACAGCACAAACCCATCGGCGAAAGCCACGATTGGCAACAAAACCTGATGATGCTGCGCTATGACGATGAGGTTTTGGTGAAAGATTTTGTGATATGAAGGTAATTGTCTTTGACCTTGACGATACGCTGGTTCCGGAAATGGCTTATCTGGAAAGCGCTTTTAAGGAGATTTCGGCGCTTGCAAATCCGGATGATCCCGGTGTTTTTGAAAGCATGATGAAGTGCTATCGAGAAAAGGGCGACGTCTTTGCCATGCTTTGTGAGGCGTATCCGTTTTTGGAAAAGGACGATTTAAAGCGCGTGTACCGATATCACTTTCCCGATTTTGACGACTATCGGGAGGTTAAGACGATTTTGGAGGAAATCCGGGCGAGAGGTTACCGCACGGGTTTGATTACCGACGGCTATTCGGTCACGCAGCGCAATAAAATACGGGCGTTGGGTATTGAAGATTTGTTCGACAAGATTGTCATATCTGAAGAGTTTGGCTCTACAAAGCCCGACCTGCGTAATTTTGAGGCTTTTCACGAGTTTGGTCCCGGTGAATATTTTTACGTCAGCGACAATGTCAACAAAGATTTTATTGCGCCTAACCAACTGGGATGGAAAACCATATGCCTTATGGATGCCGGTCGCAACATCCACAAACAGGATTTTAACAAAGATTTAGTATATTTACCTTCGAGTAAAATACAACGACTGTCGGAACTGTTGGCTCAGATTTAGTTCCGCATACCATGAAACAGATATTTCCTGATCAGCGTTTACCCCAAGCGCTTCTGTATGGTTTATTGGTGCTGATTTACACCTTTGTGGTGTTTTGGGCCAGTCCAAACCTGCGCGGATCTGATCAGTATTGGTATGTGGGCGATGTCGAGCGCGTTGTGATGGGTGACGGCGCCTTTAAGACCAATTCCATCTTTCCGCATTCGATGCCTGATGATGTGCGCAAGCTTCCGCGGCCGTGGGTTCAGAACAAACCTGCTACGTATCTGGTTTTGCCCTTTGCGGCTGTGGTGGGCAACGGACATTACGCCTGGTTGATTTTTAACATACTGGCTGTATTTGCATCGGCACAACTCATTGCCCGTGCCCTGAGCCTGACGCCGGCCAACACCTTTTGGTTTACGGCCCTTTTCCTGTTTTTTCCTTTTAATTTTTACCTGGTTACCCAAGCGTTGCCTGAAGTTTTTGTAATGATGTTACTCTCGGGCATCATGCTCATGGCGGCCCGCAAGGCACTGACGGTTCCCAATGCCTTTTTACTGGCTATTTTATGCGGAATCCTGATTTGGCAACGCTCAAATTACCTTTTGCTCATTCCGGCCATGATGGTACTTTTTGTCTGGACGCAACGCAAAAAAGCACTTTTGCCCACGTTGGCGTTTGCGGGAGTTACCCTAATGATGGTTTGGCTTGCGCCGATGTTGTTTCCCGACCACCTGGTCAAGTCGCCGTCAATCCGCGATATCATTTTGCTCAACGAGCAGGGCGGGAGCAATATGGGAGCTTTTTTTGACTCTTATGACAACAGCGCGGTAACACTGGGTGAATTGGCGGGCGTGGCTTTAAACAAGGCCTGGGACGCATTAGTGGTTCAGTTAGAGGTGACCAGTTTGTCAAATACGATGATGTTTTATCTGGTGACGCTGATGTTTCCCGCACTTTTAATCGTGCTTTTGCGGCGTGATCTTGATTCCAGGATGCGTTTTTCGCTGATGCTCCTTACAGGCATCCACCTGGCCACCATCATTTTGTTTTACAACCAATACAGTTACGCTGCCGCTGTGATGCCTGCCTTGTTTTTTGGTAACATTTACCTGTTGCGCAAGGCTTCATGGGGCAGGAAGACAGGGCTCAAAACAGCCTTAGTAGGGGTTGCCTTGCAGGTCAGTCTGGTAATCGGGCGGCAACTCAGGGTTCAGTCGCTGCAAGAGCATCAAATGATTGCAGGCGTTGCCAAGGCGCTGCAGGGCGTTAAGGCTGGCGGATTCCTGTGTCAGTACAAATCCGGGCAAGGCCTTGGTTTTGGGTATGCGGCCAGCCCCTTGCCGGTTTATTTCTTTGATCGGTACGAACCGGAAAGCCTACTCCCCGCGGCGCGTAAAATAGGCGCCACGCATGTAGCGGTTTCCAAAACGTCACTGCAATACCGGCAGTGGAAATCTAATTTGTTTCACGAAATTCCAATCCTCCAAACTGATTGGGTTTTATTTAAGTTACCAGATTATGCACAACAGTAAAATTTGGCTGTCCTCGCCACACATGGGCGGACGCGAACAGCATTTTGTCAACCAGGCTTTTGACACCAACTGGGTGGCGCCGCTGGGTCCAAACGTATCCGGTTTTGAGGCTGATTTGGAGCGCTATCTGGGCGGCGAGGTTCATGTGGCGGCGCTCGCTTCCGGGACGTCCGCCATTCATTTGGGACTGATCATGCTGGGCGTGGGTCCGGGTGATGAGGTCATCTGTCAGAGTTTTACATTTTCGGCATCGGCCAATCCTATAGTGTATCAGGGCGCAACGCCTGTTTTTGTCGATTCAGAAGCGGCAACCTGGAACATGTGTCCGCAGGCGCTGGAAGAAGCTATTGAGGATCGCATCGCCAAAGGCAAAAAGCCAAAGGCCATCATAGCCGTGCATTTGTACGGAATGCCGTATCTGCACGACGAAATCATGCAAGTGGCCAAGCGATATGAAATTCCCGTGCTGGAAGACAGCGCCGAAGCTTTGGGCAGCACCTACAAAGGTCAAAAGTGCGGAACCCTGGGCGACATCAGCATACTGTCGTTTAACGGAAACAAAATCATCACAACCTCGGGCGGAGGTGCGCTGGTTTGCAAGACACCTGCGCAAAAAGAGCATGCGGTATTTCTTTCAACCCAGGCCCGCGATCAGGCGCCGCATTACCAGCACAGCCACATTGGCTACAACTACCGGCTGAGCAACATTTGTGCAGGCATTGGCCGCGGACAGATGGAAGTGCTTGACCCGCACATGAACCTAAGGCGCGCAATGAATGTGTTTTACCGTCGGGTTTTGGATAGGCAAGGCGTGACTTTTCAGACAGGACCGTCGCAGGATTTTTATTCCAACTTTTGGTTGACATCGGTGCTGATCAATCCGGAATCCGGCCGCACGCGTGAAGAACTCCGGCTGGCGATGGAGGCGCAAAACATCGAGTCGCGCCCACTTTGGAAGCCTATGCACCTGCAACCTGTTTTTGCTCACTGTCCGTATTATGGCGGCAAGGTTTCGGAATCGCTTTTTGAACGCGGTTTGTGCCTGCCGTCGGGTTCTAATCTTACCGATGATGACCGGGCGCGGATCGAGGGAGTTTTTAGAACCTTTTTTTAAAATCCTAGTCTCTTTTTTGATATATTTGTGATAACACCAAAAAATAAACCCGACGTGAGTCAATCAGCCTTTAAGGTTTTGTTGGACACAATCTCGGAAAAGCGCTTTCGCAACATCGGATACCTACCCCGATGGATTGTATTTCTGATAGATGTGTTTATCGTCTTTCTGGCTAGCATTGTCACCTATGTGATTCTCTCGAGCCTTATCGTATTGCCGCAGTTTAATATGCCGATACGCTACGCTTGGATCATCATGGTCAATGCGGCATGTTTTTTTATTTTCAAAACTTACTCGGGCATTATTCGCCACTCGACGTTTATCGACGGTGTAAAACTGCTGGCGTCAACCAGTACGGCGTTCAGCGTCCTGATTACCATCAACTATTCCTGGTATTTCATATTTGGTCAGAAACTTTATCTGACCACCGGGCTTTTGATCAGCTATGTCATCTCATTTTTGATGTTGTTCCTCTTTAGGATAATGGTCAAGAACCTCTATGAAAGGTTGATGGGCCGGGTTGACGAGGGCAATCTGATTAAAACCGTGATTTACGGTGCCGATGCCAATGCGATATCGGTGGCCAACGCCCTGAAATCTGAGGTTCCACCGCGGTTCCGGCTCAGGGGCTTTATCGATAGGTACCAGTCGACGGCATCGTCAAAGCGCATTCTCAACCTGCCGATAGTACCGCAAACCCGCAGCGTCCACGTTATTTTGCGCGCCATGAAAGCCGAGGCGCTCATTATTGCCGAAAAAGGACTGACCAAGGAAGAAACCATCGCCTTGGTCGAGGAATGTCTGGAATACAACATCAAGGTATATTCGGTTCCGCTGATTACGGACTGGGAAGATGCCGCGCAGATTTCAAACCGCGTTAAAAAGTTTGAGATCAATGACCTTTTGGAGCGCAAGCCGATTCAGTTGCACATGGACAACATTTCGCGTGCCCACAAAGGCAAACGCATCCTCATTACGGGCGCCGCCGGATCCATAGGCAGCGAGATTACCCGTCAGGTGGTTGGATTTGAGCCAGAGGAAATCCTGATTCTCGATCAGGCCGAAACGCCTTTACATTCGTTGGTGCTCGAATTGTCATCTATGGATTCGGAAGTAAAATATCGCCCCGTGCTGGCCGATATCCGAAACAAAGACACACTGTCGCAGATTTTTCGAGATTTCCGTCCGCATGTTGTGTATCACGCCGCCGCCTATAAACACGTCCCGATGATGGAAAACAACCCGTGTCAGGCAGTGTTTACCAATGTGATGGGGACCAAGTATCTGGCTGATTTGTCCCGCAAGTACGGCGCCGAGCGCTTTGTCATGGTTTCTACCGACAAGGCCGTCAATCCCAGCAATGTCATGGGCGCCAGCAAGCGGATTGCCGAAAAATACGTGCAAAGCATTCAGTATAAATTTGGGAAAAACGCAAGCAATACCAAGTTTATCACCACCCGATTTGGCAACGTACTCGGATCAAGCGGCTCTATTGTTCCGCTGTTTTCAAAGCAGATCGAGCAGGGCGGCCCAGTAACGCTTACGCATCCGGACATCATACGCTATTTTATGACCATTCCCGAGGCCTGTCAGTTGGTACTCGAAGCAGGAACCATGGGACAGGGCGGCGAGATTTTTATTTTCGACATGGGCAAGCCGGTCAAGATTATCGATCTGGCGCGTAAAATGATCCGCTTGGCGGGCTATATTCCGGAAAAAGACATACAGATTAAAATCATCGGGTTGCGTCCCGGTGAAAAATTGTACGAGGAATTGCTCAATGACAAGTCCCGGACACTCCCTACGCACAACGAGAAGATTATGATTGCCGAGGACGTTGCCGATGATTACGAATCACTTAAGGAAAGTATTGCCGATCTCATCGAATCGGCCTGCAGTGATGAACTGGAAGAAATCGTATCGCGAATGAAAAGGATTGTCCCCGAGTTTAAAAGCATGAACTCGGTGTTCCAAAATCTGGATATTTAACCGCGAAACCCTATATTTGCCGCTATGATTTACCTAAAACTAACAGGCCGGCTCGTGCTTGTGGCATTTTTTGCCATTTTACTCCAATCCTGTGGATCGCGCCGGGAAATGGTTTACGCCAATAATATACAGGACAAGGCCTATGAGCAGGTTACGCAATACGAGCCTGTCTTGCAGCCCGATGACCTGTTGACCATTCAGGTTTTGGGCGAGAATCAGGAAGTTACCGCCCCGTTTAATTTGCCTGAAATGGGGCAAAATGACTCCGAATACCGCAACATCCGCACTTATCTGATAGACAACCAGGGATATATAGACTTTCCGGTTTTAGGCCGTGTCAAGCTGTCCGGGCTTACGCGAACTGAAGCGCGGGAAAAACTGGTCAAGATGCTTAGCGAGTACATCGTTAATCCTACGGTGAATTTCCGGATTGTCAATTATAAAGTTTCGGTTTTGGGCGAGGTATTGCGCCCCGGAAACTACAACAGCCAGGGCGAGCGGATCACTTTGCTGGAAGCGCTAGGGCTTGCCGGCGACCTTACCATTTACGGCAGGCGTGACAACATTTTGCTTATCCGTGAAACCGAGGGTAAAAAAGAACACACGCGCATCAACCTGGCCGATGCCGGATTTATTGACTCGCCGTATTACTACCTCAAGCAAAATGACATTATCTATGTCGAGCCAAATAAAACCAAGATTCATACCTCCAGGATCGGGCCTGACATTTATCTTATCTTCTCGGGTATTTCTGTTCTTACAACGCTGTTTGTTATCCTTTCCCGCTAATCCGAATAATTTATGGAAGTTCACCCATCCCACAATAAGGAAAAAGAAACGACCGATGACAGCATGAACCTTCGCGAGCAGATTGAAAAGTATCTGTCGCACTGGAAATGGTTTGTGTTGAGTGTCATTGTTTTTTTATCCGGTGCTTTTTTGTACTTGCGCTACACCGTACCCATGTTCAGGGCGTCGTCGATGATTCTGGTCAAGGATGAGCGCAAGGGCGGGATGCAAAGCGAACTTTCGGTTTTTGAAGATCTTGGCCTCACCAAAGGGATGAAGAGCAATGTTGACAATGAGATTGAAATCATCAAGTCATACACCCTTATTGAGTCGACCGTAAAGAAACTCAACTACAACATTTCATTTTATACCGAGGGAATGGTCAAGACCGTCGAGGTTTACAAAGACAATCCCATTGAACTTCAGGTTTTTGATCCGTCCGATAAGTTTTACGACAAACCCAAGAGCTACACAGTCAAGGCGATCGACAAAGATCAGTACGATTTGCTTTCGGCGGCCGGTCAGTCTATGGGAACCTATAAATTTGGCGCGATGGTTCAACTGGACTACTGTAAGGTGGTGGTCAAGCGGAATTCAGTAAAACCCTCTCCATTGGAATTTGCCGTAAAGGTTAATTTTAACCGGCTGGAAGACGTTGCGCTGTCCTTTCGAGGCAAGCTCAACATTACGCCTGTAGGCAAAAATACGAGTGTAGTCGAACTGGCCATGACGCATCCCGTTCGCGATAAGGCCGAGGATTTTCTGGACAAACTGATTGCGATTTACAACGAACAGGCTATAGCCGACAAGAGCTACATCTCCAAAAAAACCGAGCAGTTCATCAAACATCGTATCGATCTTATAGCCGACGAGCTTGGGGATGTCGAGAAAAACGTTGAGAAGTTCCTCACTGAAAATCGTCTGACGGATGTGGTGTCGGAGTCGGGATTGTATCTGCAGAACGCCGCATTGTATGAAAAGCAGTTGATTGAAACTGAGACCCAGTTAAGCATCGTGGCCTCGATGATCGATTTTATGAAGACCATCAAAATCGATGAGCTGGTGCCTATCAACATCATTCCCGTCGAGGGCAATACCGCCACGCTGATTTCAGAACACAACAACCTGGTACTCGAGCGCAACCGCGTGGTAAAAGGGGGTACGCCTAAAAACCTTACCATTATCAACCTCGACAAAAAAATCGAGGAACTTAATGAAAACATTCGCACCAGCCTTCAAACCTTGCGCAATTCTTTGCTTATCCGCAAGCGCGATCTGGAATTCCAAAACCGTCAAAATGTTGGACGCATCTCACAGGTTCCAAGCCAGAGCCGACAGTTCCGCGATGTGGCCCGTCAGCAGCAAATCAAGGAATCGCTGTTTTTGTATTTGTTGCAAAAGCGTGAGGAGATTGCCATCTCGCTGGCTGTGACGCCGCCAAACGCAAAAGTGGTCGACTCGGCGCGGTCATCGGCAACCCCTATTTCACCAAACCGGGGCATCATTTTCCTGGGAGCGTTTGTCGTAGGATTATTGTTGCCGGCCGGCGTGCTTTACGGTAGGGAAATGCTGGACACCAAGGTTAAAAGCAGGCACGACATCGAACAAAAGTTGTCGGTTCCGTTTTTGGGCGATATTCCAAAATCTGAATCCAAGGATGAAATCATCAACACCAACAGCCGTTCGTCATCGGCCGAGGCCATCCGCATTGTCCGAACCAACCTGGAGTTTCTGCTGACACAAGTCCCTGACGGACAAGCCAAAAGCATTTTTGTCACCTCGACGTTGCCCAAGGAAGGCAAGACCTTTGTTGCGGTCAACCTGGCCACCACGATTGCCTTGTCACAAAAAAAGGTTTTGCTGGTAGGGCTTGACATCCGAAACCCAAAAATTGATCGTTACGTAAAGCTTCCAAGCAAAGGCCTTACCAACTATTTGTCGCAAAAGGACAACGATATCGATCAGTATATTGTGCCGATAGAAGGTCACGACAGCCTTTATGTTTTGCCATCGGGCGTGATTCCGCCAAACCCGGTAGAACTGTTGATGAATCCGCGCATGGAGGAACTCTTTGCACAGCTTAAAACCAAGTTTGATTACATCATCGTCGATACCGCGCCGGTGAGTGTGGTTACCGATACCCTTTTGATAGCCCGCAACGCCGATGCCTTTATCTATGTGATGCGCGCCAATTATCTCGATAAACGCATGCTTAAAATAGCCGATACGTTTTACCGTGAAAAGAAACTGCCCAACATGTCGATTGTCCTCAACGATACGCTATGGGGCAAGCCTTACGGTTATGGCTATGGCTATGGCTACGGATACGGCTATGGCTACGGCTATGGTCAGGACGTCGAGAAAGAGCCTTGGTACAAAACCATTTTCAAGAAAAAGGCTTAATCGCGAAATCGCTGCGTACCCTCGATAGCCGTCTTGAGCGGAGCCAAATCCTTTAGGAGCACTTTTTTGTCAAACGACGCCAGATGCCGCGTGTGATGCACGTCTGATCCGGCAACGTCAAACAATCCTTTTTTAAGGAGCTTTTCAGCGGCTTTGGCTACGGCCGGACCGTAATAGCCTACGGTCGACAACAGATTAAGCTGAAAAATACATCCGGCATGCTTAAGTTTTTCATAGGCCGCAAAGTCCTCCTGATAAAACGCATAGCGCTCGGGATGTGCCAACACCGGCGTGTAACCCGCTACCTGAAGGTCAAAAAGAATCTCAAACAATTGCAGCGGCGGGTTGATGTACGACATTTCTACCAGCACGTAATTTTGCGCAATGGGCAACAATTGACGCTCTTGGAAAAGCGCCGAGAAGTTGCTGTCAATCATGTATTCGGCGGCTGCCCGAAGTTTAACACCCGGAATCTCCGCAGACACTTGATCCAATTTGGAGGTTATAACCTGCGGGGTGTTTTCCCAGACGCCCGTCATGATATGTGGCGTGGTCACAAACTGCTCATAACCCAAAGCCTGCATTCCCGCAATCAGTTCGCGCGTGTCATCAATTGTTTTGGCGCCGTCGTCAATGCCCGGCAAAAGGTGCGAATGTATATCGATGTGGCCTGCCGGAATCAGGTCGCGCAAGTAAGTCCGTCGTTTAAAAACCGTAAGCAAACCAAGGAAAATTAATGATGTAAAAGTACACATTTGCATGCAATTGCACCCGGAAATTGTTTAGCTCTTCTTATCCAAATCGTTATATTTGCCCGGAATACAAATGCAATGAACGACACCCAATCCGGCCAGCAATGGGACATGGTCATCACGCGGCAAACGTCGCTGTTTGACCTTAAACTCCGCGATGTATGGCGTTACCGGGATTTGCTGGCCATGTTTGTAAAACGCGATTTTGTTAGTTTTTACAAACAAACCGTTTTAGGTCCGCTTTGGTTTTTTATCCAGCCCGTCTTTACCACGCTTGTTTTTACCTTTGTTTTTGGCAACTTGGCCGGCATCGGTACCGACGGACTTCCGCAGGTGCTGTTTTACCTTTCGGGCATCACCGCCTGGAACTATTTTGCCGACTGCCTTACCAAGACCAGCACGGTTTTTAAAGACAACACCAACCTTTTTGGCAAGGTATATTTCCCGCGGCTCATCATGCCACTCAGCATTGTTGTGAGCAATCTGGTGCGGTTTGGCGTACAGCTTTTACTGCTGATAGGCGCCATGGTTTTTATGGGAATCAACGGCGCCAATTTTAGTCCAAGCTACGGGCTGCTGTTTTTTCCGTTGCTGGTTTTGCTGATGGCACTCCTGGGTTTGGGTCTGGGACTGATCATCACCGCCGTGACCACCAAGTACAAAGACCTAACCTTTTTAGTCACTTTTGGCGTGCAGCTGCTGATGTATGCCACAACGGTTATTTATCCGCTAAGCGTGGCCCGCGAAAAATTCAGCGAATACGCGTGGCTGATAGAACTCAACCCGATGACGGGAATCATTGAAGCCTTTCGTTTTGCGTTTTTGGGCAAGGGCGAGTTTACCCTGTTCAGCCTTGGTTATTCAGCGGCGGTGACCGTTGTCATCATGGTATTGGGCGTAGTGATTTTTAACAAGACCGAAAAGAATTTCGTAGATACCATCTGATGAGCCAACCCGTCATAAAAGTCGAAAACCTTTCTAAAGCTTACCAAATCGGGCAGATAGGTACCGGTACGCTCTCGCGCGATCTGGAGCGGTTCTGGACAACGCGTATTCTAGGAAAGGAAGATCCCTTTTTAAAGATAGGCGAGACCAATGACCGCAGCGTCAAAGGCACCAGCGACATCGTCTGGTCATTGCGCGACATCAACTTTCAGGTCGAACAAGGCGACGCGGTAGGCATCATCGGTAAAAACGGCGCCGGAAAAAGCACATTGCTCAAACTGCTTTCGCGCGTTACCGGCCCAACGGCAGGTCAGATCAAAGTAAAAGGCCGAATCGCCAGCCTCTTGGAAGTGGGCACCGGTTTTCATCCTGAACTTACCGGCCGCGAGAACATCTACCTTAACGGTGCCATCCTTGGTATGCGAAAGCGCGAAATCACAAAGAAGCTGGATGAAATCATCGCTTTTTCAGGCGTTGAACGCTATATCGATACGCCGGTCAAGCGCTATTCTTCCGGCATGTACGTTCGCCTGGCGTTTGCCGTGGCCGCTCACCTTGAGAGCGAAATTCTCATTGTTGACGAAGTGCTGGCCGTAGGCGACGCCGAGTTCCAGAAAAAATGTCTTGGCAAAATGAACGACATCTCAAAAGGCGAGGGGCGTACCCTTTTGTTTGTCAGCCACAACATGGCCGCCGTGCGCAACCTTTGCAACCGCGGAATCGTGCTCGAAAACGGACAAGTAGTCATCGACGATCTTGCCGATGCCGCCATTGCCGGTTACCTGAGCCGTGCCGCCGCCAACGAACACCTGGACCTGATGTCCCGCACCGATAAAAAAGGCAACGGAAAGCTCAGCGTCCACAACATAGAACTCGTCAACCAGAGCGGCGCGTCGGTGCTGGATTTTACGTCCGGCGAACCGTGTCGCATCCGCTTTCATTACAACCGCTCCGGCCAGCCCGTTAACCTGAACCAACTTACCATGGTCGTTCAGTTTAAAAACGAGAGCGAAGATTTGGTCACCACCATCGCCACCGACGAACAGGGCACCCAATTTTCCAGTCTTCCGGACAGCGGATTTATCGAGATTGACATTCCCAGGCTGCAATTCCGCGAGGGTCATTATACGCTTTCGTATATGATCAGTGAAAAACCGTCGTTCTTGGCGCCGCACCAAACCATCGAGTATCTTGCCGATGCCAAACGCATATCGGTAGCGCGCGGTGACTACTGGAACAGTGGCGTGCTTAACCGTCCCAAAGGATTTATTCAGGAATCGTCTATTGCCATTTTTGCGCAACCATGAAAACCGGCGTGCTCATTCAGGCCCGAATGCGGTCGACAAGGCTGCCGGGCAAGGTGCTTTTGCCGTTTTGCGGTTCGACCATCCTGGGCGTAATTGCCGGTAAAGTCCTAAAAAGTTTTCCACATCTCGACGTTGTCATCTGCACCTCGACCCATCCAGATGACGACGCCATCGCTGCCTATGCACAAAGCCTTGAAATTCCTGTTTTTCGCGGGAGTGAACTCGACGTACTGGAGCGTTTTTTGGCTGCCGCCGATGGGTTTGGTTTTGATAGGATTGTTCGCGTTTGTGCCGACAACCCTTTCCTAGACATGCAGTTTTTACAGGAGCTGATCACATTTGCCGATGCATCTCCAGAGGCGGATTACTGGAGCTTTGCCGATGGCGACACACCGTCGATCAAAACCCATTACGGATTTTTTACCGAGGTAGTCAAAACCTCCGCCCTTCACGACGTGGCGCGTCAAACGCAGGACATGTGCTACCGGGAGCATGTGACAAATTTTGTATATTCGTCAGGGCTATTTGACTGCCGGTTTATCCAGATTCCGGATTGGATTAACAAGCACCGGTTTTTGCGCCTCACGGTTGACGATGAAAACGATTTTGCGCTCGCCTTGCAATTGTATGCCGCCCGGCCTGATTTGCGGGAATTGGTCAATCTGGTCTTAAGCGACGAAAAACTAAGCGACCAAATGGCCAAAAACATTGAAAAGTATTCAAAATGACGTATATCATTGGTGAAATAGGACAAAACCACAACGGATCGGTCGACTTGGCCAAAGTGCTCATGGACATGGTGGCGCGGCCGGTTCGCGACGACCTTTTTGACCTTGAGCTCAAACCCATGGACGCTGTCAAACTCACCAAGCGCGATCTAAGGACTGAGCTTTCGGCCTCGCAGATGCAACGTCCGTATGAAAGCCGCCATTCATTTGGAAAAACCTATGGCGAACACCGCGCGTTTCTGGAATTGTCAGACGAGCAGCACCACGAGTGTTACGTTTACGCCAAAAACCTGGGTTTTGAATTTGTCGAGACGCTCTGTGCCGTCGGGTGCCTGTCGCTGCTCAAGCTTTTCACGCCCGACAGACTCAAGGTAGCCAGCCGCGACCTGACCAATCTGCCTTTGCTTGACGCCCTGGCCGAAACACGGATTCCCATTATCCTGTCCACCGGGATGGCGGGTCAAAAGGAGCTCGACGACGCACTGGATGCCATCACCCGTCATCACAGCGACATTTCAATTTTGCATTGCGTTTCCGAGTATCCCACGCGGCCGGAAAACGTCAATCTCAACACCATCAGATTTCTGCAAAAACACTATCCGCAGTATACCATTGGATTCTCTGACCACACCATAGGAATAGCTACTCCGCTGGCTGCTGTGGCCATGGGCGCGAAAATCATTGAAAAACACATCACCCTCGACCGGCGCATGAAAGGAACCGATCAGGCCGGATCACTGGGGCCCGACGGATTGAGCAGGATGGTGCGCGACATCAGGCTTTTTGAGATGAGCCTGGGCCGCGAGGAACTTTTTGTTGAGCCCGCCGTACAACAAGCGCGGGTAAAACTCGAGCGATCGGTAGCCAGCAAAACTGATCTGAAAAAAGGACACCTCCTTACCGAGGACGACCTTCACCTGCTATCGCCCGGCGACGGAATCAGATGGGCCGACCGACATGCCATGCTTGGCAAGCGCCTGACACAGGACGTACCGGCCAATGAAATCATTTATCCTTCGAGCTTTGAATAACAACTTTTCACTTCCCAAACTGGTTTTAACCGATATCGACGGCGTCTGGACCGACGGCGGCATGTATTACGATCAAACCGGCAACGAGTGGAAAAAGTTCAATACCTCCGACAGTGCCGGCGTTTTGTTTTGCCGACACCTTGGGATTCCGGTAGGCATCATTACCGGTGAGGACACCAAAATCATGAAACGCCGTGCGGCCAAGTTGCGCATTGAGCACTTGTTTCAGGGCGTTGCAAACAAAGTTGAATGTGCCCAAACCCTTTGCGACAAGCTTGGCATCAGCCTGCGCGAAGTGGCCTACATCGGTGACGACATTACTGATTTAGCCCTGTTGGAAAAAGTAGGCATCAGCGGCGCGCCGGCCAACGCATCGTCCTATATTCAGGACAAGGTAACGATTGTTACCCGACTGCGCGGAGGCGAGGGCGCGTTTCGCGAATTTGTCGAGACCATTCTTGGCCCGAATCTACTGGAGGCCGTCATTCTCTCCTACCGATGACAAATCGGGATGACATCAAAGCTTTTATTCTAGGGCTCGAGCAGCAGTTTCCCGTAAACAACTGGACGTGCGGCGGACTGCATCTGTGGCCGGTTATCCGTATCCGGCTTTTTTTCTACCTGATTGACAGGCTTGAAAAGCAGACGAGCCATATAGTTGGAATTGATATCAGGCGTCTTGGCTGGCGCGATCACTTGCGCGGTTTGGCGTCGGCGGGATTTTATCGTGCGGGACTGCCCAACCGTCATAAAAAGTATGTCTTTGCCTCGGCCGATGCGCACTATGTCAACCACGAGGGCTTGCGCTTTAACCGTTTTTTTGATCCCTGGTTAAAAGATGAAAAACTGGCAGGCGAATCGGCGGTTTTGTTGTATGATTCGTCGGCGCCCGACGGGCGGTACCGCCAGGAAAATATTTTACGCTATCCGCTTTTGCTTGAGGGTTACCTTTATCTGGCCAGGAGTTTTGGCGCCAAGTTGGAGTATGATCTGTCAGGCTATCGGGAATTTCTGGAGGTTTTGGATCAAAATCCGCTTACACAACCGTTTGCCAAGGTCTTCACGCCCAAAAGCCTAATCCGCTTTATGCGGTATGATTTCCATCCGCGGATGCGTTTTTTTACAAAACTCTGGAAGCGGATCCAGCCTGAAAAAGTGGCCATTCTTTGCTATTACGGCTCGCGCGATGCCTATGCGATGATTGCCGCTGCCAACCGACTGGGCATTCCCACCGCCGAACTCCAGCACGGTCCGCAAACTGATATTCACCTTTGCTACGGGAATTGGAACAACCTGCCGGCTACCGGATACGACGTGCTTCCGCGTACTTTTTGGTGCTGGGATGACGGGACGGCCGGGGTGATGCGTCAATGGACTGCACGAAACCCGCTTTACCGCGTTGAGGTTACGGGGAATCCTTGGGTTGAATACTGGCGCGGCCGCAGCGTTGATTATCCTGAAAAAGGGTTTGTTTTATACACCTTGCAAACCGCCCCGCTCACCCTGGAGATGCTTTTCCCGCCGCAAATGATAAGTGTCATCAAACAGGACGCGCGTACCTGGTACATCAGGCTTCATCCCCGACAACTAAAGGACATGCATTCGATCAGGGAATATCTGTCAAAACTTGGCATTGCCGATAAGATCAACCTCGACAACGGGACCAATGATCCCTTGCCGCTGCTTCTAACCCATGCATCACTGCATCTGACGCACTTTTCAGGGTCGGTGATTGAGGCCGCGCAACTGGGTACGCCTACCATTTTGCTGCATCCTACCTCGCTTTCGTCGTTCCCGGAAATCCTGGCCCGCGGCGCCGCAGTCTATCTGGACATTTCAAGCCCTGACTTTGCTACAAGTTTTTTACATTTGTCAGCAAAGCTCTCCGCTATAGGAACGCTTGCCCCAGCGGCTCATGCAGTCAACCCATATGTTCAGAATCGATAAACTTTTAGCCACATTTAACCGACGTTTGCGCAAGGCCAACATCTTTGGCGTTACGTCAAGGGTTGACGCCTCGGCACAGGTTTCGGGCAGTGTCATTGGCAACGCAACCACGCTAAGCGCCCACACCACAGTCAATAACAGCGTGCTCAACGGCCAAATCCTCATTGGGGCCCATTCCATTGTAGGCGATTGCCGTTTTAACGGAGACGTGTCGTGCGGCGAGCACTGCCGACTATCGGAAGTCGAGGTTTTTGGCCCACTTGAAATCGGGCGGTACAGCTCGCTTTGGGGTCCCGGACTCAGCGTTCACAGCATTCCGGAGGCGCCTGTTGCTATCGGTAATTTTTGCTCCATTGGCCGCGGTACCACCTTTCAGACTTTTGGGCACAATCACCGCAAATTGTCGACTTATTTTATGGGCAAGAATTTCTTTAACGAGCGCTGGCCAAATGAAAAAACCTCCAAGGGCGAAACCCGCGTGGGGCACGATGTCTGGATTGGCGCACATGCCGTAATTCTGGGCGGCGTAAACATTGGGACCGGCGCCGTTGTGGCAGCCAACAGTGTGGTGACGGGCGAAGTTCCGCCGTATGCGATTGTTGCAGGCGCGCCGGCACGTGTAATCGGACGCCGTTTTGAAGAAAATGTTGTAGACCAACTGCTGCAATTGGAATGGTGGACATGGCCTGAAGAAAAAATTAGGGAAAACAAATTTTTATTTGAAGGTGAATTTGATGAAACCCTGCTGCACAAAGTAAAATGATCAAGGTTTCCATCATTATTCCCGTATACAACCGCGAGCGGCTGATAGTCGAAACGCTGGAGAGTGTATTGGCCCAAACCTGGCAAAACTGGGAATGTGTTGTTGTCGACGACGGATCAGGCGACGGATCAGTAGAGGCTGCGCAAGAATTTGCACTGCGGGACAATCGGTTCAAGGTTTTTGTACGCCCGGAAAACCGAAAAGGCGGAGGTAATGCCGCGCGGAATTTTGGCTTTGAGCAATCAACCGGCGATCTCGTCAACTGGTTTGACAGCGACGACTTGATGACTCCTGATTTTATCGCGCAAAAAGTGGCGTGCTTTTTTAGTCATCCGCAGGCCGATGCCGTCATTTCCAAGCGGATGGTTTTTTCCGGAAGTCCGTCGAACATTGTCTTTCGCGAAAACCGCACCAAGCTGACTGATACTATTCTTGAAGATTTTTTGCTGATCAACACCACCTGGTTTTTGCCCGATGTGATGTGGCGCAAAAGTTACCTGACGGGCAAATTGCTTTTTAACGAAGCGCTTTTTTCCGGTCAGGACAGGGATTTTCACATCCGGATGCTGATGCTCGACCCGCAACTGGCGCTTTGCGACCATTACCTGACGCTGTGCCGATCGCATCCGGACAACATTACGACCAACATCAATCGCCGCCGGCCGCTTAAAATGTCGCACCTGGTAGCTATGGATGGCATTTTTGCACAACTGGAAGCTCAGGGCAAGTTGACGCAAAAAGTCAAGGTCTTTTATTTTTGGCGGATGGTCAAGTACCTTCCGTTTGTGTCAACTGCCGATGAACACGGATTGCTTTTGCAGACGTTAAGGCGGTTGCACGTCAATTCGGCCAGGATTTTCTGGCAGTGGATCCGGTTCTGGGTAGCCAAGGCATCATTTGCGCTGACAGGCAAGGGCTATTTTTTATTGCGATAGGACTTTAGCCCGTAAAGCGCCCGCAATTAGGTGTCAAATTGTTATTTTTACCACGACACTATGGACACCATCTGTATCATTCCGGCGCGCGGCGGCTCAAAGCGGCTTCCGGGTAAAAATATCTTACCGCTGGCGGGACTTCCGCTTATTGCGCACAGCATTCAGTATGCAATGCGTCACCGCGATCTGGTGGGCGAGGTTATAGTGTCAACCGACGACGATGCCATTGCCTCGGTAGCCGCCGATTACGGTGCGCGCGTCGTCCGCCGGCCGGCCCATCTGTCAGGCGACCACGAGCCCACGGTGACGGCGTTGGAACACGTTTTACAAATTGTGCCCGCCAATCGCGTGGTGCTTTTGCAGCCCACCAATCCGCTGCGTCCCGACGGACTTTTGGAGGATGCCATCCACATTGCTAACCAAAAAAACTGCGATGTATTTACCGTCAGCCAAAGCCATCACAAACTGGGAACGATTCAAAACGACCGGTTTGTCCCGTATAATTACACGCCCGGCCAGCGCAGCCAGGATCTGGAACCGCTTTATTATGAAAACGGATTGTTGTACATCTGCAGTGCCAATGCCATCGCCCGCAAAACCGTCATCACGCCACAAGCATTTCCGCTGGTAACCGACCATCCGTTTGCAGGTGTTGACATTGACACCGCCGACGATTTTTTATACGCAGAATACTTGATAAACAAAAATAAATGAACCCATTCATTGAAATAGCGGGCCGCAAGATTGGCCCGGATTATCCGCCGCTTGTCATTGCCGAGATTGGCATCAACCACGAAGGATCGATTGACACTGCAAAACAAATGGTTGACGCCGCACATCGCGCGGGAGCTGAGGTGGTCAAGCACCAGACGCATATCGTTGCCGATGAGATGAGCGCCGTGGCCAAAAAAGTGATTCCCGGTAACGCCGACGTTTCGATTTACGAAATCATGGAGCGCTGCGCACTAAACGAGGAGGAAGAACTCGAACTCATGCGATACGTGGAAAGTAAGGGAATGATTTTTATTTCGACGCCATTTTCACGCGCGGCGGCTGAAAGGCTTAAAAAGTTTGACATTCCGGCCTACAAAATCGGGTCGGGCGAGTGCAACAACTATCCGCTTTTGGAGCACATTGCGTCCTTTGGCAAGCCCGTTATTTTGAGCACGGGAATGAATACAATTGAAAGCGTTTCAAAAGCCGTTTCTATTTTTGACCGATACAAGGTTCCCGTGGCGCTTTTGCACACCACCAACCTGTATCCGACTCCTGTTCATCTGGTGCGGTTTGGCGCCATGATGCAGCTTCACGAGGCGTTTCCCGACAAGGTTTTTGGGCTGAGCGATCACACGTTGAACAACCATGCGTGTCTGGGAGCCGTTGCCCTGGGCGCGTCAATCCTGGAGCGTCACTTTACCGACCACATGCAGCGCACCGGTCCGGACATTGTTTGCAGCATGGACGAGCGCGCTTGTCGCGAACTGATTGCGGGATCCAATGAAATCTGGCAGATGCGCGGTGGAACCAAGGAGCCGGCCAAGGAGGAGCAGGTCACCATTGATTTTGCGTTTGCGACGGTTTGTGCCATCCAGCCGATCAAAAAAGGCGAAACCCTCACCCGAAGCAATATTTGGGTTAAACGTCCGGGCACGGGAAAAATCCTGGCCGAACATTTCAACGATATTTTGGGCAAAACCGCTACGCGCGACATTGCCAACGACGAACAACTCGACTTTGCTGATTTTAGCTGATGAACCGCAAAATCTTATTCCTTACCGGGACGCGCGCTGATTTTGGCAAGATCAAATCGCTGATTGAAATCCTTGAAAAGACGGATGGTTTCGAGCCGTTTGTTTTTGTGACGGGCATGCACCTTCAGCACGAATACGGCTATACTTTGGTTGAGATTGAGCGCAGCGGATTTAAAAACATCCACACGTTTGAAAACCACACTGACGAGGCCACCATGGACCTCACCCTGGCGCGTACCATCGACGGATTTTCAGCCTATTGCAAAACCGTCAATCCTGATTTGATCGTGGTGCACGGCGATCGCGTCGAAACTTTGGCCGGCGCCATTGTGGGATCGCTCAACAACATTTTGGTGGCGCATATCGAGGGCGGCGAAGTGTCGGGTACGGTTGACGAACTCATCCGCCACAGCGTAAGCAAGCTTAGTCACGTACACTTTGTATCGAACGAGCAGGCGGGCAGGCGTTTGTTGCAGATGGGTGAAACCGATGCATCGCTTTTTGTGATCGGATCGCCCGATGTCGACATTATGTTTTCCGGGAATTTGCCCTCATTGGACACCGTGAAATCGTATTATGAAATTCCGTATGCCGATTATGCCCTGGCGATGTTCCATCCGGTGACGACCGAATCGCATCACATGAAGGAGTATGCGGCCAATTTTGCAAACGCGCTTCTGGAAGATCATCACCGGTATGTCATTATCTATCCCAACAATGACTTGGGCAGTAAACACATCCTGCAGGCTTATGAACAGCTTAAGGACAACGACCGTTTCAGGATTTTCCCCTCGCTGCGGTTTGAATACTTTTTGACGCTGCTTAAAAACGCTCAGTTTATCATTGGGAACAGCAGCGCCGGCATCCGCGAGGCACCTTATTACGGAATTCCGGTCATCAACATCGGCACCCGCCAAAACAACCGGGCACTCCACGCGCACATCATCAACACCGGATATGAAAAGCACGATATTCTGCGCGCGCTCAAACAGGTGGATTTTGAAGAGAAAGTTCAGGCCGAATCAAGCTTTGGCTACGGAAATAGTGCACAATTGTTTTTAGAATCGCTTCAAAAAGGGGATATTTGGAACCTTAATCACCAAAAGCAATTTCGAAACCTCGATTTTTAGAGGTTTGGCGCTCCATGGAATCAAACAACACCATATTGGTTCTGCTTCCGGACGGCATAGGACTCCGAAATTTTGTGTACACTGATTTTGCCCAAACTGCGCAAAAGAGCGGGCTCAGGGTAGTGTACTGGAATGGGTCGCCGCTGGATCTTTCGCCGCAGCACGAGCAGGTTTGGTTTGACCAAAAGCCCGTGCATCCGGCTACCAACATTTACAAATACATCAAGACCAAGGTTGAACTGACGCTCAATGAAAAGCGATCGGGCGACGCGGTTTACCGGACGTATTATTTTGAGATGCCCCTTCGCAACACGGCCGACCGCATCAAGAAAATAGCCATGCGC
Organism: uncultured Flavobacterium sp.; assembly: GCA_934636265.1. Taxonomy (GTDB): domain Bacteria; phylum Bacteroidota; class Bacteroidia; order Flavobacteriales; family Flavobacteriaceae; genus Flavobacterium. The sequence goes on from CAKUAD010000011.1 coordinate 31,852, forward strand.
CTGTTGCTGCCGTTTTACCAATCGGAAAAGGGATTGCAGCGCGTCCACCGCAAAATCGAATCGCTCGAAAGGTCGACACCGCATTATCAAAACCTGAAACTGACTCTGCAAACCGTAAAGCCGGCCATGGTTTTTTGCACCAACCAGCGCCATCTTTCAACCGTTGCTGCAATTTTGGCCGCGCGCGATTTGGGCATTCCTACGGCCGCACTTATTTTTTCCTGGGACAATCTGCCCAAGGCTACGATGTTTTTGTCTACTGATTATTACGTGGTCTGGAGCGATCACATGAAGCGTGAACTCCTGTATTACGGGCGGACTATCAGCGAAAACCAGATCCTGGTAACCGGAACGCCGCAGTTTGAACCGCATGCCAACCGTCAGGGCGTCGTGTCCCGCGAGGAATTTTGCCAAGCGCACGAGTTGGACGCGAGTCGACGCTACATTTGTTTTTCCGGCGACGATGTGACCACATCACCACATGATCCGGTGTTTTTAAGCGATACCGCACGGGCCGTCCGCCAGCTCAATGAGCAGGGCCACAACCTGGGGATACTTTTTCGTCGTTGTCCGGTTGATTTTTCCGGACGCTACGACAGGGTGGTGCGCGCGTATCAGGATGTAATCGTTCCGCTTGACCCGCTTTGGGAACGCGCCGGAGAGTCCTGGGGACACGTGATGCCCACCGCCGCCGACCTGAAACTGCAGCTCAATACCATTGCGCACAGTGAAATGGTCATCAATCTTGGCTCGAGCATGGTTTTCGATTTTGTCAGTTTTGACAAGCCTTGCGCCTATATCCGCTATGATGTCAAGGACAGCGGCCATCCTGATTGGTCGGTTAAAAAAATATACAACTACGTTCATTTCAGGTCGATGCCGTCACAGGATGCCGTTATCTGGATTGATTCACCTCAGGATATTGCGCCGGCTATCAGCGCCGTTTTATCAGGCAGGAACAATACCGTAGCTCACGCCCGCCAATGGTTTGACGTCATCAACCGCCAGCCCGCGCAACACGCGTCGCAAAGAATCATTGATTCGTTTAAAAAAATCATAGCCCATGGCCACAGCAAAAGAGTTGATCAACAGTGACCTGGACCGTTACGCTACCCGCGCGCGGTTTGGGCTGTTTACTTATATCCGTTACCGTTGGATAACTCCGGTTCCGGGAATTGCCTTTTCATTCGCGTTTAGGCTTTGCCAGCATTACCGACGCAGAAACCGGCTGCTGTTTTACTTTTTCTACTGGTTGCTGCGAAGGATAAAATTTAGGTACGCGTTGGATATTTCCTACAGGACCACCATCGGGCCCGGTCTTTACATAGGCCATTTTGGCGGGTTGGTTGTTCACGGCGATGTAGTAATAGGGGCAAATTGCAACCTGTCGCAGGGCGTTACCCTTGGCGTTTTGAACCGCGGCCTAAATGCAGGTGTTCCGGTTTTGGGCAACCGCGTATTTGTTGGTCCGGGGGCCATCGTTTTGGGCAAAGTCAATATAGGCGACGATTCGCTGATTGGAGCCAATTCACTGGTAACCTTTGACGTTCCTGCCAAAAGCGTCGTATCGGCAGCCGCTTCGCAAATCGTGTCGCAACGCGGTTCGGCCGGATATGTAGAAAATCTGACGCCGTTTAATTCCTGATTTATGAAAATCGCCTTCCTGACGCCAGAATTTCCTCACGCCAAAACCGGCGGCAGCGGAGGCATTGGCAGCAGCATCGCCAACCTTGGAAAGGGTCTTGCGGGTATGGGCCACGAGGTTTCGGTGTTGGTTTTTGGGCAGGCAGAGGATGAGATTTTCACCGATGGCGGCATCACCTTTTACCGCATCCGCAACATAAAACTCAAAGGATTGTCCTGGTGGCTTACCCGCAAAAAGATTCAGCGGCTGATCAACCGGTTGCACGGCGAGGGAAAAATTGACGTGGTTGAAGCGCCTGACTGGGGCGGCATCACATCGTATATAAAAACCAATTGTCCGCTGGTTATCAGGCTTCACGGATCGGACACTTATTTTTGTCATTTGGATAAGCGGCGGGTTAAACCCATCAATTTTCACCACGAAAAGCGTGCACTCCAAAGGGCAAACGCGCTTTTGTCGGTAAGTGATTACACCGCCAAGAAAACCAGGGAGCTTTTTAAACTAGGGCGTGATTTTACGATTGTGCCCAACGCAGTCGATACCGGGATTTTTACGCCATCGGGCGCGCCCAAACCCAATGAAATCCTTTATTTTGGAACCCTCATCCGCAAAAAAGGACTTTTGGAATTACCGCTGATCTTTAACGAGGTGGTCAAACAAATTCCCGAGGCACGGCTGACACTTTTGGGCAAGGATTCATCAGATGTCATCACCGGATCAGCCTCGACATGGAAGCTCATGCAGCCATTATTCTCAGGTGAGGCCTTGCAGCGCGTGCATTACGCCGGCCCGGTGCCTTATGACCAAATGAAGGGAAAAATTGCCATGGCGTCGGTTTGCGTATTCCCTACGTTTGCCGAGGCGCTCCCCGTGTCGTGGATTGAGGCGATGGCGATGGAGAAAGCAATCGTGGCCTCAAATATTGGTTGGGCGCCGGAAGTGATCACCCACGAGCATGATGGTTTTTTGGCAAGTCCAAAGAATCATATCGAATTTGCGTCGTACATCGTCATGCTTTTGCGCGATGCCACCTTGCGCGATTCTGTCAGTGGCAATGCCCGCATAACAGTTATGAACCAATTTGACTCCTTGGTGGTTGTAAGCAAAAATGTAGAATTTTACCAAAAGCTCATCTCATGACGATGCAATCCTACACCACTGCCAATGGCGATGAATTGTTATACTGCGGGACGCCTGATTTTGCGCATTTGGACCAACTGGCCCAGGGTGCAGGCGACATTTGGCACAGCGGATTGGACCAGGGATTCAAGAACGCCTTGCCTGAAATCATGTATCAGACCACGGTATTTTTGTGGTATGTGCGCGATTTTGACGGCTTGGACGTTGCCGTAAGCTGGCGAATCAATCCCGATGGTTTTGCCGTCCGAAAGCGGGTTTGGGAACATTACGACGGGTTCTCAAAAGGATTTGAAAGCCGGGACACCGCGGCGCTGCATTTTGGGTTTAACGCCCTGCGCACCGGGGCTGTTGTGCTTCACGTTTCAGGACTTTTCCAGGCTGATAAAAGAAGTCCGCGCATCCCTGTTCGCGACCGCTATCGGTTTTTTTACAAAAGCTTTTCACCGCAGCACGCACTTTACATGCTTGTCCGCCGTTGGTGGAATCCGCTGGAGTGGTGGGGATTTGTAGGCGGACGATCGGGCAGGGTTACCTATACCGCATTGCCGGCGCCTTCGTTAAACGGAACTATTGAGGGCGCGCCTAAGGTGAGTTATGTGGTGCCCACGATGAACCGTCAGGAGATCATGGTGCAGCTTTTGGGCGATTTGTCGCAGCAAACCTATCTGCCTTATGAAGTCATTGTAGTGGATGCGACACAGGAAGGCTGTGACCGTACTATCTATTCCAAAAATGATTACCCCTTTGATTTGCGGGTTGTCTGGCAAGAGGAAAAAGGAAGTTGTCGCCAGCGCAACGTCGGGATCGCCATAAGCCGCGGCGATTATATTTTGTTTGGCGATGATGATTTGCGGCTTCCGCCCGAATTTATAGCCAATCACGTCCGCTTTTTGCAAACGCGCAAGGTTGACGCCGCCACCGGACTTGACATTCGCGCCGGGAATCACCTGGAAAATCTAAGCGATCTGGCCCGGCGGGAAAAGACATATCCCAACCGATGGCTGTCGGGCGTTTCCATGTACATGAGCAACTCCAACGCCATTGTGGCCCGTCAAAAAGTCCTGGATTGTATCGGGAATGATTTGAATTATGAAGGTGGTTACGGGGAGGACAATGATTTTGGACTGATGCTGATAAAATCCGGAACGCTTTTGCTCCACAATCCGCATGCACTTTTGTTACACCTCAAACCGCCTGTTGGAGGCTACCGCCTGTGGGGCCAGCAGGCCAAAGTGACCGGCACTGCCCGCAAGCAACTCCCGTGGGAACTTGGCGAACCCGTCAAACGAATCAAACCGCTTCCGGCGCCAACGGTCATGTATTATTACCTGAAGCATTTTGACGCCCGGGTGGTCCGCGAATACCGATTCAAAGCGGCGTTTAACCGGATATTCAACAACGGCTTGACCAAAATCCCGCTGCGCCTCTTACAGGAGCCGCTGCGTCAACTTCAGTATAAAAGATCAGTGTTTTACGCGCAACGTTTAAGAGACAGAGGGGCAAAATATGAATAATCAAAACGTTCAAGCCAGGCGTGACTTGCCTTTTTCACTCATCATCTGCACTTATAAACGTCCGGTGCCGGTGGTGACGTTGCTGGAATCGGTGGCCGCGCAGACGCTTTATCCCGATGAGATTCTCGTGGTTGACGGTTCTCCCGATGACGCTACGGCTGTGGCGCTGCAAAACCGCTCGTTTGCCAACCTGACGTACTACAAAGTCCCTGACAGCGAGCGCGGTCTTACCCGTCAGCGCAATTACGGCATTGCACGATCAGGCGACACTCAAATCATTGCATTTCTGGATGATGACATCGTACTCGAAACCGACTATTTTGCAAATCTGATTGAAACCTACCACGAATTTCCCGATGCGTTTGGCGTTGGCGGCTATATTGTAGAGGACGTAGGCTGGGAACCCGTAGCAGATACCACACCCGACAGTCATTTTTTTGTTTTTGACGGATGGAAACGCCGCGACGGCAGCCGGTTTGTCCTCCGCAAAAAGCTCGGGCTTGACAGTGACGTTGCGCCCGGATTCATGCCAAAGTTCTCGCACGGACGCAGTATCGGATTTTTGCCGCCGTCAGGTAAAACCTACCGCGTTGAACAACTCATGGGCGGCGTATCGTCGTTTAGGAAGACTGTGTTCAAGACGTTTTCATTCAGCCATTATTTTGAAGGCTACGGGCTTTATGAAGATGCCGATTTTTGTTTGAGGCTGGCGCAATCCGGACCGTTGTATCTGAATACTTCGGCGCGATTGTACCATTACCACGACGATTCCGGCCGACCCAACCGCTTTGATTACGGACAGATGGTGGTGCGCAATGGTTGGTACGTGTGGCGCGTCCGTCACCCAAAACCGGGATTAAAGGCGGTTTTTAAATGGCATACTATTACAGTCTTGCTGGCCGGTCTGCGACTGCTCAACACCTTTAATACCAGACAGAAAAAGCGGGCATTTACCGAGGCGATCGGGCGTTTTTGGGGTTGGCTCCGGCTGTTTTTTGACCAACCACGCATTGTGCGATAGCTTTTGCAGATTCCGATGGGTTTCAACACTGAGAGGCTGCGGCAATTGTAGTATATTTGGCCCAAAACCTCCCGATGAACAAAACTGATAGGCGATCGTACCTTGTAATCGTTGTCCTGTTTTTAGCGGTCATGCTGGCGGTAGCCAACCTTCCGTTTAAGGTAAAACCCTTTGGCGACATCACTTTTCACGCCGAAGCCAAAACGCTGGCCCTGTTTTTAAAAGGCCAGGTTCCCGCCTGGCAGGTTGCCATCACCAAGGCGCCGGGACCTGTTTTGTTTTTTACGCCCGCCTATTTGTTGGCTCCGGCCGATGCGCCCGACGAAACACTTTGGTATTTTGGCGTGGCCATGTCGACGGTTTTGGTTTGTCTGGCCATGGTGCTGGTTTTTAAGACTGTTAAAAAGCTTTTTGGCCTTGGCATTGCGTGGTTGACGATTGCGCTTTTTGCGGTTTTCCCCATACATTGTTATTATTCGCTGGGAATCGTGGCCGAGGTTCCGGCATTTTTTTCACTCACCCTTGGCTTGTACGGATGGACGCTGATGACCCAAAATGCCGATTCGAGAAAAGCATTAACCTATTTTACCCTAGGGTTTTTGGGCCTGCTGCTCAACCGGCCAAACGCCATGTTGTTTTTGCCCTTGGTCGTAGTTGTTCTGGGCGGCGCGTATATTTGGCGCAGGGAATATTTTAAACGATACGCCAAGCCGTTGCTTTTATCGGTGTTCGTGATTTTTGTCGTGGGATTTGGAATTCTGAGCGCGGCCAAAAGCATTTCACGCCAAGGCGATTCGCAGGATAACTTGCTGTATTACGTAGCGCATCAGGGCCGATTCCAGTTTAGGGAAGAACCGCTGAACTTTAATTTTTGGGACAACGATTTTCGCGAAGGAACTCCTGATTACGACAATTGGAAAAAAAGCAACGCGCAGTTGCATCAGGTGATGAAGGCCGAGAGCCGTACCTATGCCGACGTCTTCCGGCAGTGGCTTATCGACGATGCGGTTGCCCACCCATTCTGGTTTTTGCGTCAGTCAGTCATCAAGGCGTTTTACGGACATATTTACTTTATCAACAGCGTATCGCCCAAAGAATTCAAAATGGGGCCATTTGCCGGACAATGGGCCTACTACAGCTTGCTGGTTGCCGTCAATGTTGTCAACTTGCTGATATTGACGGGTGTTGCGGTTTATCTGCTTCGCGACAAAATAATGGGACAAACCTGGCCTTTTTGGGGAATCTGGCTGGTGCTGATTGCCTTTCACGCGTTGACCTACATGGAACCGCGGTACTTGTTTCCCGCAAAAGCCGCATTGTATCCCCTTAGCGCGGCAGGACTATATCAGATTGGATTTGTACGCCAATCATTTGACCGATTCCTGAAATTTTTTATCCGATGAATTTTACCGTATTCTCATCGGCACCACTGGTTAAAAAACAGGACGGTTATTACGCCTACCAGCCGTACATCCGCGAGATGGATCTTTGGGCGCGCCACACCGGACCGATGCATTTTGCCTGTCCGGTAATCGAGGACGATGGCGGACTATACACCAAAATTGAGTTTCCCATCGGGCGGATTTATGCGTTGCATGCCTTTGACGTAAAATCGACGACAGGCGTTTTCAGGGCGTTGCGTTATTCAATAGTCAACCTTTTTATACTGTTTGGCGCCATGCGGGCCGCGGGACACCTTCACTTGCGATGTCCGGGGAATATCGGGCTTTTAGCCTGTGTGGTTCAGATTTTTTTTCCGGGTAAGAAGAAAACCGCGAAATACGCCGGAAACTGGGATCCAAAGTCGGTTCAACCCGTTTCCTACAAAATCCAGAAATGGTTTTTGAACAACGCGTTTCTCACCCGAAACATGACGGTGCTCGTATATGGCCAATGGCCGGGCACTTCCCGCAACATCAAGCCGTTTTTTACCGCAACGTATTGGGAATCTGATAAAAAGCCGCTCCAACCCAAACCTGCTGGTCCTATTGCTTTTGTGTTTGCCGGATCGCTGGCGCCGGGAAAGCGTCCGCAGTATGCCATCGAACTCGTTGAGCGGTTACGAAGTGATGGTGTTGATGCTTACCTGAATCTTTATGGCAACGGATCAGAGCGCGCCAAACTGGAAGATTACGTTAAAAATTCAGGATTGATCCAGGCCGTCCGTTTTATGGGGAATCAGCCTGCAAATGCCGTTGCCCGAGCTTTTGGAGAATCACATTTTGCAATTTTGCCCAGCCGAAGCGAGGGTTGGCCAAAAGCCGTGGCCGAGGCTATGTTTTGGGGTTGTTTGCCATTGGCAACTGCGGTATCATGCGTGCCGTATATGCTGGATTCAGGCAAGCGCGGCGTATTGCTGAATCTGGATTTGGAGGCTGATGCCAAGGCCGTAATCCATCTGCTTGAAAATCCAATGGAATATCAGGAAAAAGTTGAAGCGGCCGCCAATTGGTCCCGACAATTTACCTTAGATTTGTTCGAGCGGGAAATTGTAAAATTGTTATGAGAATTGTCCAGATCATCGATTCGCTGGAAACCGGCGGCGCCGAGCGCATGGCCGTAAATTACGCCAACGCCCTGACTCGCAAAATTGAGTTTTCAGGTCTTGTGGCCACCCGGGCCGAGGGCGGTTTGCGCCACATGATCGAGCCGGAAGTGCAATATTTGTTCCTGCAAAAAAAGCGAACCATCGACCTCAAGGCTACAGTAAGGCTATTAAGATACTGCCAGCACAACAGGATTGATATGATTCATGCGCACAGCACGTCGTATTTTATTTCGATTCTGGTCAAGCTGCGGCTGCCGCACATCAAACTCGTATGGCATGACCACAACGGAATGAGTGAAAGTCTCTCCAATCGGGAGTATTTTCCGCTCAACATTTGCTCCTTGATGTTTGTGGGGATAATTGTAGTCAACCATCAACTCAAGGAGTGGGCGCGACGTAAGTTACACTGTCCCAGCATTTTATATCTATCAAATTTTACCTACAAGGTGCAAAATCCCCAGCAGATTACCAAACTGATGGGCACAACCGGAAAGCGCGTTTTGATGCTGGCCAACCTGCGCGAGCAAAAAGACCATTTTATGTTGGTCAAGGTAGCGCGGCTCATCAAAACAACTCACCCCGACTGGACTTTTCACTTGGTAGGAAAGGATTTTAACGACGACTATTCACGCCGCGTCCGAATTGCAGTTTTGGAAAGCGGACTGGCCGACTCGGTGTTTTTTTACGGTTCGTGCATTGATACCGACGCCATTATCGCCCAATGTGACATTGCCATACTGACGTCTAACTCTGAAGGACTGCCGGTGGCCTTGCTCGAGTATGGGCTCCATTCAAAACCGGTAGTGGTCACTGCGGTGGGTCAGGTTCCGGAAATTGTCGAGAACGAAAAAAATGGTTTTATTTTGCCTTCGGGCGATGACGTTTCGTTTGCACAGGCGCTTGTCAGGCTGATAGACGATCCCAACCTTTGCAGGCTGATGGGCGAGGAGTTGCACGCCACCACCAACCGGGACAGTTCATCCGAAGCAGCGCTTGAAACCTATCTGGATTGGATTAAGAAAATATGAGCCAAAAACATCAATTTTACCTTTTTCTGATTGCCCTGCACCTGGGCATCGGCTTTGGAATTTACCTTTTGCCGGTGCTGTCCAAGTTGTATGCGATTCTGATGTTTATGGGCGGGTTGATGTGGATTTTTAAGAACAGGAACGCCAACCACGAGGCGTTGATGGCATCGGCCTACATTATTGGGAGCGAAGTTTTTTTGCGGATGACGTCCGGGAATCCGATATATGAATTCTCCAAGTACAGCGTCATTATCTTTATCCTGATGGGCTTTTATTTTCGCGGATTTTCAAAAAATGCGCTTCCGTACTGGATTTACATGCTTTGTTTATTGCCCGGGGTGATCATTACCGTGTATGAGTTAGACTACGGCACCGACATTCTCAAAACACTGTCTTTTAATATGTCAGGCCCTATTTGTTTGGGAATCTCTGCCTTTTACACCTACCGCCGTCCCTTAACCCTGGCACAGCTCAATCAAATTTTGCTTTTTGCCGGATTGCCTGCACTGGCCTGTGCAACCTATTTGTTTTTCTACACACCCGACATCAGGGATTCGGTAACCGGAACAGGTTCAAACTTTGCCATGTCAGGAGGTTTTGGGCCTAATCAGGTGGCCACCATTTTAGGATTTGGGATGTTTGTTTTTATCTCGCGCGTGTTTTTTGAGTCGCCCAGCAGGTTGATTTTTTTAGTCAATCTGGGCGTTGCGCTCTTAATAGGTTATCGCGGACTGATTACTTTTTCACGCGGGGGTATGATTACGGCGGTTTTGATGTTGATCGTACTGAGCGTCGTTACGTTTTATAGGGTAAACGCCGACGGTAAAAAGAAGTTTACCTCCCTTCTCGTTGCCCTCTCGATAGGGTCGATTGGCGTGTGGACATATTCATCATTCCAAACCGGCGGGTTGATTGAAAAGCGATATGCCAACCAAGATGCCGCAGGACGTACCAAGAAAAGCCATTTTACGGGCCGCGAGGAGATTTCGGCAACCGAGATCGGCTATTTTTTAGACAATCCGGTTTTTGGCGTAGGCGCCGGCCGCGGAGCGCAGATAAGAAAAGAGGAGCAAGGGACTACGGTACTGTCGCACAGCGAAATTACCCGAATGTTGGGCGAACATGGCGTGTTTGGAATATTTGGGCTCATCATTCTACTGGTCACGCCGCTTTTCCTTTATCTGGACAACCGCGACAACCTGTTTTTGGTTTGCTTTGTGGTTTTTTGGCTCGCTACCATCAACCACGCGGCCATGCGAACGGCGGCTCCGGCTTTTATCTACTCGCTTTCCCTTTTAAAAATCAGCATGCGTGAAGAACGTCCTCTACATAGGAAACAAACTCTCGGCGGCGGGTAAAAATCCCACCGGAATTGAGATCCTGGGTCCGCTTTTGGAGCGTCACGGCTACCATTTGCGCTATGCATCGGCCAAGGTACACAAGCTCAAAAGACTTGCTGAAATGCTTTGGATGACGTTGCGTTCAAGGCGGTGGGCCCACGTAGTGCTTATCGATACTTACAGCACTTCCAATTATTGGTACGCGGTTGCGGTAAGCCTGATGTGCCGGTTGCTGGGCATGCGATACATCCCTATTTTACACGGCGGAAACCTGCCATCACGGCTAAGGAATAAGACGCTTTCGCGGATGGTATTCGGCCATGCCTTTTGCTGCGTCGCTCCGTCGCGTTACCTGGCAGGGAGGTTTGAAGCCAGCGGTTTTGATGTCCGGTACGTCCCGAATCCCGTTGACTTGACGGCCTTTGCCTTTAAACAACGCGATAACGTGCGGCCAAACCTTATCTGGGTGCGGTCGTTGAGTACGATATACAATCCAATGATGGCGTTGCTCGCACTTAAAGAACTCGACGATCCCAAAGCGCGTCTTTTGATGGTTGGTTATGACGGCGGTTGGCTGTCCCAACTCCGCAGTTTTGCGCAATCCAACGGATTGGATGTAGCGTTTTCAGGAAGGCTGACGCAACAACAATGGGCGGCCCGCGCGGCAAATTGCGACATATTTCTCAACACCTCGCAAGTTGACAATGCGCCATTTAGCCTTATTGAAGCCCTGTCGCTGGGATTGTACGTAGTGTCAACCAATGTAGGCGGCATTCCTTACCTGGTGCGCGATGGTCAGGAAGCCATCCTGGTTTCACCCGGCGATTACGCAGGTATGGCTGCCGGTATAAAACGCATCCTGGCCGACGCGGAGCTCCGGAGTGTCCTCACCCATAATGGCTGTAAATTGGTGGAAGAATGTTCATCAGCCAAGGTAATTGGCCAATGGCGTCAAATTTTGGGCACCTAATTTTGATTATTTAATTAACTTGCGGGGCCTTAACGTACATGAGACCGCATAAAAAAATCCACTTTGAAATTTCCGAGCGCAAAATCCTGCTGAGGGCTTTTGACGTTTTGGTCGTTTTGCTTGCCCTTAGTCTAATAGGCGAATGGTTCAATTTTGATTATTTTGACCTATCCACTTCCAATTTTTACTGGGCAATCGTACTGGGGCTTTACATTACCGTGTTGGGAAGCGTTTTTGAGATGTACAACCTCCAGGTAGCCAGCAACCAGTTCCAGATTATCCGCAGCATCATTCTTACCGCCTCGTCAACGGTATTGATTTACCTGCTAACGCCTTGGTACACCCCGGTATTGCCTTCAAATCGCTTGCAGATCCTGTACTTTTATCTGGCGATTGTGGGCGCGTTGTTTATCTGGCGTATGTTTTACCTCAACTACCTGGCTTCACACAGGTTTGGTAAAAAGGTGGTCATTGTATGCGATTCAGACCAATGCGGCGAGCTGGTTTCGGCATTGGCAACGGTTGATCCGCATTATGTGGTGGCCGGTTATGTGGATTCGTCGGCAACCACCGAGGTTTCCGACAACAAAATCCGACAGATTCCCACACAGGATCTCGAGAAGTTTGTGCGCGCCAACTCGGTTTCAGAGATTGTCATCGCCTCGCGCAATACTGAAGGTATAACCGTTAGTTTGTACAACCAACTCATCCACCTTTTGGAAAGCGGGTTTATCATTCGCGAGTATACACAGGTTTACGAACAAATCACCCAGCGCATCCCCGTTCAGTACGTGGCGCGTGATTTTTACCGCTACTTCCCGTTTAGCCGGAGCAATCAAAACAAGCTTTATTTGCTTTTTGTCAGGCTGATGGAGATTGCCGTTTCTTTGTCGGGTATTGCCATCGGACTTGTCTTGCTGCCGTTTATCCTAGTTGGAAACCTGTTGGGAAACCGCGGCAAGCTTTTTTACACCCAAAAGCGGGTCGGGAAGAACGGCGTGGTTTTTAATATTTTAAAATTCAGGACCATGGTGAAAAATGCTGAAAGGCAGGGCGCTGTTTTTGCCACCACCAATGATTCCAGGATTACGCCGTTTGGAAAGTTTTTGCGCAAAACCAGAATTGACGAATTTCCGCAGTTCATCAACATTCTCAAAGGCGAGATGGGCGTCATCGGGCCGCGACCTGAACGTCCGGTTTTTGTCGAGAAGATAGCCGGGGTGATGCCATTCTATGAAACGCGCCACGTCATCAAGCCGGGGCTCACCGGTTGGGCGCAGGTCAATTATTCTTACGGCGATTCGATTGATGACAGCCTGGTCAAACTTCAGTACGACTTGTACTACATCAAGCACCGAAGCATTTTCCTTGACATAAGCATCATTGTCAAGACCTTCAGTACCGTTTTGTTTTACCGTGGCCAGTAGCCTCAGGATGTTTTTCGCACGGCGATTCTACCCAGGAGGTAACCGTGTGCGGCCATCATCGGCAGGACAATAAGAAAGTGCGTCTTAAAGGCCACAATCGGCAGGTACACCGCCAGCATCCCGATACAAATCCACGTCATCGTCTTTAACCAATTACTGTTTTTATAGAGCGCCCAAACCACGCCCAACAAGAGCGGATTGCACAACAGAACATTGTAATTGTAGGCCAGTTCGGCGTGAAGTGAATACCATCCGGCCACGCAAAAAAACACCCCGATCAGCCCGATGATGCTAAAGTAGGAAATGGTCAGCCATTTTTTGTTTGCAATGGATATTGCTCCCATCAACAGCAGGTAAACCGCCCAAGAGCCCCAGCTTACGCTTGGCATTTCGTTGTTTCCCGGCAAAATCAATTCGCTTTTTTGTGAAAGTCGCTTTCCTTGATAAGTGGCGGTTTCCAGGCTTTTTTCCAGTTCCGATGGCAGGAAAAGCGTCGTGGCGTTTTCATCGACCTTGGTTCCAAAAATCAGGCTGGTTCCCCATTGTTCAAAAAAATGCCGGTTGAAATACGGATAAAGTATTTCGCGATAGGTGATGGCGGTGTCTCCGGTTTTTTTGAGTGCGGTTTCGCCCAGAATCTTGTTGATGACCGCCATGGCCATGTTGGTGCAGTTCCTGTCGATGAACTTGTAGGTGTAAAACCGTTCGTCAGAATTCAACACCCGCGACAACTCGTCAAAAAGCCGCTGTTTTTGATTGGTGGTGATAAACAGTTCCTGCTCGACAACGCGCCGTCCCTCGTATTGATACTGATTCAGAAAGCCGTTAAAAGTATCGGTGGCCACAAAGTACTGTAAGTTGCCCTTTGTAAATCGCGCTACGAAATTAGGCGCCGAAAAATCAAACGCACCATAATTGTAAACCACGTCCAGCCCGAGTTGCGGATCGTTTATCCTGATGGCGGTGTGTCCAAAAAGCGAGTACAGCTGATTGCCACTGCCACAGGTAAGGACGCTGACGCGGGTTTGGTCGGACAAGCGGACGTTGGCCAGCAAAACGGTGGGCAACAAAAGCAACAGGGCAAGAAATTTTCTCATCTAAAAATGCTGAAATCAACCTTAACCGAGAAAATGTTTGAATAAAGCGCCGCACTTTGGTCGCCAAGATCGGTCAGGGCATAGTCAATCTGGATTCCCTTATATTTAAACCCGACGCCAATGTTGGGCTGGAATCCAACCTTGTCGGATCCGTCCAACTGGGTAATGTTCTGAAAGTTCCCGACGCCTGCGCGAACAAAAACCAGATCCGTGTAACCAAACTCAAAACCAACGGCAGGATCCATGCTCACCAGACTGGTGGAGATGATATCATTGGTTTGCTCAAAACGCATGTTGAGGTTAACCGCCGCCAGAATCGAGTAGTCGTAGTTGATGGTGTATTTGCGTGCCACGCCCAGTTGTGCTTTAGGAAGGGTAATCTCGGTAGCTTCAGGTAGCTCCTGGTTTTGCCCTTCTACAGCCTGGCGGACTTTTTCATATTCCTCCTCGTCGATGTTCCAGATGTTGTAGGTGGTGGTGATGTCGCGAAGCATCAGGCCAAACATCCAGTCGTTGCGCTCAAACTGCAAACCGGCGTCAAAGCCAAAACCCCACGAGTTGGCAAAATCGCCAATGATGCGGCGGATGACTTTTGCGTTGATGCCGTATTGCAAGCCTTCAACCTTAAGCCGTCGGGCGTAGGAAAAAGTGATTCCGTAATCAGCGGTCGAGAACAAGCTGATCCGGCTGTAATCAATGTTCCCCTGATCATCGATAAGCTGGGTGGTGTTTAAAATGTCATCGACACCAAACCGTATGATTGAAATTCCCCAGGCCGCATCGTCGTCAATCGGCATGGCAAAAGCGGCGTAATCGTATTGTGCGATGTTGGCAAAATAACTGGCGTGCATGGCCGATGCCTGCATGTCTTCCAGACGCAGCAAGCCCGCAGGATTCCAGTAACCTGAGTTAACATCCGACGTTGACGCCGTAACCGCACTCGACATGCCAAGCGCCGCCGCATCAACCCCAATGTTCATGAATTCGTTGGAATATTTGCGTACCGCCTGAGCCTGCATGAGCAAGGGCAATAGCAAAAGGACAATCAATTTTAGCAATGAATTCTTCACGCGTTCAAATCCCCGGTTAGCCGCGGGGCGGGGCAATATTATTCGGTCCTCAGGTAATCGCAATTTTTAGTCTGAAGTTGGTTCAAAAATACTGATTTTTTGCCGCTCCTGCGCCCTGCATTCGCCATGCCTTAAAATATTTGTTATAAACGCCGTGGCCTTGCGGTTATTGTCCTAAATTTGCGTTCGATGGTAAGACACATTCCCAATTTTTTGACGCTTTTAAACCTGTTCTGCGGGTGTATCGCCCTTACCTTTGTGGCAAATGCGCGTTACGACTGGGCGTTTGCTTTTGTATGTCTGGGTATTTTCTTTGATTTTTTTGACGGATTCCTCGCGCGAAAATTCAATGTGGCCGGGCCGCTTGGCGTTCAGCTGGATTCACTGGCGGATATGATTACCAGCGGTGTCGTGCCGGGTTATGTGGTCTATGCCATGATCGGGAGCAATACCAATCTGCACCTTTCGATTCCGTATTTGGGCTTTATCGTCACGCTGGGCGCCTGTTACCGACTGGCCAATTTTAACATTGATACGCGTCAAAGTGATTCCTTTATAGGATTGCCCACGCCGGCCAATGCGCTTTTCTTTTTAAGCCTCCCCATCATCAAAGAGCAAACTGATTCTTTGCTGTTGCTGGAAATGCTTATCAATCCGTGGTTTTTGATTTTCTTATCCGTTGTAAGCGCCGGGGTGATGAACGCCGAACTTCCGCTGTTTTCACTAAAGGTCAAACAATTCAGTTGGGCCAAAAACTGGGTTCAGGTGGTATTTTTATCGGTCAGCGCCCTGCTGATCATGCTCTTTCAGGTGGCCGCCATTCCGGTGGTAATTGGGTTTTACGTTGTCCTTTCAGCCCTGGTCCGCAAAGCACGCCCATGACTACCCGCAAAAAAATCATGCTGGGAGCCTTGGTTTTGCTCCTGTCGGTGTTGACGGTTTTGGTCATCCACTACCGCCGCGCCATCTCGCACTATGTTTCGCACGAGCTCAGTCATGACGACAAATTGCATCTGATTCGCAATTTCGAGGTAATGAGCAAGCACAAAGGCCAGTCGATCGGGTTTGATGTTTCGCAGTATCAGGGTGTGATCCGCTGGAGCCAAACAGATAGTGTCGAAGGGGCGTTTCCGCTCGATTTCGTGTTTATCCGCGCCACGGCCGGTCGCGATTTGGTCGACAAATACTTTCACCAAAACTGGCAACTGGCCAAGAACCGGCCGCTTATCCGCGGAGCGTATCACTACTACCGACCTGACGAGAACTCGGTGGAACAGGCTTACAATTTTATCAGGACCGTCAAGCTGGAAAAAGGCGATTTCCCGCCAGTGCTCGACATTGAGCAACTTCCGGAAGACCAAACGCTCGACAGCCTCAAAAAGGGGCTTAAACGCTGGCTTTGGCTGGTGGAAAAGCACTACAAGGTTAGGCCCATCATCTATTCGGGCGACAGGTTTTACAATGATTTTTTACGCGAGGATTTTCCTGATTATCCGGCGTGGATTGCCAACTACAATTTTTTTGTCGAAAACATGAACGACGGCTGGAGTTTCTGGCAATTTACCGACCGCGGATTTGTTAAAGGGATTGATGCCGATGTCGATTTAAACCTCTACCAAGGGTCGCGTGCTGATCTGGACAAACTCCGCATCAAATAAGCATCATGAGATTATTTCTGCTCCTAACGCTACTCGCCGAGATAGCTTGTGCTCAGTCAAAAATCCGTTTGGTCGATTCGCAATCACAGCTGGGAATCGCTTACGCCAACATTTGGTGCGACGGAAAACTGCTGGTCTCAACCGATTCGACAGGAACCGCTAATCTGGCATTAAAAGATTGCTCGAAGTTGACAGTTTCGGCCACCGGATTCAAAACCAAAACGATAGATGTTGCCCATTCCACGGTTTTTCTGGATGCCGATACGCTGCAAATCCGCGATGTAGAAGTCAGGCGGCCCACGTTCAAAAAAAGTCTGACGCTTGGCAAGGTGAAGTCCGGCGATATTGGCATTGTGGTGCGACGTGAAAACACCGTCGGAAGCGTCGGCAGGTTTTTTGCGTCAGCGGGAGATTATTTTTTAAAGGAGTTTCAGTTTAAGGCACATCGGTCGGACAACCGCTTGGTGACCATTTCTGTGTATGGCGTAGATAAAAATCAAAAGCCCGATGAGTTGCTCGTGCAAACCATAGTCAAGCAACTGCCAAAAGGAAACGGTATTTGCAAGGTCGACTTGACGCCGTACCAAATTTCGATGCCGGAGGACGGAGTTTTTATCTCGGTCAACTTTGTGTTGATTGACCAGAACAAGAATTTTAGCGAGCGCAGTCCGGAGTGGTTTTTTTATGAGCCGTCGCTTAATGCCACAAGAACCGGGGGCTTTGAAAACACTTGGCATTTGGATGAAAGCGGATGGAAGAAGAGCGAGAATTACAGGCTTGATTTTGCCCTGAAACTCACCGATTGAGGAGTTCGTGGTTCGGGTCTTTCGCTTTATGTAAACTGTTAGCGGCCAGCCCTAAGTTTACGCTCCCGACCATAGTTTTATAAGCCGCTGGCTAACCTTAAACTTTAACATTTTCGATAGATTTTCCGCACCGGAAATTGCCCGGTTTTCCGTAGGGGATAATCCCATGCTCGTCCCCCTTCCCATGAAGGTAAGTTAGCGTTTTGGTGGTTAACCCCGATACAGAAAAATTGCCGAAAAAGTTAAAATTTGTGGAGTTGGTTTCACCCCAAACAGGCACTTGTCAACTTATTAATTAAGGCAAATCGGACATTTTATTTTCCCTGTAAAACGGCAGCCGTCACGCATGCAAAAAAGGCAAGCGACGCCAGGAAGACCGCTACCGACAATGGATTGGCAAAATTGACCTGGAATCCCCACGATGGCTTTGGCTTGGGGACCAATACCCGCGCATCCTCCGGATTGTAGTAAAAAATCCAGCGGTAATTTTTCCGGTCGTTTTCAGGCGGCATCAAAAATGGAGTTTCTTTTTGCGGAGTTCAAAATTCTGACCCAGATACACCTTGCGCACCATCTCGTCCTGAACCAGTTCTTCCGGCGTTCCGGCTTTAAGGATTCCGCCTTCAAACATCAGATAGCTTTTCTCGGTGATGGCCAGCGTTTCCTGTACGTTGTGATCGGTGATGAGAATTCCGATGTTCTTGTTTTTGAGTTGTGCCACAATCCGCTGAATGTCCTCGACCGCCACGGGATCTACGCCGGCAAACGGTTCGTCCAAAAGGATGAATTTTGGGTCGGTGGCGAGGGCACGGGCAATTTCAGTCCGACGCCGTTCCCCTCCTGACAAAAGGTCGCCGCGGTTGGTGCGGATGTGATTCAGGCTGAACTCGGCAATGAGCTCTTCCATCTTGGCTTCCTGCTGATCCTTGGTGAGTTTGGTGAGCTGCAAAACGCTCAGGATGTTGTCTTCAATGCTCAGCTTTCTAAAAACCGATGCTTCCTGCGCCAAGTAACCAATCCCGTACTGCGCGCGTTTGTACATGGGGAAGTCGGTGATTTCCATGTTGTCGAGGTAAATCTTGCCGCTGTTGGGCTTGACCAATCCCACAATCATGTAGAACGATGTGGTTTTTCCCGCGCCGTTTGGCCCCAGCAATCCTACAATTTCACCTTGATTTACCTGTACCGATACGCCTTTTACGACGGTGCGGCCTTTGTAGGTTTTAACGAGATTGTCAGCGCGTAGGATCATGAATTTAAAATTATTAATATGGAAGATTCAAAAAGCTTTACAAATAAACTCTTTTTATCTGTTGACGAGCTCCGGAATTAACGATTATTTAAATCGACAACTCGCCATTTTGCTAAACCTATTGTCATTTATCAATTATCCGTTGTCAATTGATTCAAGCGCCTCCCAAAATTCATAAGCCCGCCTCAAATGCGGGATGACGATGGTGCCGCCCACCAGGGTTGCAATGCTCATGGCTTCCATTACCTGGGCGCGGTTAAGCCCTTCCTTGTAGCAGGTTTCCAGGTGGTATTTGATGCAATCGTCGCATCGCAGCACTGCCGAGGCCACCAGGCCCAAAAGTTCCTTGGTTTTTACGTCCAGGGCGCCCGGGGCGTATGCATTGGTGTCGAGGTTAAAAATGCGTTTGATGATTTTGTTGTCATCGGCCAAAAGACGCTCGTTCATGCGCGAACGGTACTCGTTGAATTCAGTTACCGGATTACTCATATTTTTCAGGCAGATTGGTTTGTGATTTCTCGCGTCTGACCACCACTTTCGAGATGAGAATGCTAATCTCGTAAATAATCAGCATCGGGATTGTTACGATGATTTGACTCACTACGTCGGGCGGCGTGACGATGGCAGCCACAATCAGGATGATGACCACGGCATATCGCCAGTACTTCCTTAAAAATTCAGGCGTGACAAGGCCAAGCCGGGTAAGGAAATAGACAATGATGGGCAGTTCAAAAAACAGTCCGCAGGCAATCAGCGAGGTTTTGACCATGCCGATATACGACTGGAGGTTGAACTCGTTTTTGATCGCATCGCTAACCGAGAATGACGCGAAAAAGTTAACCGACATCGGAATGATGATAAAATAGCCAAACAAAACGCCCAGAAAGAACAGTATCGACGACGATAAAATAAACGTTTTGGCGTTGCGCTTTTCATTTTGGTACAGCGCCGGGCTGATAAAGCGCCACAGTTCCCAAAGCAAGTAAGGGAATCCAAGGATAAATCCGCCCATGATACAAACCCAGACCAAGATGTTGATCTGACCTTCCATGGCGGTGTTCTGGATCACGAATTTTATATCGGTGATGCAAATGGCGTCTTCAAATCCCAACGCTTGGGAGGCCTCGCACAGTAATTGGTAGGTGACAAAATCCGAACGGGTGGGGCCAAAGATGATTTCGTCAAAGATAAAATCCGAAACCGCAAATACTGCCGCTCCCAAAATCAGAATCACCGCCGATGTCCTTACCAATATCCATCTGAGTTCTTCCAGATGGTCCAGGAACGACATTTCATTGGGTTTTTTGCGCGTTCTGGCCATTATAAGATTCCTTCCTTAAGAATGTCGTGCAAGTGCAGCACGCCTGCGTATTTTGAGTCGTCAACTACCAAGACCTGCGTGATTTTATGGTCTTCCATCAGGTTAAACGCCGATACGACCAAATCCTGCAACCCAACGGTTTTTGGGTTTTTTGACATGATGTCTACCGCGCGCAAATCAGCAAAAGTATCGCGGTCGTTGAGCATTCGCCTGATGTCGCCATCGGTAATGATGCCCATCAGGTTGTCCTGATTGACCACTGCGGTTACGCCCAAACGTCCGGCCGAAATGGAAACAATGACTTCCTTGATCGACGAGTCGGGGCCAACTTGCGGACGCTGTGACTGGTCGAGCATGTCGGCCACGCGAAGCAAAAGACGTTTGCCCAGTGCCCCGCCCGGATGGTATTGCGCAAAATCGTCGGGGGTAAAAGACCGGAGTTCCATCAGGCAAACCGCCAGCGCATCACCCATGACCAATTGTGCCGTCGTACTGTTGGTTGGCGCCAGGTTAATCGGGTCGGCCTCGGCAGGAACGGTGGTGTTGAGGATGTGATCAGCGTGGCGCGCCAAAAACGAGGTGGTGTTGCCCGTCATGCCAATCAGTTTGTTGCCAAACCTTTTGATAAGCGGAACGAGCACTTTGATTTCCGGGCTGTTGCCGCTTTTGGAAATGCAGATGACCACATCGCCGGGCTGAACCATTCCCAGATCGCCGTGAACCGCCTCGGCCGCGTGTAAAAAAATGGATGGCGTTCCCGTCGAGTTCATCGTAGCGACAATTTTTTGGGCAATGATGGCGCTCTTTCCTATTCCCGTGACCACAAGCCGTCCCTTGCTTTGGTGTATCAGGTTGACCGATTGGACAAAACTGTCATCCAAAAGTGGAATAAGACCGGCAATGGCCTGGCTTTCAGTTAAAATGGTTCGCTTGGCGACGGCCAGTATATTTTGGTTTGCAGTCAAAAGGGAATGTTTATAAAAGTTTGGTGTTGTAAAAGAAAGTCGTAATTTTATTGATGCAAATTTAAATAAATTACCCGTTTTCCCAATAATGAATTCCAACGACCTAGATATTCACGCATCGTTAAAAAAGCACTTCGGGTTTAGCCAATTCAAAGGATTACAGGAGCAAGTCATCAGGAGCATTCTGGCCAAAAAAAATACTTTCGTCATCATGCCTACCGGCGGGGGTAAATCACTTTGCTACCAGTTGCCGGCACTTATTCAGGAAGGGACTGCCATTGTGGTATCGCCGCTTATTGCCCTTATGAAGAATCAGGTTGATGCGCTGCGCAGTCTTTCTTCTGAATCAGGCGTGGCGCACGTCCTTAATTCATCCCTTACCAAAACCGAGATTACCCAGGTTAAGAAAGACATTTCTTCCGGCCTTACCAAGTTGCTTTACGTTGCGCCCGAATCGCTTACCAAGGAGGAATATGTAACGTTTCTCAAATCGGTGCCGCTTAGTTTTGTGGCCATCGACGAGGCGCACTGCATCTCTGAATGGGGACACGATTTCCGTCCGGAATACCGCAACCTCCGACACATTATCCGTCAATTGGGCGATGTTCCCGTGATCGGGCTCACCGCCACCGCCACACCCAAGGTTCAAGAAGACATCCTGAAAAACCTGGAAATGGTAGATGCACAGGTTTTTAAATCGTCGTTTAACCGACCCAACCTTTATTACGAAGTGCGGCCCAAAACCAAGACGATTGAGGCCGATATCATTCGCTTTATCCGTCAGCACAAGGGGAAATCGGGGATTATTTACTGTTTGAGCCGCAAGAAAGTTGAGGAAATCGCCCAGCTTTTGCAGGTTAACGGGGTCAACTCGGTCCCGTATCACGCCGGGCTCGACGCCAAAACCCGCGCCAAGCATCAGGATATGTTTTTGATGGAAGACGTCGACGTGGTCGTGGCCACCATCGCTTTTGGGATGGGCATCGACAAACCAGACGTTAGGTTTGTCATCCACCACGATATTCCAAAATCACTCGAGAGTTATTACCAGGAAACCGGGCGGGCCGGACGCGATGGTGGCGAAGGCCATTGTTTGGCGTATTACGCCTACAAAGACGTTGAAAAGCTGGAAAAGTTCATGTCGGGTAAGCCGGTGGCCGAACAGGAAATTGGGTTTGCGCTTTTGCAGGAAGTGGTGGCTTACGCCGAGACGTCCATGTCGCGCCGAAAGTTCCTTTTGCATTATTTTGGCGAAGAGTTCGACGAGGAAAATGGCGAGGGCGCCGATATGGATGACAATGTCCGCAACCCCAAGCCGCGCGTTGAGGCCATGGATCAGGTGGTGCTTTTGCTCAAGACTGTGCGCGATACCAAGCATTTGTACAAAGCAAAGGAAATTGTCTTTACGCTGATAGGAAAAGTAAACGCCGTCATCAAGGCGTACAAAACCGATACGCAACATTTTTTTGGATTAGGTCAGCAGTACGACGAGCGTTACTGGATGGCACTTATCCGCCAGGTTTTGGTTGATGGCCTTTTGATGAAGGACATTGAAACCTATGGCATCCTTAAAATCACTGAAAAAGGACTGAATTACCTTGAGAATCCAACGTCGTTCCTGATGTCGGAGGATCACGAATACACTGACAGCGACGACGAAACCGTAGTTGCCACAACGCGATCATCGGGCGTGGCCGACGAAAACCTTATGGGGATGCTGCGCGATTTGCGTAAAAAAGTGGCCAAAACAGTCGGGGTGCCGCCATTTGTGGTTTTCCAGGATCCATCGCTCGAGGATATGGCACTCAAGTATCCGATTTCTATCGAAGAGCTTAGTAACGTTCACGGGGTGGGCGAGGGCAAGGCCAAAAAGTACGGCAAGGAATTCGTCGAACTGATTGCGCGCTACGTCACCGATAACGATATTACCCGCCCGGACGATCTGGTGGTCAAATCAACCGGAGCCAACTCGGCCAATAAACTCTATATCATTCAAAGCATCGACCGCAAATTATCGCTCACAGACATTGCACGCGCCAAAGGATTTACGATGGATGCGTTGCTCAAGGAAATGGAGCAGATTGTTTATTCCGGCACGCGTCTGAACATCAAATACTGGATTGACGACATGCTCGACGAGGATCAACAGGAGGAAATCCACGAGTATTTTATGGAATCGGAAACCGACAAGATTGAAGATGCGCTCAAGGAATTTGACGGCGATTACGACATTGAGGAACTGCGGTTGATGCGCATCAAATTTATCAGCGAAGTAGCCAACTGATGATACGCCTTGGGCTGGCTGAAGACAACCTTTTTACCTTGAGGACGCTCGAGGAAAAGCTTTCATTTTTTGACGATATTCAGGTGGTGTTTACGGCATCAAACGGCGCCATGGCAGTTGACCAAGCCGGTTTGTACAAGGTAGATGTCATTCTCATGGATATTGAGATGCCGGTCATGTCGGGCATTGAGGCCACGCGACGGATTGCGCACGAACATCCCGATGTCAGGATTATCATCATCACCGTTTTTGACGACGATCAGAATATTCTGGAAGCCATTAAGGCCGGTGCCGACAGCTATATCTTAAAAGACGTGACGCCCGACAAACTAAGGGAATCCATAGCCGATACGCTGGCCGGCGGCGCTGTCATGTCGCCCACGATTGCGGCCAAGGCCATGAAGCTTTTGCGTCAACCGATTGAAAGCCCGGACGCACAGGTGACGCTGTCTGAGCGCGAAACTGAAATACTTGAACTGCTGAGCCAAGGCTTGTCCAACCGTCTAATCGCCGAAAGGCTTTTTATTTCGCCGTTTACCGTCAAACGTCATGTGGAAAACATCTATCAGAAACTTCAGGCCCGCAACCGCATCGAGATGCTCCAAAAGGCTAGGCAAAACCGACTTCTTTAAATTGGGCTGTTTGGCCCATTGCCGCGCGTGAAGGCCGGAGGTACATTTGCTGAAACTTTAAAATCACCAAAATGAGAACCCTCCAAATCCTTAAAAGCGCAGTGCTGGTCATGCTACTCGTTTTTACTTCGTGTTCCAGCGATGACGATAACAAGAATACGCCAAATCCACCCGGATCAGGGCCGTTTGTTGCCACGGTTGACGGTACCGCATTCCCTGCGGCCAACATGTCTTTTACCAAAGCCAAGTATGTCGAGTCAACCAAGATGTTGCAAATCATCGGTCAGCCCACCGGGCAAACCGAAACCATCTTTTTTAACCTGATG
Source organism: uncultured Flavobacterium sp. (assembly GCA_934636265.1). Taxonomy (GTDB): domain Bacteria; phylum Bacteroidota; class Bacteroidia; order Flavobacteriales; family Flavobacteriaceae; genus Flavobacterium. Next base: position 55,896 of record CAKUAD010000011.1, read on the forward strand.
CCTTTTGAGACTGACTTTACGTTCTGGCAGCCGGGAACCTACAATTTCAATCCGGCCAATGTCGCGTCGGCCGGTTATCTGGCATCGGCACAATACAACAAATGGAACGGATCGGCTTATGAGATCTGGAACGTCAACTACGACCTTGATCCTACCGGACAAATCGTGATTGAATCCATTACCGATACGCACGTTAAAGGCACGTTTTATTTTAATGCCGTGCGGATGAACAATGACGGCACTTATGATTCGTCGAACGTGGTCGAGGTTACGCAAGGTTCATTTGATCTTGATATCGAGCGCTTGTAAAGTTTCTCGTTGGTTAGTTGCTAAAGTGGGGTAACTCCCACTTTTTTTATGGCCAAAGGTCTCGTTTTTTGTATTTTCGTGCCATGCCACTTTTTGCCCCAAATAGATTTTAATGGATTCACTCACGCAGGCTGTTCTGGGCGCGGCTGTTGGTCAGCAGGCGGCCGGAAAGACACTGGGAAACCGGGCCGTTCTTTACGGAGCGATGCTGGGGACCATTCCGGATCTTGACGTTTACGCCGGTAAATTCTACGACACGGTCACCGCGCTGGAGGTTCACCGCGGTTTTAGCCATTCGATAGTTTTTTACTTGATGTTGGCGCCCGTTTTGGCCTGGCTGATCCAAAAACTTGAAAAAGGCAAAATCCAATACATTCCGGCGCTTAAAATGACCTTTTTGTGCCTGGTTACCCACCCGATACTCGACGCCTTCACTACTTGGGGAACACAGCTTTTTTGGCCACTGGAACAACGATTGGATTTCAAAACGATTTTTGTCATCGATCCGTTGTACACGCTGCCGTTTCTGTACTGTTTGGTTCGCGGGATGCTGGCCAAGGAATGGACGCGGCGCATCCGTTGGAATACCCGGGGGTTGGTCATCAGCAGCTGTTATCTTGTGCTGTCGGTGGTGATCAAGACCGCATCGGTTAATGTGTTCACTCGCGCGCTTGACGAGCAAAACATAGCCTACAGCAGGCTGATTGTCAAGCCGTCGCCTATGAACCTTATTTTGTGGAACGCCAATATCGAAACCCAGGACGGATATTACCTTGCGGATTATTCTTACTTTGACTCGTCGCCCATATCGTTTGTGTTTTATCCAAAAGGCTGCGAATTTTTGGGTGAGATGACCCGCAGCCCGGTGATAATGCAGTTAACGCGCATTTCCGAGGGTTGGTTTATCATCACCAAACAGGACGGGAAAGTTTTTTTTAACGACTTGCGTTTTGGACTGATGAATGACGATCCCAAAAATCCAAAATTCGTCTTTAGCTACGAGCTGACTTCACACCAAGGGACCATTGTCGTTAAAGAGGTTGACAAAAACCGCGACGATGCCGCCGCCGTGTTGGGCCGACTGATGGAGCGAATTGCCGGGCGTTAGTTTTTTTCGTTTTAACCTCTCAAAGTCAAAAAATTTTATATTGGAAAAAAAACACCATGAAAAATCACTATGCATTAGTTTTACTTACACTAAGCATTTTAGGTTTACGTACACAATACTCCGTATCGCCTATTCCGCATCAGGTGTAGCGGTACCTTACCGGTTGAATTTACACAGGATGATGTTTTTACCTGGATGCGACCGGCCTGAAAGCTGCGGTTCCACCGGGACGCAATACCGGTTGGTGGACTGCCTTTGAGGAAGGGTGGCGTTTTTCGCCTGCCGGATTAGCCGGGCTCACGTATCGCTTTGCCAAGTGCGATGCCAATACCGACGGTTTTGAATCATTTGATTTGACCGTTGCACAAAGCGATCTTAATCCGGCCGATCCGTCAGCGGTAGTTTTTTATGAAACCGCGGTTGATGCCCAGGCCGAAATTAACGCCTTGCCGATCAGCTATACCAACTCAATTCCAACGAATCAAACCATTTATGCCTGTATTAACGGTGCCGTGGTTCTCGTTATTCTGGAGGCGGTTGATTGCGGGATTGATTTTGACCAGGACGGAGTACCCACTGCCGATGAAGATGTCAATGGTAATACAAACCTGGCCAACGACGACACCAATGGCGACGGAATTCCAAACTTTTTGGACAATGACGACGACGGCTTTCTGATCCTGACGAACGTGGAATATGTTTTTGGCCGTGCGCTAGCCCTTCAGGGCACCGATGGCGACGGGACGCCCGATTATCTTGACAATGATGACGACGGCGATGGCGTGCCGACCATGGACGAGGATTATAACGGAAACAACAATCCGTTTGACGACGACACCAACGTAAACGGCATTCCGGATTATCTTGAGGAATCAGTGGCGTTGGGCGTGCCTACAGCAACATCCGCTTTGGTCTTACTGTATCCTAATCCGGCTTCAACCGTGTTCAACGTGCACAATACAACCAACGAGTCCATCAAGCTTCTTGAAGTCTATACGGTCAACGGTGTGAGTGTCATGTCGGCCAATGAAAGCCAGATTTCAAACGGGCTGGATGTGTCTCAACTCTCCAACGGAATTTACTTTGTCAGGATTGACGTCGGTTCTAAAACGCAACACGTCAAGTTTGTCAAAAACTGATTGTAAAAGTCGCTTTCGGGCGGCTTTTTTTTATTCATAAACTTCTCCCCGGTGCGGTCGCAGTGCATCCCGGAATACAATCATGTCGGCTTCGTCGACCACGATAAAGGCGATTGCATACACGTCTGACAAAACTTGAAATCCAGCCAGGACGCCCTGTGTTTTTTTTGTCGCCAGAAATTCGTCAAGGTGGATTTTATGATGCTCGGCGGTTTTGGCCGACTCCGGTCCGCGGAAATCCCAGATCAGTTTGATTTTTCTCATGGTGCAAAATTAACAGATAAATCCCGAAATCATTGGCTAAGCTTAATAGACAAATCCTGACTCCGGGATTAACAGGGTCCTAATAATTTAACGACAAGCCCAAACCAAGTCCCATATCGCTGTCATAATGTGTTCGTATTCCCATATTTTTATTGATAATGTATTTTAGTTCAGCCATATATTCAAAATCGGTATTGACCATAAAACCTGCTCTTATTCTTTTTGAAATCGGAATGTCTTCACGCATCAAAGACAATCGGACAATTCCATCGTGATATACTTCTGCCTGAAAGTTAACGAGCATTGGCAGGGTGTACATAAAACCTAAACTAACAGCTCTGCGTGTATCTTTTTCATTCTTTTGTCTGAATAAGTTTGTTTCGTGTTCGTCCATTCCCATTTTTCGGTATCGGTAATCAAAACCAATAAACGGCATAAACCATTGCATTTTGCCGATGTATCGTCCCAAATGCGTTTCTACTTCGTAGCCGTGCATATCATTATAGCCCAACCGCCATTCTGTACTTAAACTCCATCTTGCATTTTGAACCATTGCTTCACCATCGTTCCCATTGGTTGCAAAATCATTTTCAATCATAAAGTGCAGCATATTACTTTCTCTTTGCAATTTATTGTAGGCTTGTTTCTTGTTGGGTAAGTGTGGATTTTGAT
>CAKUAD010000012.1 GCA_934636265.1 uncultured Flavobacterium sp.
CCTATATCAGCCTGGGCGAAGTCAACGAACATGCACGGCATTTTGATAAGTTCAAAAACAACATATCGGGCAAAAACACTACCTGGAACAGTCACTATCTCGATCTGACCAAACCCTCGACCACCAAATTGCTCCTGGATATGATGGCTGCCGAGTACGAAAAGGGATTTGACGGTTTTTTTCTGGACAATCTGGACAACTTTGGCTCATTTGGGCCGCAAAAGGAACAAAAGGAGTACCTTATGGAATTGCTTTCCAAAATGCGCAACAAGTGGCCGGAAAAGCAACTGGTGCAAAATGCCGGTCTGGAAATGATTGCCTACACGGCCGCCATGGTCAATGGTGTAATTGTCGAGTCGGTAGCTACCGATTACAGCTTTGAGCACCGGATGTACCGTTTGCGCAAGCCCGATTCGGCTTTTGAAACATACGCCAAACGATTGCAGGCAGTTGCCCAAACGCATCAACTGCCGGTCTATATCATTGAGTACGCCCATTCGCAAAAACTCAAGCAACAAGTCCAGGACAGGCTTGCGCCTTACGGACTGGAATTTTTTATTGCCAATATCGATTTGCAAACCCTTCCTAAATTCAAGCCCTGATGGAATTTCCTTTATCAATAGTGCTCGGTTTTTTAAGGCTTTGCCTGCTGATTCTGTTTTTGTATTACATGAACCGAAAGCTGGTCAATTCTTCGCGGTCGAACAATTTCCTGGATTTTATCATCCGACTGTGGTTCAAATACGGAAGCATTACCGGCCTGGTGATTTTTGGCACCATCCAACTTGACATCTACAATTTGATGAACGTTTTGATTATCATGGTAATCGTGGTGATCATCGACTTTATTGGTTTCAATAATTTCTTCCACATAAAACGTTTTCTGGAAACAGAGTCAAAAGCGCAGGTGCAGCAAATCCTGCGCGATATTGAACGTAAACGCCCGCTTTCCTCGTGGATTGGCCTGAGCCGGCGCTCAAAGAACCGGCAGAACATCTTTTTATTCGCGGTGGTTGCCATCCTTTCGGTCGTTACCTTTGGAAGCAGGTTTTACTTTTTCAAGTATGATCTTTATTCGCTATCCGGAACCTGGCTTACTGATTTGAAACGCGTCACAGGATTTGATTCGCAGATATGGTTTGGCGATGAAGTAGGATCAAACGCGGGTTTGGCCTATGCTAACTTTTACGGCAAGCTCACCGATATCAGCGCCGAAATCGCCCTGCAATCAATGGCCATGCTCGAGTCGACTTTGCTGAGCATCGTCATATTCTGGACCGTCCGCAAGATCACGCCGTCAAAATATTACGCGCCGGTGGCCGCCACCATGACCTTTGCCTTGGCTTACACGCTGCGTCCGATCAATGTGTACTTTTTGTTGGAAACCAAGCCGATTTTGCTGGCGCTTACCTTTGGGTTGCCCGCCATGGTTTACCTGTTGCGCCCGGCCCAGTTGCGAATGACCCGCGGCGGATATTTCCTGTGCATGATGAGCGCGTTTACCGTCATGGGATTGATCGATCTTTTTGCCATAACCGTTCTCATTCCTCCTTTTATCGTATTGGCCGTATTGTTTACCCGCAGCAAAACCCTGAGTTATTTTTGGGTAGGCATGTTGGCCTATGTAGCGGCGGTGGCCCTCTTAATTGGAATTTACGCCCTGGTTGCCGTTATCCACCACAATGATTTTATGATGTTCCTGCACTCCGGGCTGCTGTCGATCGGATCGTATACTTACGTTCCGCAATTGTTGCTCCCGTATGAGGATCTGGTGCGATACTATCAGTTAAGTACTTATGTGAGTCTGGCTTTTTTGCTGTTTTACCGATTCGTCAAAAAGGAGCGATGGGGATTTGCCATTTCCATGATGATTTATTTCAACATTCTGGTTTTGCTGGCCAATCTCAACAATGCCTGGATTGATTCAGATTTGATGAACCTTGCCTTATCTGCCTTTATCCCAATCGTAGCCGGTGTTCATGTGGCGATTTTGGTCAGATTGATCAAACCCGTGGCCGACCGTGCCACAATTTTGCACAAGCCGATGGTAGCTGTGACGATAGCCGGAATTTTTGCCGCAGCTTTTTACTATCAGCGGCCAACGATCAATCAACTTACACTGGCTGATACAACGCCCAAACAGGTATTGGAAGCTTACGACAAAATCGCATCGGGATTTTTCCCATATTCCTATGCGGTGGTCAACGACAACCTGTTGCAACCCATCAGTGAAAATAAACACTTCTTTATTACATACGATAACTTCATCAACAAATATCCGGTACAGGATTCCATCTATTTCAAGCACGCCAACGACGAAAAATTCTTTAGGAATAACCCTGACAAGGTAATCCCAAAAAGCGTGTTGCTGTTTGTTTACAGCAAAGACAAGGTTGAAATGTACCGCGACAACGGCGATGTATCGGACAAACTCACCGCCAGCCTTAACCAACTAAAGGAGCGCGGACGACGCATTGACGTCTTTTACCAAAACAAAAACGTTACGGTGTTTGAAATCATCAACGAACCCGGACAAAGTAAAATCTCAGATCTTATCTACTAACCATGAAAAAATTAATCTCGCAGCTAATCCTTATTCCGACGCTTTTGGCTTTGCTGATGGTGACGGGCTGCGGTCAACTCGACGACTTTACTCTGGATGACATGAATCCATTTGTAAAGGAAAAAGCCGATACGTCGCCACCTTTGCGCCGGTATGAACTTCCGGAGGATTCGCCTACGCCACTGGTAGTGTTCATCGCCAATGAAAAGAGCAAAATCGGCACGGATTATTCAGCCAACATCCGCAAAACCTGCGATTACACCAAAATTCCATTCCGTGAGATTTCGGTGACCGATTTTAACACCAACCCCAAGCCATTGGCCACCACGCGCGTGATTGTGGTTCCCGAAACCAAAAAACTGTCCAATGCGGCCATCGATCAATTGGTTGAATTTGCCGCGGCCGGCGGAACCGTGTTCATGCCGTACATTGAAGACGATCCGCGACTGGCGTTTTTGCTGGGCTTTAAGACCGATGCCGAATACAACACCGATATCACCTCAAAAGGCTTTAAGTTTAAAGTGCCGATGGTGACCAATTTTGCCGGAAAAACGTATCAGGAAGATATGAAGCACTACGGATTCTCGGCAGCGAATTTTGGCCCGAATGTCAAGGTTCTGGCTACCGCGATTGATAATCCCGCCTATCCATCCATAATTGAAAACCCAATAGGGAAGGGGCGCGCCCTGGTCTTTAACACAGCCATCTCGCTTTCAAAAATTGACCGTGGTCTTATGTTTGCCGGAATCTTGAAAGGGTTGGAAGGAGTTCCGTATCCTATAGCCAATACCGCTACGATATTCCTGGATGATTTTCCCTCGCCGCTATACAACATCAAGGCCGAGCCGATCAAATCAGAAATGGACTTGACCATTACGGATTTTGTCTACAAAGTCTGGTGGCCCGACATGATTGGCCTGGCCAAAAAGTATCGGATGAGCTACGCGGCCATGATTGCTTTTGACTACAAAAACAAGGTAGAGCCGCCGTTTATCTTTGATCAGTGGAACGAGAATAAAATCCGGACGGAGAAAAAAGTGGAACCCGTAAGCGACTGGTTGGTTTACAACGTAAAAAACACCGGACACGAATTGGCTTTTCACGGATACAACCACGTGTCGCTGCAAAAAGGCTTGTGGCCCAATGGTCAGTTTGTAGGGATGGCACTCAAGGCGGTCGACAAAAAATGGGAAATCAACAACTTTGGCGCAAAGCCGGTAACTTATGTGCCGCCGTCAAATATCATCGACGGTGAAGGCGTAAACCAGCTTAAGGCCGGAATGCCATCACTTAAATACATGTGCTCGCTATATCTTGGTGATCTGGCAGATGGCGGCGGACGCGAATTTGACTTTGATCCGTACAATGAAAATATGTTTGACTATCCGCGTATTTCCTCAGGATTTTACATGGATGACCAAACGCAGTACGCGCATGAATCCATGTGGCTTTACACCGGTATCTGGACGCACTTTGTGCACCCGGACGACGTTTACCAGATTCCCGAAGGTTACAACAAAGCCTCACAGGGAAAGGATGCCCTTCGCAACAGCAAAAACCTTGGCTGGCGTAAAACACCCGGAAGCAATAATTCCATGCTGGCTGAGTTTGACCGATACCTGAAAATGGTAACGACTGCCTATCCGCAGACGCGATTTTTAAACGGTGCGCAGGCCGGACCGATTGTCAACGACTGGCGTGCCGCAAGATTTTCGCACATCAACCGCGACGGGCGCTACACGGTGACCCGCACTGATCCAGGCCTGAGTGATACACAGTATTGGCTGGTATTTGCCTCGCAACAAAACGCCGGAAAGGTGGAAAACAGCCTGCGGGCCGAGTCTCATCTGTTTTCAAAAACACCTCTGGCCGATGGTTTTATTTACAGCGTTTACACCAACAAGCCGGAAATCACACTCCGCGACTTGACGTACCTGGACCGAAATGCTCTGGCACTTAATGCCAAACTGGTTAAAAAAGTGAACACCCAGTACAAAAATTTCCTGGCACAGGTAAGGCAGTTCCAGGCCGGGACGGGAGTTTGGGAAGACAACAGCGATAAACTGCGCCAAAAGGAGATGGCCGATTTGCTCAAAAGGATAACCTCTGAAACCCAGATTGACACCGCTGCCTGGAATCAATACACGCGTTTTTTGAGTTGGGACGATCGCGCCGATGAGATTTGGAAACTTTATGAAGCGCATTGTTTGAAGAATCCATCCAAGGAGAATATCTTATACCATAAAGAGTTGGCTAAGTTGGTGTATTATCCCAACGAACTCACCCGTGAAAAATGGATGAGCGCCCAAATGATGGTCACGCCCAATGACAAGGACTTGCTCAACAGTTATGTGGCCGATTACTACACGCCTGAGAACCAGGCAAAAATCAGGGAGGCGCTGATTAATCTCCTTAAAGTGGATACGAGTTTTGAGAGTTATCTCAAGTATATCGAATATCTTCTGGTTTATGATCCGCAGGAAGCCCTTAAGGAACTGGAAGACAAAAAACCGGTAGTCGAGTTTCAGCCGTTTGCCACCGACGCCGTCTGGCTTTTTGCCAACAACGGACTGTATGCAAAAGCCTACGAGTGGAGTGCGCTGAGCGGTGAAATTGATTTTACCAGTCGTATGTACTGGTTGGCGGAACTCAAGGACTGGAAACTGATCGAATCAGAATACAAAAAACATATTGCACAAAATCCAAACGATACCAAGGCTAAGGCGATGATGGCCGGAATCTACCAGCAAACCGGACGATTCCGCGATGCTTGGGTGCTGACGAACACTATGACTGAAAGTCCCGACAAGGATTTGTTGCGCACTGAACTCAACAAGTACGTGATTTATGAAAAGCCTGAAATCCAGCAAGACCTTTTAAGCAACCATACGGATTTGTTCCTGCCGGAGGTGTTGCGAAAGCTCAGCAAAAACATCCGCAAGGAAACCAGCGATTTTATTGCGGCGCGCTCTGAAACTGAAACCAACCAGGACGACATTCGCGCTTTTAAAAATGTGCTGACCTATAACCACTTTGACAAAAAAGGAAACCTGCACACCTTTGGCGGAACTTACAGTACCATGTACCGTATTCTAATATTGCCTACTAAGGATTTCCTCGACAACCACACCCATGCCCTTGGTGGAGTGGAATATCAGTTTACCAATCCAAAGGAAAAGAAATTCCAATATTGGTTACGAGGCCGTGCGGAATATTCTGACCGGAAAAAACTGTTTTACCAATTTGGCAGCGGCATCAGCCAAAGCAAAGAGAAAGAATACCGGTCAGCCACCCTCAGGGTTTTCCCGGCCGAAACCGGACCGGCGCACAGCAAGTCGATTTATCAGATGCAGCTAAACCTGTATTATGATTTTTACGCCTTTAATCTCTTTAACATAAGCCTGTCGCTTGAAGGAGATTATTACACCAAGGCGGTTACCGACTCACCGTACACCATTGACGAATCGGTTGAAGGATTTGCCACCGGACGCCTCATCTGGGACAACGGAAAGCCCCGGAGATCAAAATTCCTCCCTTTCCTGGAAGCCGGTATGTCGCAGGCCTCGGTGGGACGCGCCTTTGTAAATCCGTCCGGCGGCTACCCGTATTGGATGCTGGACCACCGCTTTAATGCAGGCGGCGGACTGGGCTGGAAATACGGACTTCCCGAGAGCAACCTGACGGCCGAACTGGAAATAGGTGTATTTTATGATGATTACTCCGATGACTTTCAGCGATACAGCGGTGAAGTGGCCTGGCAGATCTTTGACTTTACCCAAATTACCGCAGCCGTTCAGATATTTGGTCAGGACAAATTCTTTTCAAACAACGTAGTGCTCGGCGTGAAACACAATCTTAAGAAACGCAATCGCAAAAAATAAAAAAGTGGGGAAGAAGCCCCACTTTTTATGTTTTAATGACTGACGATAATGCGCCGGGTTTCCCTGATCGTACCCCCTTCGACTGTTACAAAGTAAACGCCGTTGGAAAGGCTCTCGGTGTTCAGGATGATTTTATCGGGCGCCGGAGCCGTGTGGGGCAGTCGGATTTGCTGTCCGAGCGAATTGTGAACCATCACGGTTAAGTCCTGGATATTTTCCATTTCCATTACCAGTTCATTGTTGGTGGGTACCGGATATACCGTAAGCGATTTCGTCACTTCATAGTCGGCTGTTGAAAGGGGAGAGGTAACTGTCATCGTATGCTGCAAATCATTGTAGCCCTTAACCGCGTCCCAAGTATTGTTGTTGGCAAAGCGGATGGAATATTCCGGACGATTGGCCAGATTTTCAGCAGCATCGGGAAGGTGCAGGTAAAGTTTATAAGTTCCGGGGACAATGTTTGGCGGGAGCGCAAGATTTTCATCAACCTCGGTCACAACACCACCGGAAGTCCAAAAACGAGGATCTGATTCAAGTGTTACTTTATACTCGGCATTTGTAGCCGTATTGCGAAGCACCAAAACCGGCGTGCGCGGCGAGAACGGTGTGGCAAAACCTACATTGCGGATTTTGAGGTTAAACGTCATGGGATTTCCGATAGCCACTGACGCGGGATACGTTCCGTTAACCATCTCAAAGCGGTAACCCAGTTTCTTCTCGATCTCGGCAAAACATCCTTCGTCGCCAAAATCTTCCATAACGCCCGGATGATACCCGATGTTCATGTATGACCAGTGAAACTTGTTCATCTCAAAAACCGCGGTGCTGCAGCCTGAACGCGGCAGGTTGACTGCACATGACTCGCCGCCCATTGGCGTATACTTGGTTTCCTGTTCCAGATAGGGATAATCAACGTTGATGTTGTCATAAGTCCCTTCATCGTCATCGCTGGCCAAAAAGCAGTCGTTGTGATGTCCTACACGGGCAATGTTCGCATCGGTAAATGCCTGTGTAAGTGACAGCGGACTGTTGGCGTTATAAAGTGTTCGTTTAAGTTTAGGCGTGCGTATTTGAACCATTTTTCCGGCCGGAAGAGCATCGAGCAACGCGTTGACAACGTCGCGGCGGTTGGCGTAATCCGTAGCGTTGGGAGGAAAGCCAAAATTGTCGGTGTAATACCATTCGCCCCAAGCGCCGATAAATCCGGCCTGAACACAGGCAATCACATCGGCATTGGCTAAAAGAATTGGCTTAAGCTGGTTGATGTGAGCCAAAACCTGGGCCTTTGTGGCGTCGGTTTGTGAAGCTCCCGGATCATCCGAATAAGCAAAACGGATGATACACTTGACGCCGGCAGCGCGCATTTTTGTAAAATCCTGCTGCATGTTGGTCAGGTAAGTGCTGGAGATGGGCGAATTGATAAAGGAATCCAGATAAAACAAACGCAGCAAAAGCGAATACCCTTGGTTTACCCGATAGTTGGTCATGGAATTCTGACTCAAATGGCTGTAACTGGAAGCACTGGTTTCCTGATGCTTGTAAAATCCCCGTTCAGGGTTTGCAAAAACAGCCGATGAGGGCGTGTACGTAACGGTTTGGGCGCTGACAGACAATACTGCCAACATTCCCAAAGAAAGGAACATTTTTTTCATCGTAGGTTAAGTTTTTTCAAAATGGCAGACCACTTTGGTTAGCAAACAGTTTTGGGGCACTTGGTTAAAACCTTAGCAATGAACGTTGTTAAAGCTTCGGTCACAAATCTATTGTAGTTTGTCGATAAAAAGTAACACTTAAGGGGCAAAATTAACAAAACAATCGACCAAATGCATAAAATGATTGTTTTTGTAAATGAAGGACTACAAATATTTTTAATACTGTCAGAAATTCTTGACGCCTTGATAAATCCGAAAATTAACAATGGATTTGTAGTATGTTGATAAGTGTCCGCATCAGTAAAAACTTTCCTACAACAAAATTTAAGGAATTCCCAACTTGTGATTTAAATAACCGTTTTCCAATTGATTTCCGCGGGAAAAAAGAAATTTGATTTCCAGTAAAAACGCCTTTCAACATCCTAATAAAATGGCATAAACTTATTTAGGCGTCTAACCCATCTCAAAAACACGCACTAAAATAAACTATAATTTATATTATGTAAAATAGAATAAATAAAAAACCCGGGGATTCTGCAAGCCAATTACAATGAAAATCCTACCCGATTAATATCATAAAAAGTATCACTGGAATCTTCAATCAAAACCAGTCGGTGACCTGTTTACAGATCTTTACCCTAAAATCATCGTTTCGCATTCAAGATATTTGACCGTTGTTGGTTAAACGCGTAATTTTACGACAAATTCCCGCTATGAATCCCGTTGCTTCGAGAATCGCCGCATTCTATTCCCAATATCCGCCGTTTAACAAGCTCAGTCCGGACGATCTGCAGGCTATCGCACTAGAGACCAAGGTCATCAACTTGGAAAAAAACAAAACGCTTTTCAAGATAAACGATGCGCTTCACAGCAATTTTTACATGGTCGCCCAAGGGGTCATCAACCTGACGATCGTTATTGACGCCGAGGAAAAAATGCTCAACAAATGCGTTCCCGGCGATGTCTTTGGGCTCAGGCCGTTTTTTGCGCGCAACAATTATATGATGACAGCCAAAGCGCGTGAAGAAAGCCTGGTTTTTGCAATTCCCATTGAAACCTTCCGTCCCTATGTTTCGGCCTATCCGGACGTGCTGAACTTCCTGCTCGAAAGTTTTGCGACAAACACCCAGAATCCTGAACAAAACCGAGGTAAGTTACTGTCGGACAACATCATATATTCTGGACCGCAATCTGAAATGCAATACATACAGTCGCTCACCTACAACAAGGCGCCCCTGCGTGTAAACACTGCAACGCCCGTTCAGCAAGCGGCTCAAATCATGACCGACAACTTAATGGACAGCGTCGTGATTATTGACAACAACCTTCCGGTGGGCATCATCACCGATACGGATCTGCGGTCAAAAATTGCCACCGGCCGTTTTCCGGTTTCAACCGTCGTAACCAAAATCATGTCGTCGCCGGTAATTACCGTCCCTGATTCGGTATCATTGGCCGAGGCCCAGCTCCTCCTGCTCAAGCACAATGTATCGCACTTGTGTGTCACGGCAGACGGATCGGAAAAAAGCGCGCTGATCGGTGTCATATCACAACGCGATCTTATTGTATCACAGGCCAGTAACCCAGGTCTTTTAATCAAGGAGATCAAAAACGCTTCGACACCCTCGGCGCTACAATCGGCACGTCAAAAGTTGTCGCAGCTTATCCAGTCGTCTATTTCAAAGAACATTCCGCTCACCCATATATGGTCGATTGCCGGCGAAATCAACCTGGCGCTCATCCGAAGGGCGGTCGAACTCTCTATTTTGGAACTCGGCTCCCCTCCTGCCCGGTTTGCGTGGCTCAGCATCGGGAGTCAGGGCCGCAAAGAACAGCTTTTGCTAACCGACCAGGACAGCATTCTGGTTTTTGACGATGTCGCAGCCGAAAAATACCGCGAAGTCAAGGATTATTTCCTGAAACTCGCCAAACGCACCACGGCGGTATTGGAGTTTGTCGGGTACCCGTATTGTCCAAACGGACACATGGCCAGCAACCTTTTGTGGTGTAAATCACTGAATGACTGGATCAAGCAGTACGGGATCTGGATGAAATCGCCAAAGGCAAACGCCGACATCGCCAGTATTTTCTTTGATTATGAGCTGGCCGTTGGCGATGCCGATCTGGAAGAAGCCTTGACGAACGCCATTTTTGAAAATCTGGAAAAGAACGCCATATTTTACGACTATCTGGGTAATGACGCCTTGCGCAAACCGGCGCCGCTCAACTTCTTTAAAAAGTTCAATGTAGAAGAAACCGGCGAGAACGAAGGCCGATTTGACATCAAGACCCGCGGGCTGATGCCACTGGTCGATGGTGCGCGATTGATGACGATGAGCCACGGGATCCGCGGGATCAACAACACACATCAGCGCTTTAAGCAACTGGCGATGACCAACAGCAAACACGCTGAAATCTATCAGAACTGTGCCGAAGCTTTTATCACCTTGTCGCGCATCCGCACTGAGGAAGGCATGAAGAGCGACACCAACGGGCAATTCATCAACCTGGACGACCTGTCAAAAACCGACAAGGAAAAACTACGCACGGCCGTTGGCGTCATGAAAGATCTGGAAGAACTGATCAAAGACTCGTTTAAACTGACACAATTTTCATAATGCTCGACTGGATTAAAAATATCAACCGCGAATACCCGGATTTCTGGAAGGAATACCTTATGAAGTTTGAGAAAAGGCCTACCCGATTCGTGGTGCTGTGTTCGCAGACGTCCGGGCATCACGCGCAAAAAGACGTGATTTTTTCATTTGGAGCCATTGGAATTGTAGCCGATGAGATTGTGGTGGATGATTTTTTCGAGGTGGTTTTGCTTCAGTATGTCTACCTGCATGACAACGGACTTTCCAACAATTTCCTGATTGAAAGCAATCTGCCCAAAATGACCGAATCGCAGGCAGTTGAAGCCCTGATACGACACATCGGCAATTCCGTTCTGGTAGGCTATCGCATCCATCTCGACGTCGATATGATCAATGAGGCACTTGGAAAGATGCACTGCGGACGCCTTAAAAATGAAGCCCTCGACCTGGAAATCATGTTCCGCAAATGGAAAGATGCCGACGGACCTTTTACCCTTAACGACATCTGTACCGCCTTTAAACTCCCAAAAATTGAACAAGCCACCGCAGCAGACGAAGCCTACACCATGGCGTTGTTGTTCCTAAAACTAAAATCCCGACTCGGAATCGGGATTTAAAGTTGCGCTCCTATTGGTTTCGCCCATTGAATTCATTTTCAATGGATCAGATCTTTCCATTTTTCATCTCCTCCACCACTTCCGGATTCAAAAGCGTCGACGTGTCGCCAAAGTTTTCAAAATCACCCTCGGCAATTTTTCGGAGAATCCGTCGCATGATTTTGCCTGAACGCGTTTTGGGTAAGCCCGACACAAACTGGATTTTATCAAGCTTGGCGATCGGGCCCACGTGATCGGCAATAACCGTGTTGATCTCTTTGCGAAGGTTGTTGTGGTCGCGGGTCTCGCCCGACTCCTTTAAGATGATGAATCCGTATAACGCATTTCCTTTGATGTCGTGCGGGAAGCCCACGATGGCGCTTTCGGCAACGGCCTGGTGCTCGTTTATGGCATCTTCAATTGGTGCCGTTCCCAGGTTGTGGCCCGACACGATGATGACGTCGTCTACGCGGCCGGTAATCCGATAGTAACCCACTTCATCCCTAAGTGCACCGTCGCCGGTAAAGTACTTTCCGGGAAAAGTGGAAAAATAAGTATCAATATATCGCTGGTGATCGCCCCAAATGGTACGCGCAATCGACGGCCACGGAAACTTGATGCAAAGACTGCCCACCACCTGGTTGCCCAAAATCTCGTTGCGCTTGTCGTCCATCAACACCGGCTGGATTCCCGGAAGCGGCAAGGTGGCATACGTTGGTTTGGTTGGAGTGACAAACGGCACGGGCGACAGCATGATGCCGCCGGTCTCGGTCTGCCACCAGGTATCCACGAGCGGACATCGCTTGCCGCCCACGTGGTCGTTAAACCAATTCCAGGCTTCCTCATTGATGGGCTCCCCTACCGATCCAATCACTTTCAGGGAACTCAGCGGATACGGCTGAACATAGTCGAGGCTTTCCTTGGCCAATGAACGTATGGCGGTGGGCGCAGTATAGAACTGCGTCACCTGATGTTTTTCAATAACCTGCCAAAAACGGCTGTAATCCGGATATGACGGGATGCCCTCAAAAAGCACCGTCGTACCGCCGTTTAACAGCGGGCCGTAAACAATGTACGAGTGGCCGGTGATCCAGCCAATGTCGGCCGTACACCAAAAAACGTCGTTTTCCTCATAGGCAAAAATATTCTTGAACGTATAGGCGGTGTAAACCATATAACCCGCCGTGGTGTGCAGCATGCCTTTGGGTTTTCCGGTCGAACCGGAAGTGTATAGAATAAACAGCGGATCCTCGGCGTCCATGATTTCGGCCACGTTGTTGTCAGACGCGGCGTCCATCAGCGGTTCCAGCCATTGATCGCGGCCCGGATCTAGTGTCACCTGCTGCCCGGTTCTTTTTACCACCAGGACTTTTGAAACCGACGGACAGTTTTGCAACGCGTCGTCGATAATGCCCTTGAGGTTTACGGTTTTGTCGCCGCGGTAACCGCCATCGGCCGTAATGACCATCGACGCTTCGCAATCAACAATGCGCCGGGCAACCGCCGATGCCGAAAATCCCGCAAACACTACCGAATGAATCGCGCCAATCCGTGCACAAGCCAGAATCGAAATCGCCAGTTCAGGAATCATCGGCAGGTAAATGCACACCCTGTCGCCCTTTTTTACGCCTTGGTCACGCAGCACATTCGCCATTTTGCAAACCTGCTGATGCAGTTCGGCATAGCTGATGTGACGCGCAGGCTCATCGGGATTGTTTGGCTCGAATATAATAGCGGTCTTATGTCCGTTTTTGGCCAAATGCCTGTCGACGCAATTCTTGACGATGTTTACCTTGGCCCCGGTAAACCACTTGACGTCGGCACGCACCATGTCAAATTCCAAAACGTTGTCCCACTGTTGGTACCAGGTAAAATTCTCCTCGGCAATCTTTCCCCAAAACTTTCGCGGTTCCCGGACCGACTTTTTGTACATTTTAAAGTAATGCTCCAGATTTTCAATTTTATAATAGCTCATTTGGTTGATTTTTAAAAAGTAAAGATAGGACTTCCCTGAAATCGCAGCGTATATAGATTGCTAAATAGATATACTAGTCTTTGGCATAGCCGATGGCACGCAAAGCCTCGGTAATCTCGCCAATGATTTCAGGATCGTCAATGGTTGATGGCACTTGGTATTCGGTCGCGTCGGCGATGCTGCGGATAAGTTTGCGCAAAATCTTCCCCGACCGCGTTTTGGGCAGTCGCTGGACCACGACAACGGTTTTAAGCGAGGCCACCGCCCCGATCTTTTCACGGACCAATTGCACCACTTCATATTCCACCTGAAAATGTTCGGGCGAGGTTCCGGCCTTAAAGACGACGAATGCCATTGGCACCTGCCCTTTCATCTCGTCGGTCACGCCCACTACGGCACATTCGGCCACGGCGGGATGATGCGCCACCACCTCCTCCATCTCGGCAGTCGACAATCGGTGACCGGCCACGTTGATGACATCGTCAATCCGGCCGGTGATGTAGAGATAACCGTCGTCGTCCTTGTAACCTCCGTCGCCAGCCAGATAGTAGCCCGGGAATTTGGTAAAATAACCTTCCCGGAATCGCGGCTGGTTCATCCAGAGCCCTGTCATGCAACCCGGCGGAAGCGGCTGCCGGATAACGACATAGCCTTCCTCGCCCGACGCGACTTCGGCTCCCGATTCGTCAAAAATCCTGATGTCGTAGCCGCAAACCGCCTTTCCCGCCGATCCGGGTTTTACCGGGAACATCCCAACGCCCAGCGGGTTTGCAATCATCGGCCAGCCCGATTCGGTTTGCCACCAGTGATCGATTACGGGAACCGGAATGTGTTGGGCATACCATTCCAGGGTAGCCGCATCACATCGTTCGCCCGCCAAAAACTGCGCACGAAGGCAGGACAAGTCGTATTGTTTGATGAATTTGCCCTCGGGATCTTCTTTTTTGATGGCGCGGATGGCCGTTGGCGCCGTAAACATAACCGATACGCCATGGTCAGAAATCACCCGCCAAAAGGTACTGGCATCGGGTGTGCGGACGGGCTTGCCTTCAAAAATAACGGTCGCGTTCCGGTTGATCAGCGGGCCATAAAGCGTATAACTGTGACCGACGGCCCATCCCATGTCCGAGGCGGCCCAAAACGTTTCGCCGGGTTTGACGTTGTAAATATGCTGCATGCTAAACTTAAGCGCCGTGGCATATCCGCCTGTATCGCGCACAATCCCCTTGGGCTTTCCGGTTGTTCCAGATGTGTATAAAATGTAGAGCGGATGATTGGACTCCAGCGGAATGCATTCTACGGGCGCTGATCCGTAAATCAAGGACTCATAGTCGATGTCATATTTCTTGAACGGGATTCTCGCGCCCAGTTTGCGGTTAAATACCACCACGCGTTTTGGCTTGTGATCTGCCATGGCAATGGCCTCGTCCACCAGCGGTTTGTAGGCAATCAGTCGGTCAAACTCAATCCCCGACGAGGCCGTGATGATGACTTTTGGCTTGCAGTCGTCAATGCGGATGGCGAGCTCGTTGGGAGCAAATCCGCCAAAAACAACCGAGTGCGTCACGCCTATCCGCGCACACGCCAGCATCGCAAAGGCCGTCTGCGGAATCATGGGCATGTAAATGACAACGGTATCGCCTTTTTTAAGGCCAAGTTGGATCAATCCGCCGGCCAGCCTCGACACTTCATCCTCAAGCTGTGCAAAGGTGTACTTGCGCACGGTTTGCGTGACGGGCGAGTCGTAAATAATGGCAACATCATCGCCATAGCCATCCTGAACATGTTTGTCGACGCACAGGTAACAGGCATTGACAACGCCATCGGAAAACCACTGCGGATAACCCTGGTCTAAAGGCGAAAGTATAGCGGACGGAGGCGAATACCAGTCGATGGCGTCGGCCTGCCCGCTCCAGAATGCCTCGGGCGATTCCAGGCTTTGTTGGTATAGTTCGTTGTAAGTCATTCGATAAGTTTTTGTGTGGTTTCAATGAGTTTCTTAACCGAGAAAGGCTTGGTCAGGTAGGCATCGGCGCCCAATGACAATCCCTTTTCAATATCGGCATCCTTGTTCTTGGCCGACAGGAACAACACCTTGCAACCGGCGAGTTCCGGCTTGCTTTTGATGTGTTCGAGCGTGGCAAACCCATCGAGGTTGGGCATCATGATGTCAAGGATGATGGCGTCCGGAGTTTCGGTTTCCAGTATTTCCAGCGCTTCCTGTCCGTCTCGGGCAATAAAGACCTGGAAGTTATTTTTCTTTAACGAATATTCGAGCGACATGATGATGTTGGGTTCGTCGTCAGCTATCAGTATTTTTTTCATCGGCATTAAAGATTGGGAGTTCTACGATAAAGGTTACGCCATCGGGCTGATTTTCTACGCGGATGCTTCCCTGGTGCAGTTCGACGATCTGGCGCGTAATGGCAAGTCCGAGTCCGCTGCCCACGGGTTTCCGGGTGGTTTGGTTGTCTGATTGGTAAAATTTGTCAAAAATGGCTTCGGTTTCAGCATCAGGAATAGCCGGTCCGTTGTTAAAAACCCACAGTTGCGCCCGGCCATCGGCAACATGCGTCCCTACCCGGATGACGCCACTGTCTTTTTTGCAGAACTTTATCGAATTCGACAGCAGATTCGTCACCACCTGAACCATCCGTTCGGCATCGGCCATAACCATTACTTGATTGGCGGTTTGCCAGTGAAGGCTGATATTTTGCGAGCGGATAAGCTGAAAAAGCGGCTCGACCGACCCTCTGGCGACATCAGTGAGGTCAATCATTTCCAGCATCAGCTTTTGCCTGCCCGATTCAAACCGTTCCAAGTCCAGGATTTTATCAATCAGGCGGTTAAGCCTGTCAGATTCGGAGATGATGTTCTGTAAAAACTGTCGGCGCACCGGCTCCGGAATGTCGTCGTCGTCGTGCAAAATCTCGGTGGCCGCGCGTATGGCCGTAATGGGCGTGCGTAGCTCGTGGGTCACGGTGTCGAGAAAATCGTCTTTTTGTTTGTCCTTTTGTATAAGCGATTGGTTGGCCTCACGGAGCCGGCGGGAAATTTCCTCTAATTCACGCGAGGTTGCCCTGAGCTTGCGGTTGATGGCCAGATTTTCCTTGGATTCTTCCAGAATGCTCAAAACTTCCGGCAGGCTGATTTTATCTTCCTTGGTCACGCCCTGCAGCAGTATTTTGGCCGATGCCGAACCGATGTGGCCGGTGAGAAGGTTTTCGGCAAACTTTATCAAACGGGCGTCGGCCATGGTCGTATCGGGCGGAATGTTGTATTTTAAGTTAAAAATCCGCAGGGCACGCGATGATTTTTCCTCGCCTAAAAAACGCACCAGGACTTTGCGGATATCGCTGATATATGCCGTCCCGCGCCAGATGAAAGCATTTTCGTGATGGGTGATGTACTGATCGATATCCACGTACATCTCGGCGTAATTGCGCTCGCGGTAATTTCCCTTTCCGGACACGGTCACCACCAGATAAACCGACGTGTTGAACAGTAAACTCCAAAACAGGGCGTGCGGAATCGGTTCCAGGTAGTCCAGCCCGAACAAGGCCAGCGGATTGAGAAAACCTGTCCATCTGTCTGAATCAAATCCGGACGGACTGGCGTGTAACAAAAAAGGCACGACCAGCGTGTAGGCACAAACCGCAACGCCGGCCAGGATGCCGTACAGAGCGCCACGCATCGATCCGCGCCGCCAGAAAATACCGCCAAAAAACGCCGGAGCCAGTTGCGCCACTACCAGAAATGCAACCATTCCTACCGATACCAGCGTGTGCGATTGCAAAAAGTATCGGTAAGAGATATAACTCAGCAACACAATCACAAAAATGGCGATGCGTCGGCTGCGGACAATCCGTTGGTTGTTGGTGTCGGGGCTTCCGCTGAGTGATCGCACCAGGCCGTAAGGAATGAGCAAATTGTTGGTGAGCATGGTTGACAGTGCAATCGACGACACGATGATCATAGACACTGCTGCCGAAAATCCGCCCAGAAAAACCAGTATCGCCAAGAGTTCCTCACCTTGTTGCATGGGGATCAAGAGCGCAAACATATCGGCATTCGCACCGCCTTCAACAAGTAGGTTTCCGCCCCAGGCGATTGGAAAAATAAAGAGATTGCACAAAAGCAGATACAACGGAAACAGCCAGATGGCGGTTTGCAGGTGCTTTTCGCGGTTGTTCTCGACCACAGTCATCAGAAACTGATGTGGCAGCAAAAAAATCGCAAAAAGTGACAACATGCAATAAAAGAACCAGTTAAAGCCGCCCTCCAGCCCGCCAATTGACGTTTTTTCGCGGAATCCTTCAAGGGCCTGCGCCTGCTGGTGAATATCGCCGAAACCGTTAAAAATTCCCCAGGTCACATAGGCGCCCAGCAGCAAAAAAATAAAGAGTTTGACAACTGATTCGAGCGCGATGACCGATACGATTCCGCGCCGTTTTTGCGTGGCATCGCCGTAACGGGTACCGTAAAACGAGGCAAACGCTGCAAGGGCCAGCGCCACGTACGCCGAGGTGTCGCCCAAAAGTGAGCCCGCATCAGAGGTGCGCGTCACCACATGGAAGGTTTCGGAAATTGCTTTGAGCTGAAGCCCGATGTACGGCAACAAACTCAGGGTTACGATAATGGTAACCAGTGCGCCCAATGTGCGGCTGTTTCCGTATCGGAGTGAGATGAAATCGGCAATGCCTGATATTTTGTTGACGCGTGAAATACGGATGATTTTTCGCATGAGGACAATCCAGGCCGGAAATGCGATCACCGGACCCAGATAGGTGGTCAGGTATTCAAGTCCGGAGTTGGCCGCCATCCCGACGCTTCCGTAATACGTCCAGGCTGAACAGTATACGGCCAGTGAAAGCGTGTACACATAGGGGTTGTTGGTCCATTTGGAGTTTTGCTTGCGCTCAGCCAACTGCGCCGCACCCACAAGCAAACCAAGGTAAACCAGCAAAATCAGGATCATGAAGCCGCTAGTCATCATACTTTTTAAATATTGCAAACGAAATCACCACCGACGCCAGCCAGATCAAGAATATTCCGGCTACTGCAGCGGGTAATCCAAAAACTGGCTCGGGCTTGTCATACAACAAAACCAATGGCAGGTTGAGTCCTAAAAAGAGGAATCCGCTTGTGAGAACCAGTTTTTGGACGTGTCGTTTTTTCATAAGTCTTCGCGGTATTCATCGGTTAGCGAGTACCAGCCAAAAATGGCCAGGCCCACAACTACCAGAGGCAACAAGATAAAAAAGATAATGATGCCAAAAACCAGGTCTTCCTGCTTGCCCGAGGTGAGTTTGCCGGCAAATATGTCGGTACAATAATACGCCGTGGCTACTGCCAATGCCATCCATACAATTCCGAGTATTTTTTTGATCGCGTTCATAATTTTAGTCGTGAAGGGTGTTGTTCTTTTTATTCAGATAAATCATTCCGATGACAAAACTGATGGCCGCGATGACGATGGGATACCAAAGACCTTCAAGGTAAAACTCCGGATTTCCCGCGCCTTGGGCCGTAGTGACAAAGTACGTGGATATGGCCGGAAGCAACCCGCCAAAAATACCATTGCCCACGTGATACGGCAGCGACATGGACGTGTAGCGTATCTTGACCGGGAACATCTCGACCAGGAAAGCCGCAATCGGGCCGTAAACCATCGTCACAAAAATTACCTGTATAAAAACCATAAAAACCAAAAAGGCTATGCCGGCGGTGTCGAGTTTTTTGGTCACCTTGGTTTCAATCTTGTCCTTGCCGTTGTCCTGAATCAATTGGCCGGATTCATAGTGTTTGGTCACTACTTCCTCGGCAGTTGTGCCATCGGTGTATGATTTATAGGTGGTGTAAACCGAATCGACCCTTACCTCACTGACCTCCCTGACGATAATGTTGGTACTCGTCTTGTCCACAACTTCAGTCTTGGTAGACAGATCCGTCGAGGTGTACATGGCGCGGTAGATGGGTCGGTAAAGCAAGATCGCGATCAGCATGCCGGCCATCATGATGCTTTTGCGCCCGATTTTGTCAGACAGCCATCCAAAGAAAACAAAAAATGGCGTACCCAAAAGCAGTGCGATTCCCAAAAGCATATCCACCTGCGACGAATCGATATTTTGTACCGTCTTTAAAAAGTTCATGGCGTAAAACTGTCCGGTGTACCAAATCACGCCCTGCCCCATCGTGGCGCCAAAAAGCGCGAGCAGTACAAATTTGAGGTTGTATTTGTTGCCAAAGCTCTCCTTTAGCGGATTTTTGGCGGTTTTCCCTTCAGATTTAGCCTTGGCAAAAACCGGCGATTCATCCATGTTTTTACGGATCAGATACGATACGTAAACCATCAGGATAGATACCCAGAACGGCACCCTCCAACCCCATTGGTCAAAAGCTTCAGGAGTCATCAGGCTTTTGGTGAGCAAAATCACCATCAGTGAAATAAAAAGTCCTACTGTAGCGGTGGTCTGGATCCAAGATGTCCAATAGCCTTTCTCGCCCTTGGGTGCGTGCTCGGCCACATAGGTTGCAGCCCCGCCGTATTCGCCGCCAAGGGCAAGACCCTGTAAAAGGCGCAGGATCAAAACGAGTACCGGTGCGATAAACCCTATGGATTCATAACTTGGAATACAGCCAATGACAAACGTAGCGCCGCCCATCAGCATCAGCGTTACCATAAAAGTGTATTTGCGCCCGATGAGATCGCCCAGGCGGCCAAAAAACAGCGCGCCAAACGGACGGACTACAAACCCTGCGGCAAACGTGGCCAGCGTCGAAAGAAACGCCGCCGTTGGATTGTCCTGTGGGAAAAACTTGGTCGACAACACGACGGCAAGGCTTCCAAAAATGTAAAAGTCATACCATTCGATCATCGTTCCCATAGAGGACGCCGAGATGACTTTCCAGATTCCCTTTTTTGATTTTCTACTCATAAATGTTTGTTTTGGTTAGAGATAGATCTGCAATTGTAAAATGAATTCACCATATAACCGCTTAATTTCGTCAACCGACGTATAAACCGGACGAGCGGAATATTGGGCTGTGAGTTTGGCATGGTGACCGTCCAGGAAAAAATTTGAACCTACGTCATACTGAAGGCTCGCCTTATCCAATGCCTCAAAATTCTTGTACGCCACCGCCCCAAATGGCTGCACGCGCACTTTTGGTTTTTCCTTGCCCGTGGGAAGCAAAAGTCCAGTCTGGGCATACAATATATTACCCGTACCAATCACGGGTTGCGCGTTACCTACCCCGGCAAGTGCCGGCGCTCCGGTAAACTCCGGATCAGCCACGGCGGGATTCATGATGCCGATATTGCGCAGGTAGTTGGGGCCAAAATCAAAGTTATAAAGAACACCGTAGGCCGTAATCGTCATTTTTCTTTCCGGCTTTCCGATGGGAAAATCAGCAAACAAATCGGCCGAGAATAGCCTGATGTCGTGCTTGCTTAAAACGCCGGCCGTCATGGATCGGGTAGCTTGTGGAGCGACGTAAAACCCGGCCCCCAGGTTGAACACCTTTTTGGTTCCCAGATAACTCCCGACTTTGTAGGGCAACAGATTGGATTCCCGGTCTTTAAACTGATATTCAAAATAACCTGCTTTTGACCATCTTGTGCTGCCGGAATTGTCAACGGCGACGGAGCTACCCGCATTGGGTGCATCCACGGGCACGAGGTTGGTGGCAAAGGGTTTGTTGATGCTTAGTCGGTATTCCAGCCTGCCATATTTTCCTTTGGCAAAGATTCCTATCTGGCGTCCAAACTGATCGGACAGGTCAATCAGCGGCCAGTTAAAGATTGGTTCGTCCACCAAAAGCATGTTAAGTGTCGAGGCCATGCTCAGTCGCGAAAGCCCCATATAGTAATGCAGTCCGGCGCCCATTGAAAGGCTGAACTTGCCCCCCTCGCGCGGCATGATTACCGCATACTCGTTCCACGCATCGTGGAAAAACAGCGAAGGTTTTTTACCGGCACCAAATACTCCGGTTCCGCTGCTTCCGGCTGTTCCGCCGCTGGCAAACGTTTGGTTGTTGATGCCAAAATGCGTCACGATCACATAGCGCGGTGAAATTTGCGCCTGCACCAATATCCGCAGGCGTCGGTTGGTAATATCGGAATGGGTCGAAGCAGCTTCGTCGCCAATCATACTGCCCGGATTGAACGAGGTTTGACGCACCCAGATTTGATTCCAGGCCAACACGCGCAAATATTTCCGGCCGTCGGCATCAAGGTTCACTTTTAATCCGCCACCGTAATCCGGCGATCCCTGGCCAAACATTGCCGTCCACAAGAACAAGACAGGCAAAAGTATTCGTAGTTTCATCGTTCTGAGAGGTTTAGCAGCTAGCGTCGATTCAAAGTGAACGGTAATCCCTCTCAGAAAAAAATTCTCTATATATTTTTGTAAACCAATTATAGTTATTCCTTGAAACGCTCCCATTTTATGAGCATGAACTTGTCGCCCAGCTCGGTAATGATCATACCCGCACCGGAAAGGTGATCCTTGCTTTTAAGGAATTCCACCAGTTCAGGATGGCTAAAAATCCGGTACGTCGGATGATAGTCGGCATGCGAAGGCTTTTTTACCTTAAACTCTCGAACCCAGTTGCTTACCGTTACGTGCGACACGCCGATGATGCGCTCAATCTCACGGTAACTGAGGCCTTCCAGATACAATTGCAGCGCCTTGGTCACGTAGTAATCATCAATACGCTTTCCGCGTTTTCTCACCGTAAAGTAATACCGGCAAGCCTTGCAACAAAAGCGCTGGCGGTTATTGACGATGCCGCTTTTGACAATCTCACCCGAACCGCATCTTGGGCACGTCTCCTGGTTCATATATAGTAATTTTGCATAAGTATAACAATTTAGCAAATATATAATTTTTGTTTGTTCATTAAATTTTGAATAAAAAAACACTAACCAAAATTTTATCCTGCTATCACTGCGTAATTTTCAACGTTTCGATAAAAAATGCCTGGGCAGGTGCCGGCCGGTTTTAAAAAAATCCCTTTAATTTGTAAAAAGCTAAGCATGCAATTTTACCCGTCTCAAATTGGGCAACGCGCCACCTATAAATTGCTTTCGGGAGCGGTCATCCCGCGTCCCATCGGGTGGATTTCCAGCATCAGCCCACAGGGAATACCCAACCTGGCGCCGTTTTCATTCTTTAACGCAGTGGGTGACGATCCGCCACACGTAGTTTTCTCGACCGTGCGCACCGGAAACGTCAACAAGGACACACTCAACAATGTACTGGCTACCGGCGAATTTGTCGTCAATATGGTCACCGAGGAATTGGTCGAAAAGGCCAACCAAACATCGGCCACCGTCCCCCCGGAGGTTGACGAATTTAAACTGGCAGGCCTCACCGCCGCCCCGTCAATTGTAGTAAAACCGCCCCGCGTAAAGGAGAGCCCCATCCAAATGGAGTGCAAACTGGTGCATCACTACGCGCTCGAAGGCTCGCAAAACGGAGGCGCCGTCCTGATGGTGGGCCGCGTCGAACTTTTCCACATCGACCCCTCGGTGCTACTCGACGATTATAAAATCAACGTCAAAACCTATCGCCCCGTCGCCAGACTGGCCGGCAGCGATTACGCCAAAATCGGCGAAATATTTTCAGTAAAACGACTATGAATCATTTAGGCAAATCCCTGCAGGCCGGACTCGCTGTATCTTTTGCGACCTTAAAAGAACCACGCCTTAAAAAGCCCCTTTTGCAACCCTAAGCATCATGAAAATCAGTGTAATAGGTGGAGGTCCCGGAGGCCTTTACTTTTCCATTCTGGCCAAAAAAGCCAATCCGTCATTCCAGATCGACGTCTACGAGCGCAACCAGCCCGACGATGCTTTTGGATTTGGCGTTGTCTTTTCCGACGAAACCCTGAGCGAATTCCTTACCCGCGATCCGCAATCGTATGATTTGATCCGCAGCCGTTTTGCGTACTGGGACGATCTGGACGTGGTGCGAAACGGCGAACAGGTGCGCATTTCCGGAAACGGATTTTGCGGTTGTTCCCGCAAGACGCTTTTGCAGCTTTTGCAGCAGCGTTGCCGCGAGGAAGGTGTCGGGTTGCACTTCAACCAAAACGTCGAAGATTTGTCAGTTTTTGCAGATTCTGACCTGATCCTGGCCGCTGACGGAATCAACAGTGCCATCCGCGACCGGTACGCCGAGCATTTTGGGACTAAAATAGGCCTGCAACGCAACAAATTCGTCTGGCTCGGATCGACACGCCCGCTTGACGCCTTTGCGTATTTCTTTCGCTCGACGCCATATGGTACCATCGTCGCCCACGCCTATCAGTACGAACCGGGAATGAGCACCTGGATTTTTGAGTGCGCGCCCGAAACCTGGGAAAAAGCGGGCTTTGACACTTTTAACGATCAGGACACCATTGAAAAACTGTCGTCGATTTTTGCGCACGAATTGGATGGCCATCCGCTTATTTCAAACAAGTCGCACTGGCGTCAGTTTCCGGCCGTCACCAATGAAAAATGGCATTACAACAACATTGTGCTGCTGGGGGATGCCAAAGCCACGGCCCACTATTCCATCGGCTCCGGAACCAAACTCGCCATGGAATGCGCCATCGCCCTGGCCGACGCCGTAACCTATCACCCGGGAAACATCCACGATATTGCCCGTGCCTACGACCAAGCACGCCGTAACCGGGTCGAGATGATTCAGCACGCCGCCATGGTGTCGCTCGACTGGTTTGAAAACATGGACCGCCACATGCAGCATCCGTTTTTGCAGTTTGCTTTTGGGGTGATGACGCGCGCCAAGAAAGTAACGTTTGAAAACCTTGCCCTGCGTGATTCTTCCTTTACTTCGCGCGTGCTGGCGGCATTTAACCTGAACCTGTCTGAAAATTCTAAAACTCCTGCCGCTTTTACCCGGTTCCGGTTGCGTGAAATGGAGCTGATCAACCGCATTGTCATGGCACCCATGGAACAGCATCACGCTCAGGACGGCCTGGTTAATGACTGGCATTTGGTGCATTATTCCAGCCGTGCCCTTGGAGGCGTCGGATTAATCCTTACTGAAGCGACGGCCGTGTCGGAACGCGGAAAAATAACCTCTGGCTGTGCGATGCTTAAAACTGAGGGACACGCCGAGTCCTGGAAGCGCATCACCGATTTTGTCCACCGCAACAGCCAGGCTAAAATTGGCGTCCAACTTGGGCATGCCGGCAGGCGATCGGGTGTAAAAATGCCGCTGCCACCGCTATCGGCATCGGCCCTGCGCTATGACGAATCGGTGGAAATTCCGGAAGAAATCACCGCTGCCCAAATGGAACACGTGGTGCAGGAATTCAAGAACGCCGCATCGCTGGCCGATAAAGCCGGATTCGACATGATTGAATTGCAGGCGCACCACGGTTTTTTGCTGGCTTCGTTCCTGTCGCCGCTCACCAACAAACGCACCGACGAATTTGGCGGAACGGCCCAAAACAGGATCAAATTCCCGCTGAAGGTTTTCAATGCCATCCGTCAGGCATTTCCCGCACACAAACCCATCTCGGTGAGAATGTCGGTTTCCGATTGGGCCGAGGGCGGATTGAGCGAGCAGGATGCCCTGTTTTTTGCCCGAATGTTTAAGGAAGCCGGCGCCGACCTGATTGACGTCTCCAGCGGATACACCGTTGCAGGTGACCAACCACCGCTGGGCCGAATGTGGCAGACGCCCTTGTCGGACCTTGTGCGCAACAGCGTCGGGATTCCGACGGTTACAGCCGGAAGCATTCAGGACATCGATCAGATCAACACCATCCTGTTAAACGGCCGCGCCGATCTGGTGGCTTTGGGACGTCCGCTGCTGCTCGATCCTGGATTTGTCCGAAACGCCCAGGCTTATGAACAGTTTGACCCGGGCGACATTCCCGCCGATTACCGCTATGGAATGTCGCATCTCTATCCGCTCAAGGCCGCAGAGCGCAAGGAAAAAGAAGGAATGAAAAGGGCGCTCAAGCCTGAATCGCATCAAAAGTGATTTCGGATTTTAGATTGGGATTTCCCGGGCTTGATACGCTTTGACTAAACGGATTTTGAATCTGGAATTTGAAGTTTGAATTTTGGAATTTTGATCCGATCAAAGCTGTGAAGTTCCATACCCGATAACACACTGTAAACTGTAACCTGACAGCTAATCATTAATAATATGAGTTACGTCGATACTTTTGCCAACGATCATTTACCGCCCAAGTCGCTTCAGCCGGAATATCCTTTTTTGGAAGGTCCGTTTGCGTTTCCCAGCCGGCTTAACTGCACCCACCGACTGTTGGATGATCATATTGAGCACGGTAGGGGCGCCTGCATTGCCATGCAAACTTTTGAGCATCAATGGACGTATCGCCAGCTTTATGAAACCGCCAACCGGATCGCGCATGCGCTGATTACCGATTACGGCCTGGTTCCGGGCAACCGCGTTTTGATTCGATCGGCCAATAATCCCATGATGGTGGCGTGCTGGTTTGGCGTACTCAAGGCAGGCGGGATCGCAGTGGCCACCATGCCGCTTTTGCGCGAAAAGGAACTCCATGTAATGTGCGACTGTGCCGAAATTTCGCACGCGCTTTGCGACGAGCGGCTGATGGACGAGATGCGGCTGGTTACCTCGCCTTTTTTGCAGACCGTCATCACCTTTGACGGAACACAGACCAAGCCCGCCGAACTGGAGCGAAAGATGGAGGGCAAGCCTGCGCATTTTGAGAATTTTGACACCTCGGCCGATGATGTCTGTTTGATCGGGTTTACCTCCGGAACCACCGGAAAACCAAAAATGACTGCGCATTATCACCGCGACGTGCTGGCCATCTGCGAAGCTTTTCCGAGATACTCGCTGCAACCCAAGCCAGAAGATATTTTTACGGGAAGCCCACCGCTTGGTTTTACTTTTGGACTGGGCGGATTGGTGCTGTTCCCTTTTTACTACGGCGCTTCGAGTTTTTTGATCGAGAAACCCACGCCCGAGTTGTTGCTGAAGGCCATCCAGGATTTTGGCATTACCGTTTGTTTTACCGCACCCACCGCCTGGCGTATCATCACCACAAAGGTTGGGGATTACAATATCTCGACGCTGCGAAAATGCGTCTCGGCGGGCGAAACCCTTCCGGCCAAGGTTTGGTTGGACTGGCATGAAGCCACCGGCCTGAAAATCATTGACGGAATAGGTGCTACCGAGATGCTCCATATTTTTATATCGTCAACCGAGGAAAATATGAAAATCGGTGCGACCGGGGTTCCCGTATTTGGATACGAGGCCAGGATTGTCGATGCCTATGGTAACGAGTTAGGTCCCGATGTGCCGGGAAGGCTGGCCGTGCGCGGAATCACCGGATGCAAATATCTGATGCGCGAGGACAAACAGCGCGAATACGTCGAGAATGGTTGGAACATTACCGGCGATGTTTTTAAACGCGACGACGATGGATATTTCTGGTTTGTGGGCCGCGGCGATGATATGATCATCTCATCGGGCTATAACATTGGGGCCGTCGAAGTCGAATCCGTATTGCTGGAACATCCGGAAATAGCCGAATGCGCCGTAGTGGGTTGCGCCGACGAAGAGCGCGGCATGCTGGTATGTGCGCACATCGTGCTGAAAAATCACGACAAAGCAAGCGACACACTTGCCATACAAATTCAGGAGTGGTTTAAGCTAAAAGCCGCGCCGTACAAATACCCGCGAATGATTATCTTTACGCAGGCACTACCCAAAACCGAGACGGGAAAAGTGCAGCGATTTAAACTCAAACAATGATGAGAAAGCTTTTTGTATGGTTCAGCATCGGATTGCTGGTGGTGACGGCCTTGCTTTGGTATGTCAACTGGAAGTTTATTTTCCTGCTGATCCTTGTTGTTCCGCTAATCGCGATGGGATTTTACGACATGTACCAGTCCAAGCACACCATCAAGCGCAATTTCCCGTTGTTGGGCCGTATGCGTTACCTATTGGAAGGCATCGGGCCGGAGATGCGCCAATACTTTGTTGAAACCAACATCGCCGGAAGGCCGTTTAACCGTTTGCAGCGGAGTCTTGTCTATCAGCGGAGCAAAAAAGAAACCGATACGCTTCCGTTTGGGACGCAACTCGACGTTTATGACGAAGGCTACCAATGGATCAACCACAGTGTACGCGCCATTGCCTTTACCGATATCGATCAGAATCCACGGGTTCGGATAGGATCGACGCAGTGCGCCAAACCCTACATGGCGAGTTTGTTCAACATCAGCGCCATGAGCTACGGATCGCTCAGCAAAAACGCCATCATCGCCCTGAACAGCGGTGCCAAACAGGGCGGATTTTTTCACAACACCGGCGAGGGTGGACTCTCCCCCTATCATTTGGAGCCGGGCGGCGATGTGGTCTGGAACATCGGAACCGGTTACTTTAGCTGCCGCAATGAATACGGGAATTTTTCGCCTGAACATTTTGCAACCCGGGCGCAGCTGGAGAATGTCAAAATGATAGAAATCAAATTTTCCCAAGGCGCCAAACCCGGTCACGGCGGAATTCTGCCCAAAGAAAAAGTAACCGATGAGATTGCAGCCATCCGATTGGTGAAACCCGGAAACGACATCATTTCGCCGCCAAGACATTCGGCATTTACGACACCGCTCGAATTCATGGATTTTATCCGTACGCTAAGGGAACTCTCGGGCGGAAAACCTGTGGGGATGAAGCTTTGCGTCGGCAACCGATCAGAATTTCTGGCCATCTGCAAGGCCATGGTCCAAACCAAAACTTATATCGATTTTATCACCGTCGATGGAGGCGAAGGCGGAACCGGAGCCGCGCCACTGGAATATTCCGATCACGTTGGGATGCCGTTACGCGATGCATTGGCGTTTATACACGATGCCCTGGTTGGATTCGGGATCAGGGACGAAGTGAAAATCATCGCAAGCGGCAAAATCATCTCGGGATTCGACATCATTCGTGCCCTGTCGATGGGTGCCGACCTGTGCAATTCAGCGCGCGGGATGATGTTCGCCCTGGGATGCATTCAGGCGCTGGAATGCCATTCAAACACCTGCCCGACCGGTGTCGCCACGCAAGACCCAAGATTGACCAAAGGACTGGTTCCGCATTTAAAAAGTGTACGCGTGGCCAGATACCAGCACGAAACCGTAAAAGCCGCCATGGAATTGATGGCCTCGGCCGGTATCGACCATCCGGACAAGGTTGACCGCGACCTGGTGAGCATGCGGATTGACAAAACCAACATCAGGACTTTTGCCGAGCTTTTTCCCGAACTGACACCGGGATGTCTGCTCCTGGAGGAATCGGTGCCCAAACATTTGTTACACGACTGGAAACTGGCCTCGGCCGACCATTTTTAAGATGAAATATTCAAAACAAGAAGAAGTGCGTTTCAGGCATGCCGATTTTGCAGGGATCGTTTTTTATCCGCGTTTTCTGGAAATGCTAAACGACTTAGTCGAAGATTGGTTTGCCGAGGCGCTCGGCCGTCCGTTTTCAAAAATCCACGAAAAACAGGAAGGCATACCAACGGTAGATCTTAAAGTGCAGTTTAAAAAAGCGGCCCGCATTGGCGATGTGTTGCAAAAATCGCTTTGGGTGACCAAACTCGGCAGCGCCTCGGTAACATTTTCATTTGAATTCTTACATGCCGACGGTTCAGCCTGTCTTGAAGGCGAAGCGACATTGGTCAATGTAGCGCTCGACAAGGAAAACGATACCATAATGCCAAAGCCTTTTGATCCTGCAACGCGTGAAAAAATTCTACGATACCAAGCCTAAGATACGACATGGAATTTAAAAAGTTTAAGGCCGCCGCGGTACAGACCTCGCCGGTATTTCTGGACGTCGATAAAACCGTCGACAAAGCCATCAGTCTAATGGCCGAAGCTGCCCGAAACGGGACGCAACTTATCGCGTTCCCTGAGGTTTTTGTAGCCGGATATCCCTATTGGAACTGGATTATGACGCCCATTCAGGGAAGCACATGGTATGAGAAACTCTACAAAGCATCCGTAGAGGTGCCTTCGGAGCCGGTGAACCGCTTGCTGGAGGCTGCCAGAATCAATAAAATCCATGTTGTGATTGGCATCAATGAACGCGGAACGAGCTATGGCGAAATCTACAACACCAACCTGATCATTGACGACTTTGGGAATCTTGTAGGAAAACACCGGAAACTCGTGCCAACCTGGGCTGAAAAACTCACCTGGACCAGCGGAGACGGATCATCCTTAAAGGTTTACGACACGGCGATTGGCCCGATCGGGACGCTGGCCTGCGGTGAAAACACCAATACTTTGGCCCGTTTTGCACTTTTGGCGCAGGGCGAACTGATCCACATTGCCAATTACATTTCACTCCCTGTCGCTCCGCCGGATTACGATATGGCCGAAGCGATCAAAATCAGGGCGGCCGCGCACTCTTTTGAGGGCAAGCTGTTTACGATAGTTTCGTGTTCGACGATTTCGCGCGAGATCATAGATGCCCTGAAGGCCGATGTGCCCGATGCCGAAGCGCTGCTGAAGCGGAAAAACTCGGCATTTTCAGGAATTATCGGGCCAAATGGCGCGGTCATCGGAGCCCCGTTGATAGACGACGAAGGAATTGTATATGCCGACATCGATTTGACCAAATGCATACAGCCCAAGCAGATGCACGACATCCTGGGGCATTACAACCGCTTTGACATTTTTGACCTCAGGGTAAACACTGCACCCACGCGGAAAATCACTTTTGTCGACAATCAACAAGATTTTATAAAAGACTGAAATTAATATTCTTAAAACGTTTTATTTCAAGTCTTGATGCAAAACAACAATCTTCAAAGAATTCTCGGACTGGGCTTTGGGATCGCCATCCTGGTGGGCGGAACCATAGGCGTTGGAATTTTACGCACGCCGGGCGAGATTGCTACCCAGATCAACAGCGAATGGCTCATCATTCTATGCTGGCTGGCTGGCGGCGCGTATGTCTTGCTGGGATGCGGTGCCTATGCTGAACTGGCTACCTCGATTCCAAAAGCTGGCGGGTCTTACAATTATATCAAACGTGCCTTTGGCGACTACGCCGGATTTGTGTCCGGATGGTTTGACTACATCACCAATGCCACGGCGCCCGCCTTTTTTTGCATTGTTATTGGCGAATATCTGGCCATACTCTTTCCAGTTCTTGAACCTGCAAAAACCGCAATGGCGATTGGTTTTTTGATTGGATTTTCAGCCCTTCATGCCATTGGTGTCAAAAGCGGAAGTATCGTGCAGCAACTCACCAGCATCTTAAAAGTGGTGTTTTTTGTAGCCCTGGTCGTTGCGTGTTTCCTGTATTCGGGAGCTACCGTACCAAATCCTGCGGGAAGCTCCCACCTTGCAACGGCAGGGCTCGCGCTGGGATTTGCCAAGGCGCTCCAAATGGTACTGGGAACCTACAACGGTTGGTATTCAGTTTGTTTTTTTGCCGAGGAAGACCAAAACCCAAACCGCAACATCCCACGGTCACTTTATACCGGCGCACTGATCGTAATAGCGATTTACATTTTGATCAACCTCGCGTTTATGCATGTGATGCCGCCTTTGGCCATGTCCAATTCGCCGTTGGTTGCCGCAGATGTTTCGCAAATCGTGTTCGGACCGGTGGGATCGACGATTGTAACGGTCATCTCGGTATTTTCAATCATCGGCATCCTGAACGCCTACATGATGATTCCGGCGCGCATTCTTTTCGGACTGGGACGCGACGGATTTTTTATTAAATCGGCCGTGCGCGTCAACAAAGGCGGAACACCCATTGTGGCGCTCTTGGTGTCCTCAGTATTTTCGTTGGGACTGATTGTGATCGGATCGTTTGGGGCGCTTTTTGGCCTGGCGACATTTACGGGCGTCATTGTTTGGGGTATGGCCTACGCCTCGCTCATCAGGCTTCGGAAAACCGAACCCAATCTAGAGCGTCCGCATAAATCTTGGGGACACCCCTACTCGACTGTCTTGCTGTTGATAAGCACCTTGGCGATCCTGGTGGGATTCGCGCTGAGCGACTACACCAGTCTGGCGGTGGTTGTGTTGATCGGGCTGGCGTCATATCCGCTTTTCCGTTTGCTTAAAAGGCGTCAAATGGATTGACGGTTTGCGCAAGAAATTGTAAGTTTGAAAAACCTAGGCCGGTGTACGGCGAATGTAGATACTATGGATCAAAAATATTCAGACGACGTCTTGGGAAGGGCCCGCGTACAGGACACTCCTGAACTTGAAGCTTATTACAAGGACCTTGAGGTTTTGGGTGCGGGAGCGCTCTGGACGGTAGCCAACGACATTGAACCGTGGGAGCCGCGCGCCAAATCAGTGCCCATGCTTTGGAAGTACGACCAATTGCGCGAACTGGTGCTCAGATCAGCCGATTTGGTGACTCCCGAGCAAGCCGGACGCCGCGTAGTTTATCTGGTAAATGACAAGCGTCGCGATGTGTCGGCGGCGGTGGGATGGCTGTACACCGGGATACAGGTGACGCGCCCCGGGGAAAGCACATCGGCACACCGCCACCGGGCATCGGCCTTGCGCTTTATTATGGAAGGGCAAGGCGGATACACCGTGGTTGACGGCAATAAAATAACGCTGGAAGTCAATGATTTTGTCATTACGCCCAACTCGACCTGGCATGAACATGGCGTTGAGGCCGATGGCAAAACCTGCATCTGGCAGGACGGCCTGGACATCCCGCTGGTCAACGCCCTCGAAGCCAATGATTACGCCGTGCTGGACGGCAAGCAACCGCTTGGACCGCCGGTTGATTATTTGCCCAAATCATTCCAGGCTTCGGGTGTTATTCCCGCCGACTTGGTTTGGGACAAACCCTACTCCCCGCTTTTCAAGTATTCGTGGAAACACGTTTACCCCGCACTTTTGCAGGCGGCTAAAGTTCAGGAAGGTTCGGTTTATGACGGCATCCTGATGAAATACACCAACCCGCTTACCGGCGGACACGTCATGCAGACCATGGGCGCCCAAATCCAGTTGCTTCGCCCGGGCCAACACACCAAGGGCCACCGCCACACCGGGTCATTTGTATATCAGTGCGCCAAAGGCCGCGGTTTTACGATGATTGACGGCAAGAAATTCGAATGGAAGGAACGCGACATTTTTTGCCTCCCGTCATGGGCCTGGCACGAGCATGCCAACCTGTCGGAGACTGAAGATGCCGTGCTGTTTGCCTTTAATGACCTTCCGGTTA
Organism: uncultured Flavobacterium sp.; assembly: GCA_934636265.1. Lineage (GTDB taxonomy): Bacteria > Bacteroidota > Bacteroidia > Flavobacteriales > Flavobacteriaceae > Flavobacterium. The sequence goes on from CAKUAD010000012.1 coordinate 32,485, forward strand.
TTGAAGGACTTGGCCTATATCAGGAAAAAACCACCCTTGACTAAAGTTTTAATCCATTTATGAAATTTGTAACCTTTGCCCGCAGCGGCGCCCAAAAGCTGGGAATCCAGCAAAATGATACCGTTCTGGATCTGGAAATCCTGGGTCATAAAACCAATCAGGTATTTCCGGCTACCATGCTCGATTTGATCGAAGCGGGGCCTGAAATGCTAACCAGGATTCAGGAGACCATCAGGACGGCGAGTGAAAACCTTATCGCATCGTCGTCGGTGCCGCAACAGGAATACAGACTTTTGGCGCCCATCCCCAAGCCGCGTAAAAACATTATAGGGATTGGGCTCAATTATACCCAGCACGTGGCCGAAAGTGCCCGTACGCTTGACACGTCGAATGAATTGCCGCAAAAGCCGGTGATTTTCTCAAAGCCGCCCACGGCCGTTACCGGTCCCGACACTGACATCATCCTTAATCCTGACCTGACCCAGCAACTGGATTGGGAGTGCGAACTCGCCGTGGTGATTGGCAAAAAAGGAAAATACGTAGGCAAAGCGGACGCGATGGATTATGTGTTTGGCTACACGGTAATCAATGACATTTCGGCCAGGGATTGCCGCCGGGCCGGGCAATGGATCGTATCGAAAGGTCAGGATACTTTTGCGCCCATGGGGCCGGTGATTGTAACTAAGGATGAAATCAAAGATCCGCACAACCTGAATTTGTCCCTGACGCTGAACGGCGTGGAAAAGCAAAACTCGAACACGCGGTTTATGTTGTTTAACATCAACGATCTTATTGAAGATTTGAGCACGGTGTTTACCCTTGAACCGGGCGACATCATTGCCACCGGAACGCCTGCGGGTGTGGGCGCCGGTCGCGATCCGCAGGAATGGATGTGGGACGGCGATGTGGTTGAAGCTACCGTTGAGGGAATCGGGACGTTGCGCAATACGGTAAAGCAGCTGTAAAAGTCAATGGTCCGGGTGGGCGCGTTAGGGATGGACGCGGCATCCTTTTGCCGGCGGCGAGCCGGGAAAAGATACAGCAGACAGCCCGACGGCGCTTTTTAAAGTTGATGAAATACGCAATGCCTGGCGCCGTAACGCTCAAAATATGAAAACACGATTTTTTCTGATTTTTTTAATTGTACTGAACTGCCTGGTGCTGCTGGGTCAGCTTTGGCCTGAAGGTGCTCCGCCGAGCGCCCGGATGGTGAATATTTTTTTCCTGATTGGCAGCCTTTTATACTTTGTGATCCAGCTAAAACGGCCCTTAAACTAATTTATGAAAACATATCGCATCGGGCAGATTGTGCCTTCGTCGAACATTACGATGGAAACTGAGATTCCGGCAATTTTTAACGCGCGGCAGACGATTTTGCCCGAGCGCTTTACCTACCATTCGAGCCGGATGCGCATGAAGAAGGTGACCAAGGAGGAACTGGAGGCGATGGATGCGATGAGCCTGAAGTGCGCCATTGAACTGTCGGATGCGCACATGGACGTGATGGGTTATGCTTGCCTGGTGGCGATTATGAGCATGGGGCGCGGCTATCATTGCGTGTCGGAAGTGAATTTGCACCAGCAGACGGTGGCCAATGGTTTCCCGACGCCGATTGTGACTAGTGCAGGCGCGCTTGTGGGCGGACTGAAGGTTTTGGGCGCCAAAAGGATTTCGATCATTACGCCATACATGCGGCCGCTGACGGATTTGGTGGTGGATTATCTGGAGCATCAGGGTTTTGAGGTGATTGACTCGATTGCGTTGGAAATTCCGGACAACCTGGAAGTGGCGGCGCAGGATCCGGCGAACTTGCTGGATATTGTCAAGCGGCTCAATGTGCGGGGTGCCGATGTTGTGGTGGCCTCGGCCTGTGTGCAGATGCCGTCGCTGGGCGCGATTGATGCCATGGAAAGGCAGATAGGGCTTCCGGTGACGTCGGCTGCGGTGTGTACGGCTTATGAAATGATGAAACGTCTGGGACTTGAGGCTAAAGCGCCGATGGGCGGACAACTTTTGAGCGGAAAATACTAAAAAGGAAAATTGTGTAAACTTTAGCGAAATCGATGTAACCGGTTTTTTAAACAGGGTGGTGATATTTGTTAAACATCAAAAAAATTACAACTATGGAAATTGTACACGCTACCCCCGAGGATTTTTTGAACCACGACCACGACCTTCACAACCTGATCAGCATGAACATACGTGAAGAGGAGGACGAACTGGATTTTGACCTGGATTACGACCCTAACCAGATGTACTACGAGTTGCTGGCGTCATAAGGGATTACGTTGGTTTGCATTTGTTCTTTTTTTTAAATTTACATTAACTTTTACGATGCAACCAATGCGGTATTTTTGCTGCGAATCCTAATGACAATGGCACTTAACCTTACTGAGATTGAGCGGGTAAAAACGATTAGCAAAGAGGACTTTTACCGCAACTATGTAAAGAAGCAAAAACCGGTTGTGATTGAACAGCTTACCCGCGACTGGCCTGCTTATGAAAAATGGAAACTGGGTTACATACGCGAGGTGGCCGGTGATAAGACCGTCCCTTTGTATGACGACCGACCGGTTTCGGCCAAGGACGGCTTTAACGAGGCGCACGCCAAGATGAAGATGTCTGATTACATTGACCTTTTGGAATCAGGACCTACCAACTACAGGATTTTTTTATACAACCTGATGAAGGAGGTTCCGGTGCTCAAGGGCGATTTTAAATGGCCTGACATTGGGCTTAGGCTGGTCAAGCAGTTGCCCATGCTGTTTTTTGGAGGCGAGAATTCAAAGGTGTTTATGCACTTTGACATTGATTACTCAAACATTCTCCACTTTCACTTTCACGGAAAGAAACAGTGTGTGCTGTTTGCGCCTGATCAGACCAAGTACCTTTATAAAGTTCCGCACGCCCTGATCTCACGGGAGGATATAGACTTTGACAACCCGGATTTTGACAAATGGCCGGCGCTGGCCAAAGCGCAAGGGCTGGTTTGTACGCTAAATCACGGCGAGATGCTTTACATGCCGGAAGGTTACTGGCATTATATGAAATATTTGACACCGGGCTTTTCCATGAGCCTAAGGGCGTTTCCCCGACAGTTGTCGAACCTTTCCAAGGCGGCATACAATGTTTTTGTCATGCGTCACTTTGACAATTTTATGCGCAAGCGAAAAGGTCAAAAGTGGATTGATTACAAAAACCGTCGGGCGATCGAGGATACTCACAAAGCGCTGGGAATCCCGGTGTAGTGACTAATCCAAAACAACAATCATGAACAATTTTTTACGGGCGATCATCGCAGGATGGGGCGCCAAAAAACTGGGAGGTGGCTGCCTGGGAACGATAATCGTCTTTGTGATTATCTGGTGGCTGCTGGGAATGTTCTAGTAAAGAGCTGCTTTAGGGCAGCTTTTTTTTTGCAACGCAATACGCCAGTTTATAGTAATTTTAAACGGGGCACGGTTTAAATGATTCAGCCGTGGCTTTCCTTTCAGTTAAGTAAATAAAGTTTGAATAGTCATCGTATGCGCTGACATCTTCGGTTAAATGGAATAAGTGTAGGTCGACGAGCTTTTGGGCAAATTCGTTATAGGATTGACAAGTTTTTAGAATTTTTTCATAATGAACCAGGTAATCCCTAATTTTTTCTCGTTTTGTTTTGTCATAGCTTGGAAATGCATCATAGATAAGCTTGTATATTGTAGGCTCTTTTTCACCAAATAACTTAATATCGATGAGACTCGACTTAAAAAAGTTTAACATCGCATTATCAAACTGATTCAAATCGATGTAGATAAAGAACTTTTCAAGATATGCCTGCCTGAAGGTCGGGTCTTGTTCGATGCATTTATCGAGAAACTGAATGCATCCGGCAAAGTCGTTTATCTTTCTTCGGATCATTGCCGACCGAAAGTTTTCATCGGTGGAATCCTTAAAATTAGGCATCAGTGATTTTTGGGAAATTTTCACCAAATCCGCTTTGGTATCGAACAAGTAAACAATCTTAGGTTTCTTAGCCATTTGTTTTGAGTTAGATTAACAAAAAGTTCCCGACTGCTCAATATACAAATTTCTTTTGAATTATTCCCTGACTTATGTCCTGATTTTTAAAGTGTTGCGTGGATATCTTTGGGATATAAATCAAATAAAACACCATGAAACACCGAGTTCCCGTTACCGAGATCATGAGCAAAACGCTCGTAACCCTGAATCTGACCAATGATTTGACCCTGGCCGAAACGCTTTTCAAGCAACACAAGATTAGGCATATTCCTGTTGTAAGCGGCAAAAAGATCATCGGAATGTTGAGTTATACTGATTTGTTGCGTATTTCATTTGCCGATGCGGTTGAAGACGATGCCGAAAGCGTCGATACGATTGTTTATGACATGTTCTCGATTGAACAGGTCATGACGCGTAAAGTTACGGTAATCAGTCCCGATACGACCATCCGCGAAGCTGCCGAGATTCTGGCCGCCAATGAATACCATTCCCTTCCGGTATGCAAAGACGACGAGTTGGTGGGAATCATCACCACCACCGACATCATACGCTACTTCCTGGAACAGTATTGAATTTTGTAAAACATTGGGGATAATCCGTAAGACTGTTGCCGGACCGGCCAAGTACCTTTACGAAAAATAAAGTTATGAAAACGCCGCAACCACAAAACCAAAACCAGCATCCGGGCCAGGACAACCGCCGCGACACGCAAAAACACCGCTACGCGGATCACGATGAGAAACTTACCGATGACGCTAATTTTAAAGAAGGAAAACCCAAAACCGACCTGGATTTCAGGAATACCCTCGACAACCTTGAGGCCAAAAAATAGCAGCCTCCCTGACTAACCTAACCCAATCTTAAAAGCAGCGCTCACCCGCTGCTTTTATTTTTTCAGGATTTTATCGAGCAGTTTTTGCAAGTTCACTGCGGCAAATGTCGAGCTGTGATCAGACAAACCGTATGGAATGATGATTTCGCCGTTGTGGACAATGCTGCCGCAGGAATACACCACATTAGGGACATATCCTTCGCGCTCGTCGGGATTGGGCATGATGAGCGGCTCGCTTAGGCGGCCAAGTTCAATCTCGGGATTCTCCAGATCGAGCAGACAGGCACCAATACTGTAACGCCGCATTGGGCCAACGGCATGGGTAATGACCAGCCACCCTTGCGGAGTTTCTATCGGCGAACCGCAATTTCCTATCTGGACGAGTTCCCAGGTGTGCTGCGGCGACTGGATTTTGATAGGTTCATCCCACACATTGATATTGTCGGAATACATTATGTAGTTGTTCCAGCCGTCTACGCGCGCCAACATCACGTACTTTCCGTTGATTTTTCTTGGAAAAAGCGCCAGATTCTTGTTTCGCGCACCCGTTCCGTGCAGCGGGCTGGTTCTAAAGTCGTAAAAATCAGTGGTGCGCAAAAGTTTGGGCATGATGTGCGTGCCGTCATATGCGGTATAGGTAGCATAGTAGACGCTGCTGCCGTCGTCGCGGGTAAACTTTACAAACCTGGCATCTTCAATTCCCTTGCTTTCAAGGCTTGAAATGGGGAAAATCACGCGGTCGCTGATGTCGGTATCCTTGGAAAAACTGATGCTGCGGTAACTGTCGGACAGCGCAAGCAAAAGATGGTACTGCCGGATAGTCCGTTGGCTTTCCTCCCCTTGGGTACTTTCCATCACGGCTTTTCGCAACGATTCATAATCAAATTCGTCGTTAAGTACTTTGTCGAGTGCATCAATTATCTCCAGATCGATGCCCTCGTCGGCAGCTTTTTTCAAGAAAAGGCCTTTTTTGTAAATGACATTCCGGATGCGTTCGGCCTCATCGACATAATTCCCGGACGGAATCACCGTGATGTTGTTGTCCTTGTCAATGATGGCACGCCGGAACACCATTGATGACACATGGCCCTCTCCCACGGCGCGAAAGCTCAGGATGACTCTTTGTTGGCCTTCTTCCAGGTTTGACCTGTCGGGATCCTCTACGATTGACGGATTGAAAAACGCTGCCGACTCAATGGAATACTCATGGGTAAAGTACGCCCCAATCAACAACTTGGTATACTCGTCAATAGCCGATAAAGTGTAACCGGCGCGCTCTATATAGGGCTCGACGCGTTCACAATGCTTAAGAAGTTTTGTGGTGATACTGCGGTGGCGTTTGGAAAAATCCTGCAGCAAGGGCGACACCTCGGCAAATACCTGTTCCTTGGTCAGGGTCATCACCTTTTGTATCAAAATCACGGCGCGCTCCTCACCGGTAAAAAAGAAACGCGCAATGACGCGGCGCGGATCGGGCGAAACTTTTTCCGATTTTCGCTTTATCGACAATCTCATACGGATAGTTTTCCTCTAAGATACGATATTCCGCAATTTGCTATCAACCCCAATATTGCAAAAAAATACTTAATGTCAGCGCTTTAATGAAAAGTGCGAACGGAATTCACGCGGGACGCCGTTTTCCAGATAACTTACCACAAACCAGTAATCGGAGGCTGGCATTACCTGGCCGTTATAGGTTCCGTCCCAACCCACACCTGCAGGCGCAATCTGCTTGAGCAGTTTCCCGTAACGGTCAAAAATGCTGATGCGCGCCTGATCCTGAAACGTTAGATCAAAAATATTCCAGGTGTCGTGAATCCCATCGCCGTTTGGCGTAAAATAAAACGGATAATTGACCAGGTTGATCACATCGGTAAACGAAACCGGCGTAATGCAATCATTGGCGTCATAAATCGTAAAACTGTGCAATCCGCCCGGCACATTGGTAAACACATTGGATTCCTGAAGCGGACCGTAGTCTAACTGGTACAGGAAATTGCCCGGCTGGCTTACCAAAATAGTCACCGTGCCTGATTCAAAATACCCGCTAGTTTCCCAGGTTGGATTGGGCGCAACCACCGGATGGGCCGTAACGGTTATGGTCTGGTTAGAGGCGCACTGTCCGGGATTGGGCGTAAATTCATAGGTTGCCGATGCCAATGCGGGATCAATTACCGGCGGACTCCAGACACCCTGGTAGCCCTGCGGAGAAACTTGGGCGAGCACCGGCACGGCCTGATCCTGACAGAATGAAATATCGCTGAATCCGGGACTTTCGGGCTGGTTGACAGTGATCTGCATGGTGTATTGGTTGGCGCATTCGCCCGCCAAAGGAACAAAAAGATAGCTGCCGCTTTGGGTGTTGGACACTGTTGCCGGCGACCAGGTTCCCTGGATTCCGTTTAACGAAGTGGTGGGCAAAACAGGAGCCGTATCTCCGGCGCAAAATGCGGAAACGGGCTGGAACTGTGGCATGGTACGCGCAATCACGCGAACGGTCATTTGGGCTGTAGCGGCACAATTTCCGGCCGTTGGCGTAAAGGTGTACGTTGTGTTTCCGACAGTCGAAACGTTAATGGCTGACGGCGACCAGGTTCCCTGAATTCCTTCGAGCGACGTTGTTGGCAAGGCCGGAATTCCCGTCGTCTGGTGACACAAGTCGGGAATCGGGCTAAAAGTAGGTGTTCCGGATGGCGTAATATTCATCGAAACTTGGAAAGACGGAGTCGTCACGCATTGTCCGGCGGCTGCCGTAAAGGTATAGACCGTCGTTCCGGGATTTGCCGTAGAGACCACCGAGGGATTCCAGGAGCCGGAAATAGGCGTCGTGTTGCTGGAAACCATAGGCAACGCGGGCGCGATCGCTCCCTGGCATAACGTCATCGAATTGGTCAGCCCATTAAACTGCAGTGTTTGGCTGGGTACAATCTGTACGTTGAGTACGAATGGCGTTGCACACTGACTGGTATTGGGTGTAAAAGTGTAAGTACCGCTTTGATTTGTATTGACCGTTGACGGGTTCCAGGTGCCGGTGACGCCGTTAAGCGATGTGTTGGTAAGTTGCGGAACTCCGGTATTCGCACCCGAACAAAGCGTGACGTTGTTGTTAAACGCAAAACTCGGGCTACCGTTGGGTGGTGTCACCGTAACATTTACCACCCGTTGCATGGCGCAAGGGAAAAGTGTGGGGTTTGGTGTAAACGTATGCGGGAAAGTTCCTGCCGCAGAGGTGTTTACCGTAGGCGGATTCCAGGTTCCCGTGATGCCGTTGTTGGATGTGGTGGGCAGATAATTTGGCGGTGCCGGCGTTCCCTGGCAGATGGGCGCAATGGAAAAATCAGGTGTTTGAGGTGGCTGACCCGTTATAGTCACGGTTTGGGGCGCGTAACAGGCTGATGTAAAAGTATAGGTTCGCGTTCCCGCCTGAACGGTTGTGGGCGACCAGGTTCCGCTGATGCCGTTGGGCGATGTGGTGGGCAGCACCTCCCCCACGCATCTTGTGGTATTGTTATACGGGAAATCAGGATTACTGCCCGGTACAAAGCCAATGGCGCGTTTGGGCGGATGGCAGACACCATTCCAGGCCACCGTAAAATCAACAGGTTGGTTGGCCGATACGCCCGTAACAAAAAATGATGTAGGCGCCACCTGATTGACTACAACCGGAGGACCGCCGGCTATCGAATAGGTGATGGTAAAACTGGTCTGCCCGATATCCTGAAAGTCAAAAAATACCGATGTCGCCGTAGAACTTGAACAGATCGTGTACAAAAAGCTATTACCGGTGGGCGTATTGGTGCCTATGGTTACGCGAACCAACTTGACCTCGGTACACGTCGGGGTGACGTTCTTGATGAAATAAATCCCACTTTGGGTTATGGCCGTCGGGTTGGCGAGCGGCGCTGTGGCGCTGGCATTGAGCCAATACGAGAGCGTACCAAGGTTGGTGCTTCCGGCCGTGATGGCGGGCAATGTAATGTTGACCGGGCCGTTTTGGCATGGCGGGTCATTGACTACCAATCCGCATCCCTGACCAAAGCCCAAGGAATAGAACATCAAGGCCAATAACAACAATGAGGATTGTAGGGCTTTACACATTGCAGGCTAATTAACAGTACAAATAAAATTATTTATACTGACAATTTAAACGTTGGCGGCAAGATTTCTAAAAAAAATCTTAAAATTAATATGCCATCAGTTCTTTAAGTGCCTGCTCGAATCGGCCTTTGGGCAGATATTGATCTTCCAGAGCCTTGGTAAACGGAATCGGGGTTTCCAAACTGGCGACGCGCTTGACCGGCCCGTCGAGATATTCAAAGCAATCTTCCATAATCATGGCCGATATGTCGCTGGCAATACCGCCAAACATTGAATCTTCCTGAATAATTATCGCTTTGTTGGTCTTTTTAACCGATGCATAAACCGTTTCCTTGTCAAGCGGCTGTAAAGTTCGCAGGTCGATCAGATCGGCTGAAATCTGAGGATTCAGATCCAAGGTTTCAATCGCCCAGTGAACGGCTGCCCCAAATGCAATGATGGTAATATCCTTCCCTTCGCGAAGCAGATGAGCCTTACCCAGTGGCAAGGTGTAGTAATCTTTTGGAACGTCCTGGTAAATGCTGCGATACAACAACTTGTGTTCAAAGAACATCACCGGGTTGGGATCGTTGATCGAGGCGTTCAAAAGTCCTTTGGCGTCGTATGGGAATGCCGGATAAACCACTTTTAATCCAGGCGTTTTGGTAAACCAGGCTTCGTTGGTCTGTGAGTGGAAAGGTCCGGCCTGTGTTCCTCCCCCGCAGGGCATCCGCACCACGACGTCGGCGTGCTCGTTCCAGCGGTAGTGGACTTTTGCCAGATAATTTACAATTGGGTTGAATCCGGTTGAGACAAAGTCGGCAAACTGCATTTCGACGATAGCTTTGTATCCGTTGATGGACAATCCCATGCCGGTTGAAACCACTGCCGATTCGCAAATTGGCGTATTGAGGATGCGATGCTTTCCGAACTCATCGACAAATCCTTCAGTAATTTTAAACGCACCACCGTACTCGGCAATGTCCTGACCCATAATGACCAGGTTGTCATGCCGATGCATCGATTCACGAAGCGCCTGGGTAATGGCATCGACAAAGCGAATATTGGCTTTATCGCCCTGGGCCTGAACCAGTTCAAAGGTATGCGGCTTGTATACATCGCCCAACTCTGTTTCCAGGCTGGCCACGATTTCAGCCTCGGTATTGGCCATTAACAAATGATTGTCAATCTCGGCTTTAATTTCTTCACGCCATTGTTCGTCCTTGTCAACGCGCAAAATATTTTGTTTGATAAGGTAACGACGGAAATTGTCCACCGGATCTTTTTCGGCCCACATGTCCATCAATTCCTGTGGAACGTACTTGGTCCCACTCGCCTCTTCGTGACCGCGCATTCGGAAGGTTTTGAACTCAACCAGTACCGGTCTTGGATTCTTGCGCATCGATTCGACGATTTCAGTAAGTTCGGTATAAACCTCCAGGATGTTATTGCCGTCAATGATGTGAGCTTCCATTCCGTATCCTACACCTTTGTCGGCCAGGTTTTCACAGCGATATTGCTCATTTGTAGGCGTTGACAGTCCGTATCCGTTGTTCTCGATAATAAAAAGCACCGGCAAATCCCAGACAGCCGCAATGTTTAGCGCTTCGTGAAAATCGCCCTCGCTCGTAGCGCCCTCACCGGTAAAAACCGCGGTGGCTTTGTGATTCTTTTTGAGCTTGTTGGCCAGCGCAATCCCATCGGCCACGCCAAGCTGCGGACCAAGGTGCGAGATCATGCCAATGATTTTGTACTCCTGCGTTCCAAAGTGAAAAGAGCGATCGCGGCCTTTGGTAAATCCTGAAGCCTTGCCCTGCCACTGCGAAAACAGTCGGTAGAGCGGGATGTCGCGTCCGGTAAAAACGCCCAGGTTACGGTGCATCGGCAAGATGTATTCGTCAGGTTGCATCACCGCAGTGACACCTACTGAGATAGCCTCTTGTCCGATTCCTGAAAACCACTTGGAAACCTTGCCCTGACGGATCAGGATAAGCATTTTTTCTTCAATAAGACGTGGCTTCAACAGCCGCTTGTACAAATCGAGCAACGTCTCGTCACTCAGGTTTTTCCGCTCAAAATTCATAAAACAGGTATAAACGCGGTCAAAAATACTAAATAGATAGGGTAAAAAGGAATCGGGAATGGAAATTTTGAACGATTGGATGTGAAAGGACGTTTTCTAAGATGGCAGGAATGGATAAAAGAAATTTAAAAAGTTGAAAATTGCGATTCTCGTTTAAGGCTTCCGCCTGAAGTATTGTGAATAATAGAGAGAAAACCTGAAGTTTGGGATTTAAAATCTGACCTCTCAACATGAAATCCTTGGCATCGGTACCATACGGATAAAACCAAGGTCAATTTGCTATCTGAAAATTTAAGAATTTTTACAGATAATCTGTATTGGGGTTACATCTGATTTTCGTACGGGATAACCCATTCTTCCCCTACCCATCGGTGCAAAGTTAAACGAAAAATCAATGCATCCGGTACAGAAATTCTACCGAATTTGTTAACGTAGAGAGGGAATCTGAAAATTTCATTATTGCGATTCTGGTGTAAGGCTGCTGCGTGAAGTTTCGTGAATGGTAGAGAGAAAACCTGGAGTTTTGGGATAAAATCTGACCTCTCAACATGAAATCCTTGGCATCGGTACCATACGGATAATACCAACGTCAATTTGGTATCTGAAACTTTAAGAATTTTTACAGATAATCTGTATCGGGGTTACATCTGATTTTTGTACGGGATAACCCATTCTTCCCCTACCCATCGGTGCAAAGTTAGTCGGATTGCAGTTTAGGTTAATACAGACTTTCTACCTAAAATGTTAAAATACGTGACTCAAGGCCCAAGGAACACTACGGAATGAATCTACGACCGATGGCAAACAGACACAGCAATCTCTAATCGTTTATTTGGCTTTTCAGGTTTAGAGATTGTTTCGCCGCACACTGTCCATTCGACGACCATGTAATTCTCAGGCACCGGGAATCGCTTTGTTACATTGTTCATCCATTCGCCATAAATTATCAAATGTCAAATGTCAATTATCAATTATCCAAGATTCATTACATTTGCTTTTTTGGCTAAGGCCGGTAATAACATTTTTATGCAAAACATTCCTAGTGTTGACTTGCGTGATTTCCTTTCGGGTGACCCGGAACGCAAACAAAAATTTGTAAATGAAATCGGAAAAGCCTACGAAGACATCGGATTCGTGGCACTTAAGGGACATTTTCTGGACGACAAGCTGGTAGACCGGCTTTACGGACAGGTGCGGAACTTTTTTGACCTCCCGGTCGAAACCAAACTCAAGTATGAAATTCCCGGAATTGGCGGACAGCGCGGCTATGTATCGTTTGGGAAAGAACACGCCAAGGGACGATCGGCGGGTGATCTCAAAGAATTCTGGCATTTTGGGCAGTACGTCGAGAACAATCCCGCTCTGGAGGCCGAATACCCTGCAAACGTCGAGGTAAAGGAACTTCCTGAGTTTAACGCTGTTGGCAAAGAAGCTTATAAAATGCTCGAGAAAACCGGAGTCTATGTCTTGCGTGCCTTGGCGCTCTTTTTGGGCCTGGACGAGTTTTACTTTGACAACTATGTCAAAAACGGGAACAGCATCCTCCGCCCTATCCATTATCCACCTATTACCGACGAGCCCGCCGACGGAGCCGTTCGCGCCGCAGCCCATGGCGACATCAACCTGATCACGCTTTTGATGGGTGCGCAAGGCAAGGGGCTTCAAGTGCAAAATCACCAGGGTGATTGGATCGACGCCATCGCAGAGCCGGACGAACTGGTCATCAACGTGGGCGACATGCTTTCACGCCACACCAACAACCGACTGAAATCAACCATCCACCAGGTAGTCAATCCGCCGCGTGAGCTTTGGGGAACTTCGCGTTATTCCATTCCGTTTTTCATGCACCCGATAAGCGACATGAAACTCGACGTGTTGCCACAGACCATCGACGCGAACCATCCAAAGTTGTACGACGACATCACTGCCGGCGAATTTTTGCACGAGCGATTGGTGGATCTTGGATTGATCAAAAAATAAACGCGCGGGATGCTTATCGGAATCGTTAAATCAAACTGATCGAAATTGGACCTAAAAGACCAACTCTCCAAACTGTTCCCTCAGCATCAGCCAAGTGATGATAATAGCCCGCAGGACGTTGAACCCCGCGGGCTTTACCTTCAAAAAGAACCGCTTATCTGCCGGTTTGAAAAACGAAACGGGAAACCTTCGACCATCATTGAAGGCTATGCCGGATCAGACGAAGATTTTAAACTGCTGACCAAGGAAATCAAAACCCGATTGGGCGTTGGCGGAAGCTTTAGGGGCGGCGAAATGCTGATCCAGGGCGACTACCGCGACAAAATCATGAACCTGCTAAAGGAAAAAGGGTTCAAGGTAAAGCGGGTTGGCGGCTAAAGATTCAAAAATAAAATTTTAACCACGGTCAATTGAAAGGCGCTGCCTTGCTATTGGCATTTTGTCATTTTGACGTTATGATCCAACCATCTGAACTGATACTCAATCCCGACGGCAGCGTCTATCATTTGAACCTCCGTCCGGAACACATTGCGCGCGACATTATTTTTGTAGGCGACCAGAACCGCGTTGAAAAAATTACCAAACACTTTGATTCGGTTGAGTTTTCTACACAAAAGCGCGAATTCAAAACGCAAACCGGAACCTACAAAGGCAAGCGCATGACAGTGATGTCAACCGGTATCGGCCCCGACAACATCGACATTGTCATGAACGAACTGGACGCCTTGGTCAACATCGATCTTAACTCGCGTACCATCCGCGATACTCATACGGCCCTGAACATCATCCGCATAGGGACTTCAGGTTCGCTGCAGGCCGATATTCCCGTCGACAGTTTTGTCATGGCCACCCACGGACTGGGGCTCGACAACATGCTCCACTCCTACCGCATCGATAACATTACCAACCCCGATATCGAAGATGCGTTTATCCGCCACACCAACTGGGATATGCGAAAAGGCCGTCCTTATGTGATCAAAGGTTCCGAAGCGTTGGAAAATAAACTTCAGGGAATCCAGATGCACAAAGGCATTACGGCAACCGCCGGCGGATTTTACGGTCCGCAGGGACGCGTGCTTCGCCTGCCGATTCAGGATCCATCGCTCAACGACAAACTGGATTCGTTTACGCACGACGACCACCGGATTACCAATCTGGAAATGGAAACTTCCGCCATTTACGGACTGGCGGCGCTGCTCGGTCATCAGGCTTTGTCGCTTAATGCCATCATCGCCAACCGCGCAAGCAAAACTTTTAGTAACGACCCGTATGAAGCTGTGGATAAACTGATTGCCTACGCACTCGACAAACTATCCGCTCAATAATGATAACCATCCGAATAGCGGGCGTACCCGAACATTTTAACCTCCCGTGGCATCTCGCACTGGAAGACGGCAGTTTTAAGGCGGCCGGACTTGACGTGAAGTGGACCGACGTGCCTGAAGGGACAGGAAAGATGTGCCAGATGCTTCGCGATGACCAAACCGATGTCGCCGTCATCCTGACTGAAGGCATCGTCCGCGATATTGTTTTGGGCAATCCGTCAAAAATTGTCCAGGTATACGTGCATACGCCGCTTTTGTGGGGCATCCACGTGGCCGCGGCATCGGCTTTTGAAACTGTTGAAGACCTTCGCGAAAAAACCGCAGCAATCAGTCGTCCGGGATCGGGTTCGCAACTGATGGCTTACGTCAATGCGGCGCGGATGGGCTGGTCGGTTCAAGACTTAACATTCAAGACCGTGCACACCATCGAGGGTGCGGTGGCCGCGCTTACCCATGGCGAGGCCGATTATTTTATGTGGGAGCGATTTATGACCAAGCCACTGGTCGACAACGGGATTTTTAGACGGTTGGACGACTGTCCCACTCCGTGGCCGTGCTTTGTCATTGCCGTGACCGACGCTTTTTTGGAAGCGCATCCCAAAGCGATTGCCGGCTTGCTTAAAACCATTAATGCAACTTCCCGAAACTTCAAGGATATTCCAAAGATAGAACGAGAACTCGCCCGTCGTTTTAACCAAAAGGAAACCGATATTGTCGATTGGCTTTCACGTACTTGTTGGAGCAACGAGGTGCCTACAGCGGATATGTTAAACAACGTACAAAAAGAACTTGTCTCCCTGAGCCTTATCCCAAAAATGGGTACTTTTGCTGAAATCGCCAAAGCGCTCTAGCTTTCGTTTCTGGATGAAAACCCCAACGGAATCTCCTTTTAAAAAGGTCATTGACACTTTTAGCATCAAACCGCCCTGGGATTCGATGATCATCGGGTGCCTAAGCGTCTTGCTTGCGGTTCCGTTGTTTATCATTGCCCACCAAAACCTGATCGATCCGCAGTGGTGGATCAGCATCGACAGGATTGTGCTTTTTGTGGCAATTGTAAGCGCTTTGTTCTTTGCTTTGCGACTGCTTAAACGCATCATCCTTTTGGCCGTTATCGGATATCTGATTTTGCTTATCTACGGAACCGTTCTGGGCAATTACGGTTTCCTGGATGTTTATGAAGACTATAGGTCCATGGTTTACATGATGGCCGATGATCCCAATCCGCAAAACATCATCATCTCCAAACTCCTTCCTTTTCCAAACAAAAGTTCTATCCTGCGCGGCGTTGACTACAAAAACCCCAAAGTGAGGAATTTTGCCGTCATGGCCACGACCAAGCACTTCCGGGATGTAAAGGGTTATGGCGGATACCGACAGCTCATTCAGTGCTTTGCCGTGTTTAAAGAGATCAATTCGCGGTGGATTTATGTCAACGATCCGCGAGGCCGCGATTACATTGCCAAGGCCGATGAATCGGTTACGCTTTTGGCCGGCGATTGCGACGATCACGCCATCCTGATGGCAGCGTGCGTCAAGGCAATTGGCGGAGTCCCGCGCCTGATTCACACCACCGGCCACATTTATCCGGAAATCCTGATCGGTAAAAAGGCCGACCTTGAAACCGTAAACTACCTGGTTAAAAAAGTGCTTTTCCCCAAAGAAAGCGAGGGATTTGAATTGCATTATCACCTTGATGAATACGGCCAAGTCTGGCTCAATCTCGACTACACGGCCAAATACCCGGGCGGCAGGTTCATGCGCGAGGAAATCCTTGGCGAGCTTACCCTTTACTGACTATTTTTTAAGGCAGATTTTATTATCTTCGTAGTCAAATCATTCCTATGAAAAAGATTGCGCTGCTTTTGCTTCTGGCCGCCCAACCACTGCTGGCTCAGGACAATCAAACTCCCGCAGTGGCCCAAAAACACCACGAGGTGCGCACTGACCTTGTATCCATGATCACTGCGGCCCGCGTCAACCTAACCTATGAATATTTCCTGAACGAGCGGTTATCGTTTGGTATCACAGGTGGATTTTCAAACAGCAAATCCATAGAAGAAGATTTTAACCGCGGCAACCGAAACAATCTTCCGCTTTACGACGTTTCACCTTTTGCGCGGTACAATCTTTCCAATGGCCAGCGGAGTTTTTATTTTGCCGAGGTGTTTGCCATGGCCAATGGCGGCGATTACCGCGAGATTGTGCGCAGGACCGACGGCGCAACTGACTATTTTGAAGTAGAAAAATCAACCTATTCCGATATGGCCATTGGAGCCGGTTTGGGTTACAAGATTTACATCAAGGACGCACTTGCGCTGGAAGTAATGGTGGGTTACGGCCTAAACCTGATAGATACTGAGAAAAGTCCCGATAACATTTCTAAAGTTGGCCTGAGCGTGGGCTATCGTTTTTAAGCTATGAAAAAATTGATCTTCCTCCTGCCTCTTGCCTTTTTTGGATGTGATACCGATGACGACGGCTATTACAATGTTAAGTATATCGTAGCCGATCAGCCGTTGGTGAACATTGAAACCCTGCCGGATTACAACGTGAACGACGTGCTTTACGTCAATGCCGAAATTCCGTTTCTACTGGCTGAAGAAGGCAGCACAAACCTTATTGACATCCCTAGATCAACCGGAAATACGCCGGAATTTGAAATCTCGTATTCATTGCAACGTCAAGTTTCGGCCAATGTCTGGGAGCCTGTTGATCTGACCGGCGATTTTGTTGGCGATATCGGCCAGGGACAGTCAGGGTTTTACGTTTTGGGAACTACTGATACGCAAGCGGACGCCTATGTTTTCCGCGGCGGCCTTAGGCTGGATTCAACCGGAACTTTCCGACTGGTTTTTAATACCAACGCCAAGAATGATTCAATGGTGACGCTAAGATCGCACAGCACCGGTAACAACCTGGAGCTCAACATCCAATCGGCCGTTCAGGGCATCACGGGATTTTACACTTTTACCGTTGACTGATTACCAACGGACAGGCGTTTTGCCGTTGGCGATAAGGTAGTCATTGGTTTTGGTAAAGTGGCCGTTCCCAAACCAAAGCCCGCGGTTGGCGCTCAGCGGCGACGGATGTCCGGTTTGGAGCACAAGGTGGCGCGATCGGTCAATGAACTTGCCTTTTTTTTGTGCATAGCTTCCCCAAAGCAAAAAGACAACATTCTCCCTCTGGTCTGAAACCGCCTGAATGACAGCGTCGGTAAACTTTTCCCATCCTTTGTTTTGATGACTTCCGGCCATTCCCTCGCGTACGGTAAGCGTAGCATTTAACAGCAGGATTCCCTGATCGGCCCATCGCATCAGATTTCCGCTATTGGGAACGGGCGTACCCGTATCGTTTTTGACTTCCTCAAATATGTTGCGCAATGAAGGCGGAAACGCAATCCCATCGTTCACTGAAAAGCAAAGACCGTGTGCCTGGCCGAAACCATGATACGGATCCTGTCCGATAATGACCACGTTAACATGGTGAAACGGACAATGGTCAAACGCTGAAAAAATCTGGTCGGCAGGCGGAAAACACCGCATACCGGGTGTTGTGTATTCGAACTTCACAAACTTAATCAGGTCATTAAAGTACGGCTTGTCCAGCTCTTTTTCCAGCACTGCTTTCCACGAAGCTTCCAGGGCGATATCCATTGCTAAAATTTTCCCAAATATACCAATCCGGAGCATGACAAGCGCCGGTACTTAACGCATAATTTGAGTAACTTTGCCTGTCCTATGGCCAAAATTTCATCCAAAACCCTGTCTGATCTTCAGTTTGACACCGTGCTCGAGACGGTGGCCGGACATTGCGTTACTGAAATTGGGCAGCAAAAAGCGTTGGCTATCAAACCAATACGCGATCGCAATGGACTGATGCAGTCGCTCTTGCGGACGTCAGAATACCTGTCGTCGATGCAAAGCAGCAACCCCATTCCCAATCACGGGTTTGACGATGCTTCGGCCGAACTGAAATTCTTGGCGATCGACGGAAGTTATCTCGAACCGTCCGCGTTGCGCAAACTGGCGTCGCTTGAGCAAACGTCAAATGGATTAATCCTCCATTTCCGAAAATTCCAGGAATACTATCCCGCGCTGGAATTGTTCGCCTCGCAGATTCCGGTATCCAAGGAAATCCAGACTATCGTCGACAGCATCATCGACAAATACGGCGAAGTCAAGGACGATGCATCGCCCGAACTGGCCAACATCAGGCGTTCCATAGGAGAGGTGCGCGCCCAGATCAACCAGAGTTTTGCCCAGGCGCTCTCACACTATAACTCATTGGCTTATCTGGATGACATCCGCGAGAGCATTGTCGAAGGCCGCCGCGTTCTTGCCGTTTTGGCGATGTACCGACGAAAAGTTAAAGGATCGGTTTTGGGAACTTCAAAAACTGGCAGCATCGCCTTTATCGAACCTGAATCGACCCACAAATACACGCGTGAACTCGGCCATCTGGAGTTTGAACAAAAGGAGGAAGTGACGCGCATCCTGAAGATTGCCGCTGCACAGATACGGCCGCACGTAGAACTTTTGCACCAGTATCAGGATTTTTTGAGCGACATTGACGTGACGGCAGCCAAGGCAAAATACGCTTCCCGGATCAACGGATTGTTGCCTAAAATCAGTGAGGAGCGCCGGATTTATTTTAAGGAGGCCTATCACCCTATTCTCTACCTGACCAACATTAAGAGCAAACAACCTACTTATCCGCAAACCATCGAACTGGATCAGGAACACCGTATCATTGTGATATCCGGACCAAACGCCGGCGGTAAAACCATATCGCTCAAAACCGTGGGCCTGCTACAACTCATGCTTCAAAGCGGCTTGATGATTCCGGTTCACGAACGCAGCCAAACATTTTTGTTCGACCGGATCATGACTGATATCGGCGACAATCAATCTATTGAAAATCATTTGAGTACCTACAGCTACCGGCTTAAGAACATGAATCAGTTTTTGCGCAAATGCAACCGCGAAACGCTATTTTTGATCGACGAGTTCGGGACGGGATCCGATCCGGAACTGGGTGGTGCGCTGGCCGAGGTTTTCCTGGAGGAATTTTACCACCGCGAGGCTTTTGGCCTGATCACGACACACTACTCCAACCTGAAGATGCTGGCCAATGAACTACCCGCGGCCACCAATGCCAACATGTTGTTTGACGAGCGCTCGCTGGAGCCGATGTACAAGCTGATCATGGGCGAAGCCGGAAGTTCGTTTACGTTTGAAGTGGCACAAAAAAACGGCATCCCGTACGGATTGATCAACCGCGCGCGCAAAAAGATCGAATCAGGCAAGGTACGGTTTGACAAAACCATTGCCAACCTGCAAAAGGAACGCTCCAAGCTGGAAAAGACATCGGCTTCGCTGCGTGAAGAAGAGTCAAAGGCGCGTGAGGAAAGCCGAAAGCTGGAAACCATCAACCAAAAAATACGGCAGAAACTGGAAAGTTACCAAGAGCTTTACGATGCCAATCAAAAAGCCATCTACCTTGGCCAAAAAATTGAGGAAATGGCACTCAAATACTTTAATTCCAAGGATAAAAAAGTCATGATCGGCGAGTTCCTTAAAATGGTCGAGATTGAGAATTCCAAACGCAAAAAGGAGTCGGGCAAAGATAAGAAGGCTGCCGAAGTGAAAAAGAAGGAAGTTCTTGAAGAGGTAAAAGTCGTGGTCGAGGAAATCCGCAAGGAAAAAAAGGAGAAAAAGAAAAAGGAAACGCCTGAAGCAAAACCGCGTCCGGTGCTTAAAATCGGCGATCGGGTGCGCATGACCGACGGGAAATCGGTGGGTGTGATTGATGATATAGAAAAAAACAAGGCGCTTGTCAATTACGGGATCTTTACCAGCAAGGTAAGCCTGGACGCGCTCGAACTTGTTGAAGCAGCCAAAAAGTGATGGATACGACAAAATTACCTGAAGGAAAGAAAATCATTTTGTTTGACGGCGTCTGCAACCTTTGCAACTCTTTTGTGCAGTACGTGATCAAGCGCGACAAAAAAGATGTGTTTGTGTTTGCCGCACTGCAATCAGAAATTGGGCGCGAGATATTGCAGCACATTGGCGTTGATACGCATAAAACCGACAGTATTATCCTGTATGAGCCCGGACGGGCCTACTACCATAAGTCTGATGCGGCCATCGAGATTGGCAAAAATCTTTCGGGAATCGCTTCGATGGCTGGTTTACTCAGGGTATTTCCGCTTTCGATCAGGAATTTGGGTTATGACTTTGTAGCCAAAAACCGCTACAAATGGTACGGCAAAAAAGACCAGTGCATGATACCTACGCCCGAACTTAAAGCCAGATTTCTCTAGGCTTCGTTCTCGGCCACGTCATCGCCTTCCCACTTTCCAACTACACTTGTAGCCAGCGCATTGCCCAAAACGTTGGTCGCACTGCGGAACATATCGCAAAAGTGATCGATTGGAAGAATGAGCGCAATTCCCTCTATGGGGATATCAAACATTCCGCAGGTGGCGGCCACCACCACAAGGCTCGCACGCGGAACGCCGGCAATTCCCTTGCTGGTGAGCATCAGCACAAGCAGCATGGTGAGCTGTGTCCCCAAATCAAGGTTGATCCCATAAGCCTGCGCGATAAAGATGCTGGCAAAAGTCATGTACATCATGCTTCCGTCGAGGTTAAACGAATAACCCAGCGGCAGCATAAAAGAGACAATGCGGTCGCGCACGCCAAAACGCTCGAGTTCTTCCGTCAATTTAGGAAAAACGGCCTCGCTGCTGGTAGTGCCAAAGGCAATCATCAAGGGGCTGAAAATTCGTTTTAAAAGTGTTGTCATGCGCCTGCCCAGGAACATGTAGCCCACGGCGACAAGCAACATCCACAGCGCCACGATTCCCACCAGGAACGACCCAAAATACTTGATATACGTAATCATCAGGTCATTGACGTCACGCACGGCAAACACCGCGGCAATAGCGCCAAAAACACCCAGCGGCGCAAAATTCATGACATAGTTCACCATTTTCAGGATGATGTGCGAGGATTTGTCGAGGGCGGTCACCACCGGTTTGGCGTAGTCGCCTATGCTGGCGGCGGCCAGTCCGAAAAAGATGGAAAAGACCACGATCTGAAGGATTTCATTTGTGGCCAGCGCCTCAAAAACACTTTTGGGGATGATGTGCTCGATGAAATTCTGGGCCGAAAATCCTTTGGTATTGTTAGTCACCTCGGCGGCGGCGGCCATATCGACATTTGACAGGTTAAGCCCTACGCCCGGCTGCAAAAGGTTAACAAAGAAAAGCCCGATTAGCAACGAAATCAGCGATGCGGTGAAAAACCAGATCAGCGCCTTTCCACCGATGCGGCCCACAACTTTGATGTCGCCCAACTTGGCGATGCCCACGATTAGGGTGGTAAATACCAGCGGTGCGATGATCATCTGCACCAATCGGATAAAGATGGTGGCGAGAATTTTAATGAATGAGCTGAACTCGGCGGCTGATTCCGGGGTTTGGGTGCGGTGGATGTAGATTCCGAGGGCGGCACCCAACAGCATGGCGATGATAATTTGAAAGGTAAGGTTCCCCCAGAGGGACTTCTTGGCTTGTTCTTGTGTCATAAAGTTATGGTTGATGCCCTAGCCCGGATAGCAGCGAAAATCCTTTTGTCCTGAAACAGGTTCACCTATAGAAAGGCGCGCGGACAAAAGATTGCAGCGGATAGCCGGAAATAGCTCCCGCAAGATAAAAAAATTACAGCCGATTGACCTTCTCGAGAAGGAAAAAGTCGGCCAGGACAAGTGCAGCCATGGCCTCGACGATGGGAACGGCGCGCGGCACCACGCAGGGATCGTGACGACCCTTGCCTTGCAATTGCACCGTATTGCCCTGATTGTCTATGGATTGCTGATTTTGCATCAGCGTGGCCACAGGTTTAAAGGCGACCCTGAAATAAATGTCCATGCCATTGGTGATCCCGCCCTGCACGCCGCCCGAGTGGTTGGTTTTGGTAGTCCCGTCGGGGTTAAAGAGGTCATTGTGGCTGCTTCCGCGCATGGCCGAGCCTGAAAATCCACTGCCGATCTCGAATCCCTTGACGGCATTGATCGAGAGCATGGCCTTGCCGAGTTGTGCGTGGAGCTTGTCAAAAACGGGTTCGCCCAAGCCTGCAGGAACGCCTTGGATGACGCAGGCCACCGTTCCGCCGATGGTGTCGCCGTCTTTGCGCACCTCGCGGATAAGGGCTTCCATTTTGGCGGCTGCTTCCGGGTCCGGACAGCGCACGGGGTTGGTTTCCCTTAGCGACCAATCCAGTTCCGGATAAGGTTTTTCGAGCTGGATACCGCCCACCGAACAGGTATAGGCATTGATGGAAATTCCGGGCAATACCTGGCGTGCGATGGCCCCGCCCACTACCCTGCAAGCGGTTTCACGGGCTGAGCTCCGTCCGCCGCCACGGGGATCGCGAACGCCGTATTTTTTGTCGTACGTATAATCGGCGTGGCTGGGCCGATAGGTGTCTTCCAGATGGCTGTAATCGGCGGGCTTTTGGTTTTGGTTGCGGATGATAAAGCCAATGGGAGCGCCGGTGGTTTGGCCGTTGTAAAGACCGGATAAAACTTCGACGGTGTCAGGTTCGTCGCGCTGCGTCACGATGGCTGATTGCCCGGGCCGGCGCCTGTCGAGTTCGCTTTGGACGGCATGAAGATCAAGGACAATTCCGGCGGGACATCCGTCGACGACGCCCCCGATGGCCGGGCCGTGTGATTCGCCAAAAGTGGTCAGCCGGAAAAGGGTTCCAAAGGTATTCATGGTAAAAATGATTAAGGGTTTTGCCGCCCGTTTGCTCACGCTAAGATAGGTCTTACCCATGAAAATCGGGCGGTTGCGCTAAAAAAACACTGATATCGGCCACCCCGGTTGTTAATTTTAACACAATTAGTCGACGTCTTGTACCCGGATGGCTAATTTTGTTAAACTAACTAAATTTAATCATATGAAAAAGATCTTTTTGAGCGCGATTATGCTGATTGGATTGGCTTTTAGCGCAAATGCACAGGAAATCCGAAAGAACGCCCTTGGTTTACGTTTGGGTGACAACGACGGCTTTGGCGGTGAAATTTCATACCAACGCGGCCTTTCTGACAACAACCGTCTGGAACTTGACTTGGGATGGCGCGACAGCCGTAATTACGACGCCTTTAAACTTGTCGGATTGTACCAATGGGTTTGGAATATTGACGGCGGTTTCAATTGGTATGCAGGCGTTGGCGGTGGATTGGGCAGTTATGACATTGACGATCGCTATGACTTGCCTGATGACGAAGATGGCGGCACGTTCTTTTTGCTTGCGGGTGACATCGGTATCGAGTACGTATTCCCGAATGCGCCTATCCAACTCTCACTTGACTTTAGGCCTGAGTTATACTTTGGTGACGATTTCCGCGAAGACGACTTTGGACCGGACATCGCTCTTGGTATCCGCTTTACGTTCTAAAAATTCAAAATCCCGGGCTTCCGGGATTTTTTTTATCGTATTTCAATCGGTTTTTTAGAGTTGACCCTAACCACGGTGTACGGATACGTAACTTGCTGGATGTTCATACTGCCGGGTTCCGGTTCCACTTCCTTAAGCGTAACGATGATGCGCTCAGGGATTTCCTTGACGCTTTCGACGTCGAGCGCATATCCGCCGGTGGGTTTTTCGCCCATGTTGAGCAC
>CAKUAD010000013.1 GCA_934636265.1 uncultured Flavobacterium sp.
GTCCATTGCTCTACCAACTGAGCTAAGGTACCGTTAACGGGTTGCAAATATAGAGAATGAATTTTAATTTATCCAAAACAAATTTTAAAAAAAAATCTCTTTGTACCTTCGCGGCCAATCTGGCATATATGGTGATGGCGATCGACATAGGAAACACCCGTATCAAAGCGGCTGTCTTTGAGCAAAATGAGCTGCTGGCGCGGGAATCATTTGCCGCTGACGACGCCCCGGAATTTTTTTCGCGACTTGTTGACCGATTTACCCTTAACGAGGCTGTAACGGCTTCGTCGGGGCATGAAATAGACGTTTTGAAAAGTCTTGGGATTTCTCTTAAGACGGTTGGGCGCGACTGGCGCTTTCCCTTTTTAAATGATTATCGCACGCCCGATACCCTTGGAATCGACCGCATGGTGCTGGCAGCCGGTGCTGTGCTGGCCTTTCCTGACACCGCCCGCCTGGTGGTTGACGCCGGAACCTGTGTTACCTATGATTTTATCGACGGTCGTGACCATTATCTTGGCGGAGGCATTTCGCCCGGATTGGCTTTGCGATACCGCGCCATGCATCAGTTTACGGCGCGCCTGCCCCAGCTGGAACCAGAGTGGCCGCCTCACTTTATCGGAACCACAACTGCCGAATCCATGCACAGTGGCGCCGCGGTTGGACTGGCGCTCGAGATTGACGGATTTATCAACCAATACCGTGAAGCGCATCCAAACTTTATTATAATTTTAACTGGTGGTGACAGCGAATTTTTGGCTGGCCGCTTAAAAAACCGCATATTTGCCAGTCCTAATTTCCTACTGGAAAGCCTGAACAAATTGCATCAATACCAAAATCCGGCATGATTAAAAAAATCATCGTTTCCCTAATCTTGTTATTAGGTTTTTCATCAGTGGCGCAGGAAGCTACATCATCACCTTATTCGTTTTACGGTCTGGGTATTAGCCGCGACAAAGGAACAATAGAGAACCGCGCAATGGGCGGACTCTCGGTTTTGGCGGATAGCATCCACTTGAATTTTCAAAACCCGGCGTTTTACAATAATATTAAGCTGACCACCTTTACCGTGGCCGGGAACTATAACATGACTTCGTTGAAGTCAGCCAATGACCAGGAGCGCGCCCGTCGTGTTACCCTTGATTATCTGGCGGTTGGCTTGCCCATGGGTAAGGTATCGGCGGGATTTGGATTGATGCCGTATACGTCGGTAGGATATAAGATTACGCGCCGATCGACCGAGACTGACCCGGTGGAGCGCCGTTATTTTGGAACCGGTGGAATCAACAAGGTTTTTGCGGGTGCGGCCTATGAGATTACGCCCAAATTTTCGGTTGGCGCCGAGTTCAGTTACTATTTTGGTAAGATCGAAACCACATCCTTGTACCGGAATCCGGCCGTTCAGCTGGGAACCCGCGAGATGAATTACTCATCGGCCAGCGGCATAGGTTTTAACTTTGGCGCAAATTACAAGACGACCATCAAGGGCAAGTATGATTTTATGGCCAGTGCAACCTTGTCGCCGGGGAACAATGTGTCGCTCAGCAATGAACGCAGCATTGGGACGGTGGCCTTTTTTACCAACGGATCGTACACGGTTAGCGACAATGAAGCGATTGAGGTTCCCGACACCGAGGTCAAGGTGCCGATGCGTTATTCGTTTGGCGCCGGATTTGGCCAGCAGCGCAAGTGGATGGTAGGAACCGAGCTGACTTTTCAGCAAAGCGGAAAGCAAAAAAACCGACTGGTTGACATTTCAGGTTCTACGTTTGAGGATGCAATAAAATGGTCGGTAGGTGGTTATTATATACCGGACTACAATTCGTTTACAAGTTATTTTAAGAAAATCGTTTACCGCGCAGGTCTTCGTTATGAAACTACCGGGCTGGTAATCAACGGTGAATCGATTACCGATGTTGGGGCCAATATAGGGCTCGGGCTTCCGCTTACGGGAACCTTTTCCAACATCAACATCAGCGCCGAATTTGGAAAGCGCGGAACCACCAACGCCGGTTTGGTCCAGGAAAATTATACCAACATAGGTATTTCGCTTTCGCTTAACGACCGCTGGTTTGTAAAGCGCAAATACGACTAAACTTTATCAAGATGAACAGGAGTTTACTTGTCACGCTGATCGGTTGCCTGTTGTGGGTGCCCTTGTTTGCCCAGTCACCGGATTGCACCGAAACTGGAAGGCTGATGCGCCTCCATCTCAAGGAAAAACGTTACGCCCAGGCTGCCGAGGTTTTTGAGGGAATGCTACTGGGTTGTACCGCAGGCGACGACGGGATTCTGGCCGATGCTGAAAAAGTCCTGGATTATCAAATCAACCTTACCGATAACCGTCAGACGCAAAAGCCGTATGTGGCCAAGCTGATTGAAATATACGACCTGTACCAAAAAACCCATCCACAAAATACCAAAAGCCTTATGGTACGCAAGGCCATGCTGATGGACAAGCATGAGATGGCTCCTGCCGATAAGATCCTGGCGCTTTTGGACGATTCGTTTACCCGGGACCGCGACAACTTTAAGGATTCGCAGGCCTTGTACCGATACTTTGAGCTGATGGCGGCCGCGCACAAAAAAGGCGATAAATCAGTTCCCGATGCCAGGCTTTTTGCGGCCTACGACGATCTTTCCATTCATTTGATGCGACTCTCAAGCATGGCCGACGATGTTTACCGCAGGCGTTACCGCGCCACCACTAACGGAATCCGTGCGCTAATGAATCCCGCTCCTGATTGCCGCCTGCTCACTGATTACTACGAAAAGGCATTTGAAAAGCGCTCGGTGGACACCCTTTGGCTCGAGACGGTGATCAAGGGAATTTACCCTAAAAGCTGTGGCAACAATGAACTTGTGTTAAAGGCGTCGCAAAAGTGGTTTGAGCTTTCGCCCACCGCCGATGCTGCCGAGAATCTTGCGGTGCTCCACATGCGAACCGGACAAAAGGAAAAAGCCCTGGGCCTGATGCAACAAGCCATCGGCCTTGAAAAAGACAAAACCAAGCGCGCGCAATTGCGTTACAATCTGGCCGTTTTTAACCAATCGGACAAACCGGCTGCTTTTGCGCAACTCAAACAGGCGTTAGAGGAAAATCCCAAATTTGGAAAGGCTTACTTGCTTTTGGCCCAAATGTATTCCGGAGCCAATGATTGCGCGACCAATCTGTTCGAGGTCAAGGCGTTAAACTATCTGGCCGCCCAGACTGCCCAAAAAGCAGGCGAGGTTGAACCCGGTTTAAAAGCATCGGCCAGCAAACAAGCCTCTGATTTTCTTAAAAAAGTGCCCACATCTGACGAAATCAAGAAAGCCGGAATGGGCGGAAAAACTCACACTTTTGGCTGCTGGATCAATCAGCAGGTTGTGATTCCAAAACCATGACACGCGCGTTGATGATACTGTTTTGCATTGGGCTTTTGGCCTCGTGCGAGAGTACGTTTAAGGACGTTCAGATGATCAATTTCTCTGAGTTTACGCCCAGTGGCGAGGCCGACGACTTTAACCTTAAATACACTGATTCGGGCAGGATCACGTCAATTTTAATCAGCAAAAAAATGCTGGATTACGCAGTGGTAAAGTATCCGTTTACCGAGTTTCCCAAGGGAATTGACGTGACGTTTTTTGACAAGAACGGGCGCAAAACCTTTATCCGTTCAAATTACGCGGTACAGTACAAGCAAACCCAGGTGATTGATTTGCAGGGCGATGTGCGCATCTCGAATGAGTCTGGCCAGGTTATGGAGACCGATCAACTTTATTACGACCAGAAAAACGAGTGGTTTTACACCGACAGGCCTTTTAAACTGACCGATCCCAAAGGCGTTGGGTTTGGCCAGGGAATTGACTTTAGCAAAGATTTTAAAATTGTAAATTCGCAGCAAGTACGCGGCGATATCGATCAAACTGAATGATATGAAATTTATTAAATACACTCCTTATCTCTACCTGGCAGCGGGCATTTTTTTTGCCGTGGATGCTTACATTAAATTTATCGATGACGATGAGAGCTACTGGTTTGGCCTTTTGCTTTTTGCCGTGTGCATCTTTATGTTTTTCTTTCGTCTGCGCTACATCAAGAAATTTGAGAATTACCGCAACAACCGCCAGTAACCGGCACTTTTTAAACTTTTTTATTTTATAGGACGACAAATGCGATTATTTGTCAGATAATTGTATTTTCGCAAACTGAAAATTAATCAACAAAACAAAATGGCAGTTTTATCGAAGATCAGACAGCGTTCGTTATTGTTAATCCTGGTTATCGGATTTTGTCTTTTCGCCTTTATTATCGGGGACGTCGTTCAGAGCGGCGGATTCAACTCGGTATCCCGCGAGGTGGGTAGCATCAACGGAAAAGACATTTCATACGACGATTTTAACCTAAAAGTTGCAAACGTTGAGAAAAGCGGACAGGGACTTACCCTTACCCAGGCTGCAAACCGCGTATGGGAGCAGGAAGTAAACGTTGCGCTATTGCAGGAACAGTTTGAAAAGCTGGGCATCCGCGTAGGTGAGCGTCACATCCTGGAAGTGTTTAAGAACAACCCGCAAATTGGGCAAAACCCAACTTTCCAGACTGCCGGTGTTTTTGACATCAACAAATTCAAGGAGTTTTTCCGATCAAATCCACAGCAGGAAGTTTTCCTGAAAGAAGCTGAAAAAGACGCGGCCATCAACGCCCAGTTTGAAATTTACAGCTCCATGATCCGCGGTGCGGCTTTTGCCACCGACGTTGAAGGCAAACTCAAATACCAGATGGAAAACGACAAGGTGACGTTTAACTACGTAGCCGTTCCGTTCTCATCGATAAAAGACAGCGACGTGAAGGTAACCGACGAGGAAATCGTAGCCTACATGCGTGAAAACGAGAAAAAGTACAAAGCTGAAGAAAGCCGCGAGATTGAGTACGTCCTGATTGAGGACAAACCGTCAAAGGCCGACGAGGACGAGGTGAAGAAAAACATCGACGCCCTGATGGAAGGCAAAGTAGTTTACAACGAAAAGACAGGTACCAATGATACCGTTCCCGGATTCCGCAACACGGCCAACATCATCGATTTTGTAAACGAGAATTCTGACTTTCCATACGACAGTACCTACATCGCCAAGAGCGATCTTCCTGCCGAGGTTCAGGGAATGTTTGACCTTCCGGTAGGCGGAATCTACGGACCATATATGCGCGGTGGCTTCTACGCCGTGTCAAAAGTGATGGGTCGCAAGGCGGGCGCAAAAGCCAAGGCCAGCCACATCCTGATCAGCTATGAAGGAACAGCAGTTCCAAACAAAAAGGAAAAGCGCACCAAGGAAGAAGCCAAAGCCAAAGCCGAATCGCTACTGTCGCAAGCCAAGGCCAATCCATCAGGATTTATGATGCTGGCGCTTGTAAACTCCGACGATTCATCGGCTCAGCAAGGCGGCGATCTTGGATATTTTGGACCTAACCAAATGGTGAAGCCGTTCAATGATTTTGTGTTCAACAATCCGGTGGGAACCATCGGCTTGGTTGAAACTGATTTTGGTTTCCACGTGATCAACGTAACCGACAAGCAGGATGCCATCCGCGTAGCTACTTTGGACCAACGCATCGAGCCATCTGAAGCCACCTCAAACGAGGCCTTTAATAAAGCCGCCAAATTTGAAATGGATGCCAATGAAAAAGACTTTGCCGCCACCGCCAAAGCCGCCGGACTTACCGTTGCGCCTCCTGTCGTGGCCAAGGTGATGGACGAAAACTTTGGTTCAATCGGCAATCAGCGTCAAATTGTTCGCTGGGCTTATGATAAGAACACCGATGCCGGCGACGTTAAGCGTTTTGAGATAGCCAACGTCGGACACGTAATTGCCCGTCTTAAAAAGATCAACGATGAAGGCCTTATGGCAGTCGATCAGGCGCGCATCTCTATCGAGCCAATCCTGAAAAACAAGAAAAAGACCGAAATCATCAAGAAGAAACTCCAGGGCTCAAACCTTGAAGCCATGGCCAAAGCTGCCGGCGTTCAGGTTCAGCAAGCATTGGACATGACCGTGCAAAACGCTGTACTGCCTAACGTTGGCCCTGAGCCACGCGTGGTTGGAACAGCACTGAGCATCGGACAAGGCAAATCCTCGGGCGCTATCGAAGGTAACTCTGGCGTATACGTGGTAAGCACCGTTTTGGTCACCAAGGCTGCCGAAACCAAAGACTTAGCACCTATGCGTCAGCAAATCGCGCAGTCTCGCGCAGGCGATGCAGGCCGTGTAATTCCTGCCCTCAAGGCCAACGCCGAAATTGAGGACAATCGTTGGAAATTCAATTATTGATTCAACTCCCCATAACAAAAAAGTCCCGATTCGCGTCGGGACTTTTTTTATGGTTTAAAGTATCATGTCGCGATAGGGGATAATGGTAGCAAATCCGCGTGCCTTAAAGTATTCCTGCGGATTCTCTTTGGAAACCGCCAGGACAAAATCGCCGCCCCAGCTCCCAAGGCTTTTAACCGTTCCGGGGAAGTCGTGAAAAAACGCTTCTTTGACGGTTTGCATCTCCAGGATATCGCTTAAAATCGCTTCGTGGTGTTCCAGTTCACGAGCAAAAACCCCAACGCTCGTCGTGGTGCTAAGCAAGTTGGTGATTTTATCCAGTTTGGCTATGTTGCGCTCCATCTCTTCGTATCGGTTGGAATAATACGACGCAATGGCCGCCTTGCTGCTCTGCTTTTTGTTGAGATATACAAAAAACAGTTTGTCGGCAAAGACAGGGTCAAAACCCGCCGGTTCAACCGTGGGCGCATCATTTGTCTTTCGGTAAAAAATCGGATAGTTGTGTCGGGCGCAGGCAATATCGTACCCGCTTCCGCCAAACGAATCGCGCAACAATACATAAGGGTCAATCTCCAGCCAATCGGCAATGTTGTTGAGCAGCGTCGACGAGGTTCCCAGTCCCCATAGCCTCGGAAAAGTCAATCGGGTTTCAACCGTATACCCATCAGCCTTTAAAAAATCCGGTTGCATAAGCGCCGCCACCTGCAAAATGCCCAGCAGCGTGTTCCGCACTGATTTCCCTGACGGAATGGGCGCCATGATGTCGTCAAAATGTAAGTCGTCCTGATACCACACCGCGCCGTTGTCCTCATAACCCGTCCACGAAATTACGCGTCCGCGGCGCTCGCTAACGGTAAGGTCCTGGCCAAAACGCGTCGGCAGGCCCAGCACCTTGGCGCCGTCCAGTGCAACATATTCGCCGGTGAGCATCAGTTTTCCGTTGCTGTAAAATCGTTTTTTCATGGCGTATGGCGGCGGGTGTCTTGCCGCAAAGTTATTCGGTAAGGTCGCCACCGGGCTATCCGCTGTATCTTTTACGGCCGAGGCCGCAAAAGGATGCCGCTGCTATCCCTTACGCGGTACCGCATTTATGATTTTCGCAATTCTTCAAGCACTTTAACCACTGCCGCATGCGAAACCGGCCGCGACTGAAAATGCTTGCGCACTTCCTGACGCTCCTCGCGCGTGGCGTGAAACTGGTTCAGGATGTTGTTCAGGTGCATCTTCATGTGGCCTTCCTGGATTCCGGTGGTCGTCAATGATCGCAGGGCCGCAAAGTTCTGCGCCAATCCGCAGACAGCCACAATTTGCATCAGCTCCTGCGCCGAGGGGTTCTCCAGCATTTCCAGGTTAAATTTAACCAGCGGGTGCAGTGAGGTCAGTCCGCCCACCGTGCCCAAAGCAAGTGGAATCTCCATCCAGAACGTGAAAATTCCGTCCTCGATTTTGGCGTGCGACAAACTGCTGTATTGCCCGCCCTTTGAGGCATAAGCGTGAATGCCGGCTTCAACCGCGCGAAAGTCATTTCCGGTGGCCAAAACCACGGCGTCAATCCCGTTCATGATGCCTTTGTTGTGCGTCACCGCCCGGAAAGGTTCGGCCTCGGCAATGTTGACCGCCCGTACAAACTTGCGCGCAAACTCCATCGGATCGGGGATGTGCTTTTCGGCCAGATCTTCAACCGGACAACTCACCTCGGCCCTCACAACGCAATTCGGGACAAAGTTTGACAGGATGCTCATAACCACTTCAATGTCGGCTTCATCGGCTGTAAAGCCTTCATAGTCCTGTGCCGCATCTTTTAAAGTCTTGGCAAACTGCTCCAGGCATGAATTGATAAAGTTGGCGCCCATCGAATCCTTGGTTTCAAAAGTGGCGTGCAACTGGTAGTAGCCATCGAGCAGTTGGGTTTTGTCGCGCAATTCAATATCGCGAATGCCGCCGCCGCGCGCCTGCATGTTTTTGGTGAGCGGTTCGGTATCGGCAAATAGCCTTGGTTTTAACGCATCAAAAAAAGTTTTGAGTTTTTCTGAATCGCCGTTAAAGGTAAAGTGCACCTGCCCGATTTTCTCGGTGCCCAAAACCGTCGCCTTGAAGCCCCCGCGGCTTGCCCAGAATTTTGCTGCCTTTGACGCTGCGGCCACTACCGAACTCTCTTCAATGGCCATCGGGATGGTGTAGTATTTCCCGTTGATCAGGAAGTTGGGCGCCACCCCCAGCGGCAGGTAAAAATTGGTTACGGTATTTTCAATAAACTCATCGTGAAGCTGCTGCAAACGCGCATCTCCGTTCCAGTACTGCGTCAGGACCTTGCGCCCGGCCTCAGGGCTTTTAAAATACGTATCGGCAATCCAGTCAATTTTTTCCTGTTTGGATAGCTTTGAAAATCCGGCAATGTGATGATCGTTCAAGACAGTGAAATTTTGTTAGGCAAAAGTAAGACAATTGGGGGAAAGCCGGAGACTAAATCTCGAACGCAACCAAGTGTTCAAAGAGAATAATCTGTTCGGGGAGTTTGGATTAAGGCATGCGTACATTAAATGAATATGACGACTTTTAGCAGGAGAAAAATCTAGTCCGTGAAATGCCGGCCTTTACGCTCATCGCTTGTATGAAGGTTGCCCAATTTTCGATATACGTTCTGGAAATGACTTTTTGGCGTAGAGGCGGGAAGAATGAACAAAATGGCGCCCTCATCAACCTGGACAGCGCTGAGCAGTAAATCTCCCTTCCCGTTTACGGCCAACGCGGTTTTGTTTACTTTGTAGCCGCCAAGCACATATGGGATGCCGGTAAGCCTGAAATTTTTATTCTTTAAAAGCACCCTTCCGTCCTTTAGGCGATACTGGCATTTGTACGGCACCGAATGGCCGTATCTGTCAATAAACCAAAACACCAAGTCATCCTCGTCATGCACCTTGATTTCAATTGAAGTTACCTCAAACATTTGCAATTGACCCTTAAAATCAATGATGTTGCTCAAATTGTGGTAGTGGAGATTCAGACCGTTGTCGGCAAAATTGCTGTAACGACCTTCAAGCTGCTTTGCGTCAAATATACCTTCGGCATTTTCAATTTGCCTCACGCTCACACATGAAGAGGTGACAGTCATCAAAAAAAGCAAGATGATAAGGCGGAGTTCCATGGTACCTCTGAAAATTTTAACAATTTAGGCAGATTCTTTGTAATCGAAGTTTGTTTTGGATTTTTATTTTGCAAACCCCAAAGGTTTTTAAAACCTTTGGGGTTTAGCCCGTGTTCGCCCTTAATTAAAGAAAAAGCCATCGCTATCGCATATTTTGGGTGAAAGCATAATGTTGCCGTTTGGCTCCGATATTTACATTGAATACTTAAGTTCAAATTGTTGTAGCTCACCACAGCATTTTAACGCCATGGACTTTAGGTCAATAACCGGCGGCGGTATCTTTGCCTTTATGAGTGATGACAGCGGATACATTTGGGGGAGAGGGGCGCAGAAAAATATACACAATCGGTTTTTTGCGCAGTCGGAGGAGCGATTGGACGAATTTCTGGAATATTGCCACAACGAAGGCGACAATCCCGATGACAACAAGACCCGGTTTCTGGAGGTTTTTCCTAAAACCATTGTCAACAAGGTCGACAGTCCTGATGTAAGCATGGGTTATTCCATGAACATATATCAGGGTTGCGAGCACGGCTGCGTCTATTGCTATGCACGAAACAGTCACGAATATTGGGGATATAGTCCCGGGCTGGATTTTGAACGGAAAATCCTGGTCAAGAAAAACGCGCCGCAATTGCTGGAAGCAAAACTTGCGGGCAAAAATTGGCAGGCCTATCCCATAGTCATGTCGGGGAATACGGATTGTTACCAACCGGCCGAAAGGGCTTACGGCCTGACGCGACAATGCCTTGAAATCTTTTACAGGTATCGGCATCCGGTGGGAATCATCACCAAAAATGCGCTCGTCACCCGCGACATCGATCTGCTTGAAAAACTTGCCGCAAAAAATCTGGTGGGCGTTAGTGTCTCCATCACGTCAATGAGCGAGAAAACCCGTCAGGCGCTCGAACCCCGCACGGCATCAATCGCAAAAAGGCTACAAACGGTAAAACGTCTGTCAGAGGCGGGTATTCCGGTCAATGTGATGATAGCGCCGCTCATTCCAGGTATCAACAGCCACGAAGTCCTGCCGCTGGCCAAAGCCGCCGCCGATGCCGGAGCCTTGTCGGTGGGTTATACGGTGGTAAGGTTAAATGGAGCGATTGGTGAGATTTTCTCTGATTGGATCCGCAAAGCTATGCCGGACCGCGCCGAAAAAGTATTGAATCAAATTCGGCTTTGCCACGACGGCAAACTCAACGACAGCCGGTTTGGCGCCCGAATGCGCGGTGAGGGCGAGTTTGCCCAAATGATGCGGTCGCAGATTGAGCTGGCGCGCAAAAAGTTCTTTGACGGACGCATTTTTCCGGAATTGGACCGCACCCAATACCGCGATTTCAAGCCGGGGCAACTCGATTTGTTTGGCTAGCGTAACAATTTGTCGCCTCTGCGTCTAACGGGCTTGTAACCAAACCGCATATTATCTGAGAAAAAACAAGGAAGTTTGTATTTTTTTTAGTAAAATTGACGGTTTTTATCCAATACACGATGATGAAAATTGCCCGATTGGCGCTGGCGCTTTTGTTGGTCTGCCAAGTTACTGCACAGCAGAAAATTACCGTCGAAGACATTTACACAGGTGCGTTTCGCGCCAAAGGAATGGACGCACTAAGTTCGCTGAAAAATTCCAACAGGTATACGGTTTTAAATTTCGACAGGGCCACGCGCTCAACGTCGATTGATCTGTATGATTTTGCGACGCTCAAAAAGTTGTCTACCATCATCAGTACCAAAGATCACAGCGATTTGGCTTCGATTGAAGGCTATGTTTTTAACAAGGCCGAGGACAAACTCCTGATTTCAACTAACTCGCAGCCTATCTACCGCCACTCGTCAACCGCTGATTACTTTTTGTATGACATGGCGACTAAAAAGTTGACGCGTGTGCTCGATCAGGCCCAGGAGCCGGTATTTTCGCCCGACGGAACCAAAATCGCCTATGCCAAGGAAAACAATCTTTTTGTTCTGGACATTGCATCCAACACCACGACGCAAATTACCACCGATGGCCGGAAAAACGCCATCATCAACGGTATCACCGACTGGGTTTACGAGGAAGAATTTGCCTTTGTCCGCGCGTTTGACTGGAGTGCCGACAGCCGTAAAATAGCCTACATCCGCTTTGACGAGCGCCAGGTTCCGGAATTTTCGATGGACATCTATCAAAAGAGTTTGTATCCGTCACAACAAGTGTTCAAATATCCAAAGGCTGGCGAAAAAAATTCAGAGGTTTCCCTCCACGTTTACGATTTGGGCTCGAAATTGGTCAAGCAGGTCGACCTTTCCAAATACAACGACTTTTATATTCCGCGCATTCAGTGGACGTCTGACGCCAATATCCTGAGCGCGCAAATCCTCAACAGACATCAAAACAACCTAGATTTGTTGTTTGTCAACGGCAGCGATGCGTCGCATAAAGTCATCCTTAACGAAAAGGACGCCGCCTATGTCGACATCACCGACAACCTTACTTTTTTAAAAGACAACAGTTTTATCTGGACCAGTGAAAAAGACGGGTTTAACCACATTTACCTTTATGACCGCAACGGAAAACTGGTGCGCCAGGTGACTAAAGGCGCGTGGGAAGTAACTGCCTACTATGGACTTGACGAAAAATCGCGGACCATTTTTTACCAGTCGGTCGAGAACGGATCGATTAACCGCGATGTGTATCGCATTGGTCTTGACGGCAAAAACAAAAAGCGCCTGACCCAAAAAACGGGAACCAGCCGCGCTACCTTCAGTCCTGATTTCAGCAGCTTTATCCTGACTTTTTCCAGTGCCGATACCCCGCCAACTTACAGCCTGAACAGCGCTGCCGATGGGAAGATGATCCAAAGCATAGAAGACAATGCCGCCCTATTGACCAAACTCAAGGGATACCGCACGGCCAAAAAGGAGTTTTTTGAGTTGACGACGCCTAAGGGGCACGTGCTCAACGCCT
Source organism: uncultured Flavobacterium sp. (assembly GCA_934636265.1). Lineage (GTDB taxonomy): Bacteria > Bacteroidota > Bacteroidia > Flavobacteriales > Flavobacteriaceae > Flavobacterium. The sequence goes on from CAKUAD010000013.1 coordinate 12,396, forward strand.
GGATGATTAAGCCCGCCAATTTTGATGCTTCCAAGAAGTATCCGGTGCTGATGTTCCAGTATTCCGGTCCGGGATCGCAGCAGGTTGACAACGCCTGGCATTCGGCCGACGATTACTGGTACATGATGTTGGCCGACGAAGGCTATATCGTGGCTTGTGTCGACGGACGCGGAACCGGTTATAAAGGCGCTGCGTTCAAGAAAGTGACGCAAAAGGAATTGGGCAAGTATGAGGTTGAAGATCAGATTGACGCCGCAAAAGTCATTGGGGCCTATCCGTATATCGATGCATCGCGCATAGGAATCTGGGGGTGGAGCTACGGCGGATTCATGTCGTCAAATTGTATCCTGAAAGGTGCCAATGTGTTCAAGATGGCGATTGCCGTCGCACCGGTGACCAACTGGCGCTTTTACGATACCATCTACACCGAGCGCTACATGCAGACGCCGCAGGAAAATCCGTCCGGATATGACGACAACTCGCCCATCAACCACGTAGACAAGCTCAAAGGCAAATACCTGATCATTCACGGGTCGGCCGACGACAACGTGCACGTACAAAATACGATGCAGATGATGGAAGCGCTCATTCAGGCCAACAAGCAGTTTGAGTCGCAAATCTATCCCGACAAAAACCACGGAATCTTTGGCGGCAAGACACGCATCCAGCTTTACAACAAAATGACCAACTTTATTCGCGAGAATTTATAACCAACCAATAAATACCAACTCTATGGCAGTATCTCAGGAATCTTTGCAGGGCGACCTGGAAAAGAAAAAATCAGCACATCCAAAAGGACTTTGGGTTCTCTTTGGAACCGAAATGTGGGAACGCTTCAACTTTTACGGAATGCGGGCTATTCTCACCTTGTTCATGGTAAACGCTTTGTTGATGAACGAGTCGGAAGCTTCGATCATTTACGGTGGATTCCTGGGACTTTGTTACCTAACCCCCATGTTGGGCGGTTTTATCGCCGACCGCTTTTTTGGCAACCGCAACTGTATCATCCTTGGGGGAGCGATGATGGCAATCGGGCAGTTGATGCTCTTTGCCAGCGCCAGTGTTTTTGACACCAATCTCTCTATGGCCAACACCCTGATGTGGGTGGCATTGGGCATCATCGTTTTTGGAAACGGTTTCTTTAAGCCAAACATCTCGTCGATGGTGGGTAGCCTTTATCCAAAGCAGGAAAAATCAAAACTCGATACGGCGTTCACCATTTTCTATATGGGTATCAACATCGGAGCGTTTTTAGGTCAGTTGATTTGTCCGCTTATCGGCGATGTGAAAGACGTTGGCGGAATCCGCGACGTACACGCCTTTAAATGGGGCTTTTTGGCAGCCGGTATCGCGATGGTATTGGGAACAGTATTGTTCATCGCACTTAAAAACAAGTATGTGGTAACGCCGGAAGGACGCCCTATCGGCGGAAAGCCATCCGGTCATGATGCTTCAGATTATGAGGAAGGCGAGTCGCAAAAAGCTGAATTCAGCGCCAAATCAATCATGACGGCCATCGCCATTTTTGCTGCAGTATTCAGTCTGTTCCATTTCACTACCGAGGGCGACAACATAGTAAAGACAATCATTTACCCCATCATTTACGCAAGTGGTGTGTCGCTGGCGGCGCTGATTCTGCTCGACAAAACCCTTACCAAGGTTGAAACCGACAGGATTTGGGTAATCTACATCATGTCGTTCTTTATCATTTTCTTCTGGGCTGCTTTTGAACAGGCCGGTTCATCCCTGACGTTCATCGCCGACAACCAGACTGACCGAAACATTTTTGGTTGGAACATGCCGCCGTCGATGGTTCAGATTTTCAACGGAATCTTTGTAGTGATGTTCGCCTTCCCGTTCAGTATTCTGTGGGACAAACTCCGCGCCCGTCAAATGGAGCCACTTTCAACCGTTAAGCAGTCTATCGGACTTTTGATGATTGCCCTGAGTTATTTTATCATTGCCTATGCTGTAAAAGATCTTGGAAACACCGGACTTTTGGCTATCAAATGGCTTATCCTTTTGTACTTGATCCAAACCTGGGCCGAGCTTTGTTTGTCGCCGATTGGACTGTCGCTGGTAGGTAAACTCGCACCAAAGCGTTTTGCATCGCTGGCTTATGGCGTGTTCTTTATTTCATCGGCAGCCGGTTACGCACTGTCGGGAACCTTGGGATCAATTCTTCCGGCCACGGGCGACAAATTCATCAAGGCTAAAGAACTTGGCATCGACCTTCAACCTATCCTCGATAAAACCGTGACGGCAACACCCGAGCAAATAAAACTTCTGGAAGACAATCAGATCATGACTGCTCACAGATCGTTTGCGGGATTTGAGATTACCAACCTGTATGAATTCTTTATGGTGTTTGTGGTGCTTTGCGGAATCGCTGCCTTGATTCTGTTTGCCCTTACGCCAAAAATCAAAAAAATGATGCACGGCGTCAAGTAAGTTATGTGGGCCAAGCATCCTAAAGCACTGCCGTTTTTGTTCCTCTCCGAGATGTGGGAACGCTTTGGGTATTACCTGATGATCGGCATCTTCACGCTATATCTCAAAGACGTCGAAGCCGGTTTTGCCATGACCGAGAAAGAGGCGTCTGATTTGTACGGAACGTTTATCGCGCTGGTTTTCCTGACGCCTTTTATTGGCGGATTGGTTGCCGACCGCTACATGGGTTACCGGTCGTCCATCATTTTGGGCGGTTTACTCATGGGAACCGGATATTTTTTGATGGGAGTACACTCGCTCCCGATGCTTTACCTGGCGATGACGCTCGTAATTGTCGGCAACGGATTCTTTAAACCCAACATCTCGACGCTACTCGGAAACTTTTACACCAACGAGCAATACAAGGACAAAAAGGACGAGGGTTACAACATTTTCTACATGGGAATCAATGTCGGAGCCTTTGTCTGTAACTTTTTTGGCGCAGCGCTCTACAACCTTTTTGGCTGGCAATATGCCTTTATGGCCGCGGGTGTGGGTATGTTTATTGGCGTGTTCGTCTTTATGCTGGGTACCAAGCACTACGGTGATCAGACCAAGAAAAAAGGAGTTCAGCCGGGCGATATGCCATTTTACAAAATCGTGTTGTTCATCCTGCTTCCGTCGGTAATTTTTGGAATCATCGGTTGGTTGCTCAAGGGAACTGCCTCACCGTCCAATCCAAACAGTTATATTTTTGGATCGGACAGTACCGATGCCTTTATTTTTGCCTGCATCCCGGTTATCGCGTTTTACGCCATGTTGTATTTCAAGGCGCGGCCCGATGAGAAACGGCCTATCGGAGCGCTGCTTACGATTTTTGCGGTGGTCATCCTTTTCTGGGCGGTGTTCAAACTCAACGGATCGGCGCTCAACACTTGGGGCGATCGCTATACTGACCGCGAGGTAACCGGAACAACCGAGAAGGTCTTTAACGCCCTGAAACTGTCGGACAAACTCGCCTATACCAAAGATTCGGTAGGGGTTTACGACGAACAGTTCCGACTGCAAAAAAAAGACGGGAAAGTTCTCAAAGAGGTTAACTATCCTACGTATTTCCGCAATGTTGAGCCCGGAAAACTCCCTGCACAAGGGGAAGAAGTTTCACTTTGGTCGCCCAACCTGAGCCAATCGATCAATCCGTTTTGGGTTATTCTTTTAACGCCTGCCGTGATTGCGTTTTTCTCATTTTTGCGTCTTCGCGAAAAAGAGCCGTCAACGCCAACCAAAATTGCCTTCGGTTTGCTGATTTCGGCTTTGTCGGTTTTGGTCATGGTCGCCGCGGTAAAGGCCGGAGCTAACGGAACTGAAAAGGTTAGCGTCTGGTGGCTGGTGGCCAATTACGGCGTCATTACCATTGGCGAACTTTTCCTGAGTCCGATGGGATTGTCGGTCGTATCCAAACTCAGTCCGGCCAGCATTACCTCGCTGATGATGGGCGGGTGGTTCCTGTCAACGTCTATCGGAAACAAACTCAGCGGCGTTTTGGCCAGTATGTGGGATACCTATGAAGACAAATCCCATTTTTTCTGGGTGAATTTCGCACTGCTGATGTTTGCCACCGGACTCATGTTCCTGGTGCTCAAGAAACTCAATAAAGTAATGGCTGAAAAAGGCATCCGATAATGGAAATCGCAAACGAGCAACTCGAGATAATCCGCGGATTTAAAGGGAAGTACCCAAAGCAACTTTGGTATTTGTTCTTTAGCGAAATGTGGGAGCGCTTTTGTTTTTACGGAATGCGCGGCATGCTCGTGGTTTTTATGGTGACGCAAATGTCGATGAATGGCACGGTGGCCAACCTTCAGTACGGCGCCACGCAAGCCTGGGTTTACGCCTTCACTTTTGTGGGAGGATTGTTCGCCGACAAAATTCTGGGACTTCGTCGCTCGCTTTTTTGGGGCGGGATACTGATGATTGTGGGCAGTATTATTTTGGCCATCGATCCCAAGACGTTCTTTTTTACCGGACTTGGCTTTACGATTGTCGGCACCGGATTTTTCAAGCCCAATATCTCGTCGATGGTAGGTCAGCTGTACCATGAGAACGATCCGCGCCGCGATGCCGGATTCTCATTTTTCTACATGGGCGTCAACCTTGGAGCACTTATCGGAGGCTATATCTGTATTGCGGTTGCCGAGGGTTCGCTCTGGCAGTCATGGGTTCCGGAACACCTTCGCTGGAACGTTGGCTTTGGATTTGCCGCGGTGGTTATGGTCATCAGTTTGCTCACGTTTACTCAAACCCAAAAGTCTCTGGGACCGATAGGACTTACGCCGCTTTTAAACATGGCACCATCGCGCAGACGTTTGCTGGAGTTTGTTACCTACGGCGGATCGCTGGTGGTCATTCCGATCATTATCATAATGGTGGCCAACACCAAGTACACCGACTATTTTATGATGGTCATTGGTCCTGCCTCGGTTTTGTACCTTTTGTTTGAAATGCGCAAATTCAGTCTGACGGAAAACAAGCGCCTTTTGGCTGCCCTAATCTTTATCGTATTCTCTATTTTTTTCTGGGCGTTTTTTGAGCAAAGCGGCGGATCCCTAAGCCTTTTTGCGGCCAACAACCTTAGCAACGAGATCATGGGTGTGGCCCTTAGTCCAAACGGCGTCAATAACTCGGCCAACTCCTTGTTCGTCATCGTGTTTGCCGCGCTTGTCGGACTGGTTTGGCTGTGGATGGCAAAACGCAAGATAGAACCCAACACCGTAGTTAAATTTGGCCTTGGCTTTTTGTTTTTGGCCTGCGGATTCTATGTGTTTTACTATACAAAGTTTTTTGCCAATCAGGAAGGAATTACCTCGTTGGGTATTTTTACCCTTGGATGGCTGGTGATTACCTTTGGGGAGCTTTGCCTGTCGCCGATCGGGATGTCGGCCATGACCAAGCTGTCGCCGCAAAAGCTTCAGGCGGTCATGATGGGCATGTGGTTTCTGGCGTCGGCTTACGGACAGTACTTTGCCGGTATATTGGGTGCCAACATCGCATCGGCATCAGAGAATGCATCCAATCTTGAAAAACTCAACATTTACGCCGACGGATATCTGCAGCTTGCCTTGTATGCGTTGATTGCGGGAATCGTACTGATTGCCCTATCGCCGCTGGTCAAAAAGCTGATGCAAGGCGTGAGATAAATATTTAACTTTAGGCACCGTTTTTGAAAGGCGGCGCACAAAATTTATAGAACATGAAAAAATTGGCTCTTGTATTGTTGATGATTGGCTCTTTTACAGCCACTGCGCAGGATCAGGTTTGGTATGACAACCTGGATAAAGCGATGGAAGTTTCAAACAAAACCAAAAAGCCCATGATGCTTTTCTTTACCGGAAGCGATTGGTGCGGTTGGTGTATCCGCCTGCAAAAAGAGGTGTTTAAAACTCCCGAATTTACCTCTTGGGCAAAGGATAATGTAGTTTTGGTAGAGCTTGATTTCCCGCGTCGCAAGCAATTGGCTCCGGAGATCCGCACACAAAACATGCAGCTTCAGCAAACTTTTGGCGTTCAGGGTTACCCGACGGTTTGGTTTGCCAAGGGCACCAAGAAAGACGGCAAAGTCAATTTTGAACAATTGGGACGAACCGGATATGTTGCCGGCGGTCCATCGGCGTGGCTGGCGGGCGCCAATCAGATGCTAAAAAAGTAAGCGGTTTACAATTTATAGAATCCCTTTTCATACGTGCTGTGGAAAGGGATTTTCTTTTGGTGACAAATCCGTTTCCACAAGTACGTCGTCCATCGCGTATTGCTTCCGTCCACCACTATTTTTTTAGGGTTCAAAATCGCCACAACCCGCTCGGGATTTAGTTTGGGATTGCCGGAAATCCACAAAATATCGGGTTTTTTGTTAGGCAAAACACCTGTCGAATCAGTCCTGAAAATCCGTTCCCGCCCGTAGCTGATGGTATTTGGTAGGGCTTTTTTATGTACCGATGCACCATAAAATTGCGTCGCAAATGCATCGGCCGATACCTCGCCGTTTGTCATCCATTCAATCTGGGTGCCCTGTCGGATGGCCGCAGCAGGTTCCTTACCCTGAAAAACGATCAACTCGCTTTGTCTGGCTGTAGAACTTTTCGATATAAGCCATCCGCCTTGGAGTGCTATCAGCATCGCCAACAAGGCCGTAATTCGGGGGAAGGTAGGTTTTGATGCAGCACCGACGAGCAATAGCGTAAGCAGATAAGCCAGTGGAACCATCATCAGATGAAACGGCAGGTTCTGAAAGGCCAACGCATCTACCGAAGCTACTTTTGAGATTATAAAATTTAGTAATTTGATCAGCATCTCATTGACCCAAACAATCCAGCCGGGAATCCAATTTATCGCCGAAAGCATCAGGAGCAGCAATCCCGCTCCCATGATTACACCCACCAGCGGAATGATCAGCAGGTTCGTAATCATAAATAGCCCGGGGAATTGGTGAAAGTAATATAAGGACAACGGCAGCGTCCCGATTTGCGCGGCAACCGAAACCGTACAGATGTCCCGCGCGTAGCCTGCTATTTTGGTTTTTGGCTGCCATAGATTGTTTAAAATCGGCTGAAGCCATAAGATAAAGGCCACGGCTGCATAGCTTAACTGGAATCCGACGTCAAACAGATACGCCGGATGAATCAGCAACAGGACCATGGCCGATACCGCCAGGGTGTGAAAGGCGTTGGCCGGACGCCGGAGTTGCGCGCCCCAGGCCAGGAATGAAAACATCGTGGCCGACCGCACCACCGACGGCGACAGCCCTGCCAGGATGGCAAAACTCCATAGCGAAACTAAAATAATCAAAAGCCTGAGCGCACGTCCCCAGCGGTGATTGGGCAAAGGCTTGAGAAGTGCGGTAAGGAACATGACAATAAATCCAACGTGAAGTCCCGAAACCGACAGGATGTGCACCGCGCCCGCCAACTGGTAATCTTTAAGCATCTCTTTGCCGATATCAGTTTGTTGGCCCAGGAGAAGTGCGGCAAAAACAGGTAACGCCTCGCGTGAAAGGCCTGCGGATGCAATGGTTTGGAGCCAATCGGTTCGCAGGGCGTCGGCGCGGCTCAAGTAGGATGGGTCAAAACCCGTTTCGGCAACCGATTTTGGGTAGAACTGTGCAAAAATCTTTTTCCCGACAAGGTATTCGCCGTAATCAAACTGGCCTGGATTGGCCTTTGCGGGGTGAGGCACAAGGGTTCCTTTTAGGTCGAGAACCGTTCCGATGGGATAAAAAACGGAATCCGGCAGGTGTATCAGAATTTCGCCCGAACATCGGCGTTGATTGAGTTGGGCAACTTTGGCCAGAAATCGTTGGCCTTTGCGTCCGGGCCGCAGCCGTTCAGTGAGGGAAATACGTATCGCGGAAGACTCAAAATCAGTTTTACGGATGTAATGATCGGCCGCAATCTGCTGGTAGTAACACGCTGTAAATCCGCCGGCCAAAAATCCCTGCAGGCAAAGGGTGAGTGCGGGAATAATCCAGCGTTGTGACGGTAATTTTAAGTAGAGTAGGGCGTTGACGCATAAAACCAATACTGAAGCACCCGCCCAAATCCATAGCGGAAGTGGGCTAAAATAAGCCGCAACTACACCTATAATCAGGCATAGCGTAATTTTGATGAGGGCAAATCGCAGGTGTTGCATGGTCTTTTAGACAAAGCTAAAAGAACTCAACGCATGTTTGGATACAGAAAATCTGCCGAAAATGTTAGAGAAGTACCCGGTTGGCTTGGGCAAACGTACGTTGGTAGTACGGTTCTTTTGTCGACGAGATAATCACGCCCTTTTGGGTGGATGAGTGGATAAATTTGATTTCATCGCCGATTACCTCGACCACCATCCCCACGTGATTGATGGTGCTGCGTCCATTAGTGCGGAAAAACACCAAATCACCTTTTTTTACCTGGCTCTTATCAATTTTTTCGCCGATACGCGCCATTTCATAGGAACTGCGAGGAAGTTTCAAACCAAAGATATTAAACACGGCCGTGACCATTCCGGAACAATCCATTCCCGAGGTGGTCGTGCCCCCGCCGCGATACCTGACGCCCAAAAAATCCATGGCGTTGTTGATCATCTGCAAGGCGACGTAATTTTCCTGATCTTCAAAAATCAGGTCAGTGTCGTTTTGCTCGTTGATAATTGACTTGAGATTTTTACGGCTGGTTTTGCTAGTGTTTTTGGCCGATTTTTGCTTTACCTGGTTATCGGCAGGCTTTTGATAAAGCCCTTTTTTGATAGCCTCTTTTTTACTCGTTACAACCTGGGCGTGGCTTAACGAGACAGTGGCGAGCATCAGTAGGATTAAAAATTTCTTCATGGCTTGAACGTAAAATTTAAAGCGGGGATTAGTTTGGTAACGAATTCTACTTAAAATTTATTACATCATTCGCCGCTAATTTAGCATAATTACGCTAAACCTTCAATATTTGTGAAATAAAATTTTTGCAGGATCTGACTTTTAAGCCTGTTTTTCCGTCGCTTCAAAAATCAATCGGGCTGTTTTGGCCGCCGCTCCCGATTGACCCAAAACGGTTCGGAGTTGCTCAAAATCGGCCAGCATACGCGCGCGGTTTGCCGGTTCGAAGAGTTTTTGAAGTTCTTCTTGGAGTCTTGTCGGATTTAAATCTTCCTGAATCAACTCGGTAATCACCGGCGCGTCCATAATCAGGTTGACCAACGAAATGTATTTCAGGGTGATGATCCGCCGCGCAATCTGGTAAGAAATCCAGTTTCCTTTGTAGCAAACTACTTCCGGCACGTCAAAAAGCGCGGTTTCCAGCGTGGCCGTACCTGAGGTGACCAAGGCGGCGCTCGATACTGAAAGTAAGTCGTAAGTTTTGTTCATTACCAACCTGACGTCGGGTGTGAGGAACTGATCGTAAAAAGCCTTGTCCTGGCCGGGTGCGCCTGCAATGACAAACTGGTATTGTGGGAATTTGGCAACCGTCGTGAGCATGATCCCAAGCATTTTTTTAATTTCCTGCTTTCGGCTTCCCGGCAAAAGCGCCACGATAGGGCGCGCGTCCAGGGCGTTTTCTCTTTTAAATGCGTCGCGATTGTGTTTGGGCCTTCCGGCAATGACATCCAGCAGCGGATGCCCTACAAAATGAACCGGGAATTGGTGTTTTTTCTCGTAAAAATCCTTCTCAAACGGCAGAATCACGTACATGTGATCCACGTCGCGCCTGATGGATTTTATACGGTTTTCCTTCCAGGCCCAAATTTGTGGTGAGATATAATAATGCGTAGGCAGCCGGCGCTCCTTGGCCCATTTGGCGATACGCATGTTGAATCCGGGATAATCGATCAAGATGAGTGCGTCCGGTGCAAATGCGGCAATGTCTTTTTTACAAAAGGCGATGTTGTCCAGAATCGTCCGCAGGTTCATCAATACTTCGGCAAAGCCCATAAACGCCAGATCGCGGTAGTGTTTGACAAGCGTACCGCCGGCCTGCTGCATCAAGTCGCCACCCCAAAAACGGATTTCGGCGTTCTCGTCCAGTTTCCTGAGTTCCCGAATCAGTCCCGCTCCGTGCAAATCGCCCGACGCTTCGCCGGCTATAATGTAGTACTTCATCAGATCAGCATGGATAGGGTGAGCAAGGCCAGGGTTGAAACCACTAAGCCACGGGCCAGATATTCATTTCGGCGCACGACAAACATAAAGAAAATCATGTTGGCCAACAGTCCAAGGCGGATAACGGTCCCAACTTGTTTGGTCTCCTGTAAGGCGTGAATTCCCTTGCCCACATCAGGGTTAATAGCAATGGCCGTAAAAAGTAACACCACAAGCAGGGGTGCCGCAACGCCCAAAATGATTCCCCGTAAAACAGACTTTTTATCCATTGAGATTCCAAGTGTTTATTTGTCCGATGGCATGGTGCGCCGTCATGTCATAATGAACCGGAACCACTGACACATAGCCGTTGTCCAGCGCCCATTCATCAGTGTCCTGGCCCTGGTCCTGGTTGACGAACTCACCCGTCAGCCAATAGTATTCACGCCCGCTCGGATTGCGGCGGCGGTCAAATTTTTCTACCCATTGTGCCTTGGCCTGCCGGCATACCTTGACGCCTTTTATTGCCTCTTGCGGAAGCTTGGGGAAGTTTACATTGAGCAAGACGCCTTCCGGCAAGTGTTTTTCCAGCACCTGCGACGCGATCCTGTGCACAAAGGGTTTTACGGCCTCAAAGTTGGCATGCCAGTCAAAGTCCTGCAATGAGAATCCTATGGCCGGGATGCCCTCAATGGCAGCTTCGACCGCGGCACTCATGGTTCCGGAGTAAATGATATTGATGGACGAGTTTGATCCGTGGTTGATGCCGGAAACACACAAATCAGGTTTTTGGTCAAGCAGTTCACTGACGGCCATTTTGACACAATCAACGGGAGTTCCCGAGCAAGCGTATTCCAAAATTTCGGCGTCGGGTTTTGAAATCTGATTGAGGTAAAGCGTGTTGTTGATGGTAATGGCGTGGCCCATGGCGCTTTGCGGCTTGTCGGGCGCTACGACAACTACCCGGCCCAGCGTCGACATCACCTCGATAAGTGCCCGCAAACCCGGAGCGGTGATGCCGTCGTCATTGGTAACCAATATAAGAGGGGATTTTTGCATAAAGTGTAACAAACTTGTTGGTTACAAGACCAATCGGCCTGCCATAAATTTAGCGGAGTATTGCAAAATAATTAACAACCGCTCATGAATTTATGGTTACATTTGAAAAACAAAAATAAGCAATTTGCCACCGTATTGTTTTTTACTTTTAACAAATAATTGTTCCGGAATGTGAAAATGGCGCACGCTTTTTGACGGGCGCGCCGCCGATTGATTACTATGAAAACCACTATCGATTTTATGAAAAGGAATTATAAAATTTTACTGGTCATTTTGGGATTGTCGCTTGCCTTTTGGGGATTCATGCCCAAGCAAAAGCCCGTTGATCCTGAAAAAGACCGACTGCTCCTTGAACTTTTAACGTTTGTCATTGAACGCGGACATTACGATCCGGCGGTGATTGACGACAAGTTATCAGAAGGGATTTACAAAGATTACATTGAAGCGCTGGATCCTTCCAAGCGATTTTTCCTGCAATCAGACATTGACGAATTTGAAAAGCACCGGTTGCTGATTGATGACTACATCCGCAACCGCGACTTGGCATTCTTTGATCTTACCTACAACCGATTGATGCAGCGGATCAAGGAAAGCAAGTCGTACTACAAAAAAGTGCTGGACAATCCGATTGATTACAGTGTCGATGAAAGCTTTGATACGGATTACAAGAAGCAGCCCTACGCCAAAAACACAGCCGAATTGCAAGAGCGTTGGCGCAAGCAAATCAAGCTTTCAACCCTGAGCTCGCTGACTGATAAACTGGAAATGCAGGAAAATCCTGATAAAGATGACATGAGTGATTTGGTGTCCAAAACATCAGACGAATTGCGGGAAGAGGCGGAAAAGGTTGAAAAGCAAAAAAAGGAGGAGAAGGTTAAAGTCGCCAAAAAGTCGTACGCTGAACTGGAAAAGGAAACGCGTGAAAACTCGCTCAAATCACTTAATGAGTACTTTGAGTTTGTCGACGATCTAAACCGGGACGATTGGTTTTCAGTTTACATCAATGCCATCGCCACGCGTTTCGATCCGCACACTTCTTATTTTGCTCCGGAAGAAAAGGACCGTTTTGACGTTACCATGAGCGGAAAGCTTGAAGGAATTGGCGCGCGTCTGCAAAAGAAAAACGATTACACTGAAATTACCGAGCTTATCTCAGGCGGACCGGCCTGGCGCGGCAAGGAGCTCGAGGTGGGCGATGTTGTCCTTAAAGTGGCGCAGGGCAAAAGTGAACCTGTTGACGTTGTGGGCATGCGTTTGGACGATGTGGTGAAAAAGATTAAAGGACCAAAGGGAACCGAGGTCAGGTTGCACGTCAGGAAAACCGACGGAACGATGAAGGTGATTTCGATGATCCGGGACGAGGTGGAAATTGAGGAGACGTATGTCAAATCGAGCATCATTCAGAAAAACGGAAGCAAGTACGGCATCATCTACCTGCCAAAATTCTATATTGATTTTGAAAACAGCAGCAGCCGCGATGCCGGAAAGGACGTTGCGATGGAAGTTGAAAGACTTAAAAAAGAAGGTGTTCAGGGCATCATCATGGACGTGCGCGACAATGGTGGCGGTTCACTTAAAACCGTTGTGGACATTGCCGGATTGTTTATTGAGCAGGGACCGATTGTTCAAATCAAATCGGCGGGACGCAAAAAAGAAGTGCTGTATGATCGCGACCGCAAAATTCAATGGGATGGCCCGCTGGTGGTGATGGTGAACAGTTTCTCGGCATCGGCATCAGAGATTTTGGCCGCCGCCATTCAGGATTACAACCGCGGCGTTATCGTTGGTAGCAAACAAACTTATGGCAAGGGAACCGTTCAGAATCTTATTGACTTAAATCAATTTGTACGCAGCAGCGACATGGGCGATTTGGGCGCGCTTAAAACAACTACCCAAAAGTTCTATCGCATTACGGGCGGATCGACCCAGCTAGACGGCGTGAGCAGCGACATCCCAATGCCAGATCGCTACGCCTACGTAAAAATGGGCGAGCGCGACATTGAAAACGCCATGCCTTGGGACAAAATTGACGCCGCCGATTTCACTCCGTGGAAAAAACAGCCAAACTTTGAAAAAGCCATAGCCAACAGCCGTGCACGTATTCAGGGCAAGGAAGAGTTCCGTTTGATTGACGACAACGCCAAGTGGCTCAATACCCGCAGTGAGGAAACTACTTACAACCTTAAACTTGATGCGTTCCGCGCGGAACAAAAAGCTTTGGAAGAAAAAGCCAAGAAATACAAAGCCATCACCAAGTACAACAACCATCTTAAATTTGAATCATTGCCTTACGAGTCCGAGGCCATTGCCAAAGATGAAATCCTCAAGGAGAAGCGTAAGAGGTGGCATGAAATGCTGGCCAAGGACATTTATGTAGAGGAGGCGGTAAATGTGCTTGATGACTTACGCGGCGTTCCCGTAAAGGGCAACCCGGTTAGCTTGAAGACTGATGAAAAAGCGGTGAGGCCGTAACAAAAAATCCCCGGTAAGTTCCGGGGATTTTTTATTTTTTCAACTTGCGCAATTTTTCATTTTCGTCTTTCAGGTCATCGTTCAGGTCGTCAAGATCGTCTTTGATTTTGTTTACCCTTCGCTGTTGTTTGGCCATTTCTTCGGGCTTGAGATTTTTGGTAAGCCGCTGCGATTCCTTTTCCAGTTTGGCCTGAGTCTTTGAAATTTTTGACTCGTATTTGCGGATGGCTTTCTCGCTTTTCGCGATTCGTTCGTTTCGCTTTTGGATGGCGGCCAATTCCTTTTCGGCCTTGCGCTGTGCCTTTTCAGCTTTTCTTTTGGCTTTCAGTGCTTTTTGCTCACTGCGCTCTATTTGCTTTTGCTTCTTTAACTCAGCTTTGCGCTGTTTTTCGATTAACTCGGCCTTGGCTTTCTCGGCTGTTTGGGGTGCATCCTGCGCAAAACCTGCAAAGCCCATCATCAACAATACAATCAGATATTTTTTCATGTCGAAAAATTTTAAGTTACCACTCATTTACTTTGTTGGCGTCCATCTTTAGGAAGATAAACAACAGAATTGTGAATCCCCATAATCCCGATCCGCCATAAGAGAACAAAGGTAAAGGTACGCCGATTGTAGGAAATATCCCGACAACCATCGCCACATTTACAAAAAAGTGAATGAACAGAATGCTGGCTACACAATATCCGTACACGCGGCTGAACTTGGTTTTTTGTCGCTCGGCCAGCCAGATGATGCGTGTGATAAGGCCAACAAAAAGGGCAATGACAAACAGCGATCCTACAAATCCCCATTCTTCGCCCACGGTCGTAAAAATATAATCGGTGTGTTGTTCGGGGACAAATCCGCCCTTGGTTTGCGTGCCTTCAAGATAGCCCTTGCCAAACCATCCGCCCGATCCAACGGCAATCTCCGACTGGTTGGTGTTGTATCCGACGCCTTTTAAATCCACTTCCTTGCCCAGCAAAATATTAAAGCGGTCGCGGTGGTGTTGCTTAAAGACGTTTTCAAAAACATAATCAACCGAAAAGACAAAACCGGCAGCTGCAATTAATATTACGGCGCTCATGATGATGTTGCGGTCGGCAATGCGGCTGCGGATGTAAACAACCGCAAGAATCACCGCGCACATGACCACAATTACCCAAGGCTTGAGCAAAAGCGCCAGCACAAAAAGCACGGCTGCCGCAAACCCAGTCCAGACATACCAGGCCGGAAGTCCTTCGCGGTAAAGGACGAGCACAAAAACCGAGAAAATCAGCGCACTGCCCGGATCATTTGGCGCAATCAACAAAATGGGAAGGAAAACAATACCAAGTGCCTGAACCTGTCGGGAAAAATCTTTAAGGTTAACCTGCACATCGCTCAGGTATTTGGCCAGTGCGAGCGCGGTTGCGGCTTTGGCAAATTCAGACGGCTGCAAACCAAACGAACCAAATGAATACCAGTTGGTCTGGCCTTTTACCGTGCTTCCAAAGACGTAAAGACCTGCCAGTGAAAGCAGTGAAACCAGGTAAATGACGCCCGCAAAACGCTCGTAGAATTTTCCGTCGAGCGATAGGATGATAAAGGTGAGCGGGATTGACAGGATAACAAACAACAGTTGTTTGCCGTAAACCTGGCCAAAATCAAAAATCATGTTGTCGTCGGTCAGGGAAAGTGACGACGAATAGATGTTGAGCCAACCCATCACCACCAACGCAATGTAAATGAAAACGCTGATCCAGTCAATGTGGTTGCGGACGCTTTGGTTTTTCATCAGTTGCTGGATTTAATCGAGTCGACGGGCAAGGTAACCCGCGGGCGTTCGATAGTGTCAAACTGCTGCCGGTAATATTTGTCGTATTCTGATTGCAGGCTGCCTTCGAGCATGCGTTTCTCAAGATCAGTCCGGCTGATTTTGCCGCGAAGGTACTTTTCAATCATCAGCGTGGTGATCGGTCCGGCCCAGCGACGGCCCCAGTATCCGTTTTCCACAAACACCGCAATGGCAATCTTGGGATTGTCCTTTGGCGCAAAAGCGACAAAAATCGAGTGATCCTGAAGTTTTACCCGCTTGCCGTTAATCTTGGTAAAGTTTTCGGCCGTTCCGGTCTTTCCGCAAATCTCGATGCCTTCAATTCCCAAACCGGATGCTGTTCCTATTCTGTAAACGTCAGCCAGACCTTCAATTACGGGTTCAAAGTGTTTTGGATCGACAGTAGTGTTATGACGGGTGACGAATTTCTTGTCAATCTTGTCGCCCTTGATTTTTTTGATGATGTGAGGCGTGTAGTAATGTCCGCGGTTGGCCACTGCAGCCATCATGTTGGCCAGTTGGATGGGTGTGGTTTCCACCTCGCCCTGTCCGATTGAGTTGGATACGATCGTCGTGGCCCGGTACTGCCAGCTTGGATATATCCTTTTGTAGAGTTTGCTGTCAGGAACGCGGCCTTTTTTTCCGGTAGGCAAATCGTATCCCATAAAATCACCAAGGCCAAAACTGCGCACATGACGCGCCCAGACATCAACAGCAGCCGGTACTTTTGTGTATTTGTTGATCGTCTTCATGTACACGCTGGCAAAATACGTGTTACACGACTGAAAAATCCCGTTGTGCAACTGGATAAATCCCGAGTCGTGGCATTTCATGAACCGGCCCCGCGCATAACTGAATCCGTGGTTGCACATAAAACCGGTTTGCGTATCAATCACGCCTTCCTGCAATCCAATCAGTCCCGTAATGATCTTAAACGGCGATCCCGGCGGGTATTGCGCCAAAAGCGGACGGTCATAAAGCGGTTTTGCAATCGAGTCGTTGTAGAGTTTGGTGTAATTTCTCGATCGTTCGCGGCCTACCAAAAGCGCCGGATCATAAGATGGAGCGGTGACCAACGCCAGTATTTCGCCCGTTGACGGTTCTATGGCCACAATGCCGCCGCGCTTGTTGGTCATCAGCTCCTCGCCGTACTTTTGCAGTTCGATGTCGAGGGTCAGGGTAATGTCTTTTCCCTGAACGGCAATTGTGTCAAACTTTCCGTCCTTGTATGACCCGATTTCGCGGTTGTATTTGTCTTTCTGTATGTATTTTACCCCTTTGATTCCGCGTAAAATCTCTTCGTAACTTTCCTCGACGCCTTGTTTGCCGATAAGGTCGCCGCTGATGTAATACGGATTCTTTTTGATGATGTTGTCGTTAACCTGGGTGATAAACCCAAACACGTTGGCCGCGCAGCTCACTTGATAATCCCGCAGCGAACGTTTTTGAATCTCAAAACCTGGGAACTTCCTTATTTTTTCCTGAAAGGCGGCATATTCACGCTTGTTGAGTTGTGGCAAAAACACCGATCGGAGGCGTGGACTGTAAACGCGGGCCTTTTCTACCTTTTCAATGAATTCTTCCTTGCTGATGTCCAAAAGCTGACAGAATTCGGCGGTATCGATGTTTTTGATCTCGCGCGGCGTCACCATGATATCGTACGACGGTTGATTGGCCACCAGCAGTTTTCCGTTGCGATCATAGATATAGCCGCGCTCAGGATAATCGTACTTGATTTTGATGGCGTTGTTTTCTGACTTGAGTTTAAGCGAGTCGTCAATGATCTGCAAATAAAACAACCTGAGCACAAGGGCTACGGTTGCCAGAATGACCAGTGTGGGGAGGAGTACTTTTCTCATCGGCGTGCAGGCTTAAACAGGTAAATGAGAATGATGCTCACCACAATGGTAAAAACGGTGCTGAACACGGTGCGGAGCAAAATGTCCCAAAGACTGCTCAGGCGGAACACTTCCAGCACAAACAGCGTCAGGTGGTGAATGACAACTGCAATCAGGATAAAGGAAAAGCGTTCGGGCGTCAGGACATCATTGATCCGTATGGTTTGATATTCGTAACTGAGTCCAAACGAGAACTTAAAAATGGCCGGTCGGAAGTACGCTAGCACCAAGCAGGAAGCCGCGTGCACTCCGCCCGAATTTCCAAACATGTCAAGGATGATACCCAGCAAAAACGCCGACGCAATCAGTCCGAGTTTGTTGCCGTCAACCGGGTAGAGCAAAATAAACAGGAGGTACGGGTAGGGCGTGATAAACCCAAAAAGCGCCATGTTGTTGAACAGCACCACCTGCGCCATCAGCAAAAGGATAAACCTAAGGATGTTGATGATTAACGTACTACTCACCTTTGGTCGCTTTTTCCAAGTTGATAATTTCCTCTCGGTCCTTGTTGCGGATCACGTAAACGTGGCCAAGGCTGGTCATGTCGTTAAACAACTTCACGTTGATGGTGTAGTAGTTGGTGATGTTGTCGGTGTAGATTTTGTCGATGGTGCCGATGGCGATGTCAGGCGGAAAAATCACCGACTGGCCACCGGTCACAATCGTATCGCCACGCCTTACGGCCGCCAGCCGCGGAACGTCGATCAGCTGGACAAAACCTGTATTTTTTCCGTTCCAGACCAAGGATCCAAAGTGGTTTGACTTTTTAATCTTGGCGTTAATTTGTGATTTGATGTTCAGGATGCTGATCACCGTAGCGTAATTCTTTGATACTTTGTCAACAATGCCCACCAGTCCGGAACTGTTCACCACGCCCATATCGGGACGCACGCCTTGTGCCGCACCGCTGTTGATGGTCAGGTAGTTCTCGTAGGCGTTGTAGGAATTGTTGATGACCTTAGAGACGATGATCTGGTTTTTGTTTACACCGCGGATCGAATCATTGGGGATTTTGGCCGATGTGTCCTTGGCGTTGAACAAAAGCTCCTTAAGGCGAGCATTTTCGGCCGCAAGAATGTCGTTCTCATCGCGCAACTGAAAGTATTCGCTTACTGAATTTACCTGTTCGTAAACATTACCGGTTAAAAAATTGGCTGAGCTGATCACCCGGCTCTTGTGGTACGAATGTGATTGGATGGTAAGAAAAAGGGAGATAAAAAGCAGCAGCAAGAACAGTAACCTAGTACTATTCCTAAAGATGAAATTAAAAATCTGCTGCATAACCTAAGGTTAAAATCTCAAATTCCAGATTCCAAACTCCACGACATCATTTGATGCATTTGGGTCTGGAATCTGGCGCTTGGAATACGTGTTCGATCTATTTTATAAGAATGCTTCTAAACTTAGGGATATTCTTAAGCGCCATTCCGGTACCGCGGACCACAGCGCGCAGCGGATCCTCGGCAATATAAACCGGAAGATCAGTTTTTTGCGAGATGCGCTTGTCCAATCCGCGAAGCATCGATCCGCCACCGGCCAGATAAATACCGGTATTGTAGATGTCGGCTGCAAGTTCGGGCGGCGTCTGTGAAAGCGTTTCCATAATGGCATCTTCAATGCGCTGGATTGACTTGTCCAACGCTTTTGCAATTTCGCGATAGGATACCTCTACCTGCTTTGGTTTTCCGGTGAGCAGGTCGCGACCCTGAACCGACATTTCATCAGGCGGTGTGTCAAGGTCCTCGATGGCCGCACCTATTGTAATCTTGATCTTCTCGGCCGTGCTTTCACCCACAAAAAGGTTGTGCTGGGTGCGCATGTAATATACAATGTCATTGGTAAATACGTCGCCCGCAATTTTCACCGATTTGTCGCAAACAATTCCACCCAATGCAATTACCGCAATCTCGGTTGTTCCGCCCCCGATGTCAACAATCATGTTACCCTTGGGCTGCATGATGTCAATCCCGATACCGATAGCGGCCGCCATGGGTTCGTGAATCAGGTAAACTTCTTTGCCGTTAACGCGTTCGCACGATTCCTTTACCGCGCGCATCTCCACCTCGGTAATCCCTGACGGAATGCATACCACCATGCGAAGGGCAGGAGTGAACATGCGTTTTTTAAGCGCGGGTATGCTTTTGATGAACATGGAAATCATCTTCTCGGAGGCGTCAAAGTCGGCAATTACGCCATCTTTGAGCGGCCGGATGGTTTTGATGTTCTCGTGCGTCTTACCCTGCATCATATTTGCCTCTTTCCCTACGGCGGTAATTTTCCCTGATATTCGGTCGCGCGCCACAATCGACGGGCTGTCGATCACGACTTTATCATTATGAATGATGAGCGTATTGGCGGTACCAAGGTCAATCGCGATGTCCTCGGTCATGAAATCAAAGAATCCCATAGGTGAAAGTCAGGGTTTTAAATGGGTTAAACGAACGTACAAAAGTAATCAATTTACTGAACTCCTTTAAACTTTTTCAGGTAGCCCCGCCACAGGTTTTTTTAATGTTTAAAATGTCGCGTTCCCGTAAATACCATCGCCATCCCATTCTCGTTGCAATAGTCGATGCTCAACTGATCCTTGATCGAGCCGCCGGGCTGGATAACGGCCGTAATTCCGGCATTGTTTGCTATCTCTACACAGTCCGGAAACGGGAAAAACGCATCGCTCGCCATGACGCAGCCATCCAGGTCAAAGCCAAACGAGCGGGCCTTTTCAATGGCTTGGCAAAGCGCGTCCACACGTGAGGTCTGGCCGGTTCCCGAGGCAATCAGTTGCCCGTTTTTAGCAAGCACGATGGTGTTCGATTTGGTGTTCTTGCAGATTTTTGAGGCAAAAAGCAGGTCATCGATTTCCTGTTGGGTTGGGGCTTTAAGGGTAACGGTGGTCAGGCCTTCTTTATTGTCGGTGACGTTGTTGCGGTCCTGAACCAGAATTCCGTTCAGGCAGGTTCGCACTTGCTTTTGAGGCAGTTGAACGCGATGTTGCCGCAAAATAATCCGGTTTTTTTTCTCGCAAAGGATGGCAAGCGCTTCGTCGTCAAAATCAGGCGCAATCACCACTTCACAAAAAAGCGAATTGATTTGGGCAGCGGCCTGCGCATCAATCGGAGTGTTGGAAATCAGCACACCGCCAAAAGCCGATGTCGGATCGGCGGCGAGTGCGTCCAGATAGGCTTGTTTTACGGTTTTGCGAGTGGCCAGTCCGCAAGCGTTGTTGTGTTTCAGGATGGCGAAAGTCGGATCGGCGTCTTCAAATTCCAAAATCAGATTGACCGCGGCGTCGACGTCCAGCAAATTGTTGTAGGAAAGTTCCTTGCCGTTGAGTTTGGTGAACATGGCGTCAAAATCACCAAAGAACGCACCGCTCTGGTGTGGGTTCTCACCATAACGCAGGGTAGTTCCGCCGGAAAGACTTACTTTGTAAATGTCGTTTTCCGTATTGAAATAATTAAAGATGGCCGAATCGTAATGCGACGATACGTGAAATGCGTGGGTGGCAAACTTGCGGCGTTGTTCCAAAGTGGTTTGTGCCGACTGACTGACAATCTCCAAAAGCGGCGCATATTGGTCAACCGATGCCACGATAACCGTATCCTTAAAGTTTTTGGCGGCTGCGCGGATGAGCGAAATTCCGCCAATGTCGATTTTTTCAATGATGTCATCCTCGGCGGCGCCTGATGCTACTGTTTTTTCAAACGGATAAAGATCGACAATCACCAAATCAATTTGCGGGATGTCAAACTCGGCCATTTGGGCCACATCGCCCGGATGATCCTGTCGGTTGAGAATTCCGCCAAAAATTTTGGGGTGAAGCGTTTTGACACGTCCGCCCAAAATTGACGGATAGCTGGTCACGTCCTCTACGGCGACTACCGGAATGCCCAGATTTTTAAGGAATTCCTCGGTTCCGCCGGTTGAGTAAAAAATTACGCCCTGCTCGTGCAGTTTTAGCGCCAGCGGCTCGAGCCCGTCCTTTGAAAAGACTGAAACCAACGCCGATTTGATGGTTTTTGTAGTGTTCATTTTATTGAGTTGTGTTGTAAGGCGCAAAAGTACTTTTTAGCGGTTGTATATCCCAAATTAAAAGGCATAAATTAAACAGCTAAAACCCGTCGGATCCCAATTTTTTGCAGCCGGCGGTTTGGATTAGGATTTTGCATCGAAAATCAGCAACTTTACACCTTGGTGATGGTTTGTCCAAAATATGGTCCGCCGCATCCCAAAGTTATTCTGATTATGCTATATCTCAGGCTTTTATCTGAAAGTTTCACCTTTGCTATGAATGCCCTCCGCAACAACAAGCTGCGGACCTTGCTCTCGCTGCTGGGCGTCACCATCGGGATTTTTTCGATTATTGCCGTTTTAGCTGCCGTTGATTCGCTCGACAAGAAAATCAAGAAAGACCTGAGCAGCCTTGATAAGAACACCATGTACGTTACCCACCGCTCGTTTGGCCCGTCAAATTTGCCGCGCTGGAAGACCGAACAATTCCCGGAGGTAAGCTATGAGGAATATCAAAATCTAAAGAAAAGCCTTAACGGCGCCGACCACATGGCGTTCCAATATTTTGCCGGGACGCAAACCGTGAAATTTGAGTCGGAGACAGTGAACAACGTCAGCGTGGTGCCGGCTACCAGCGAGTTTACCGACATCCAAACGCTGGAGTTCGCCTCAGGACGTTTTTACAACGAAGCCGAATCAAATTCCGGAACACCCGTCATGGTCATAGGGTATGAGGTGGCCAAAAATCTCTTTGGCGATACCGATCCGATTGGAAAAGTTGTCAGGGCATACGGCCAGAAGTTCACGGTAATTGGCGTCGTGGCCAAACAAGGCGCCGGGATGTTTGGCGAGAGCAATGACACGTCGGTGTTTTTTCCGTCAAATTTTTTACGGCGATTGTACGGCGACAACAGTGGCTTTATGCTGCCGGTTATCATCGTCAAGCCGTCAAAAGGTGTCGATCCGGCCGAGCTCCGGGGCGAAATTACCTACAAACTCCGCAACATGCGCGGGCTCAAGGCTGACGAAATCGACAATTTCTTTATCAACGAACTCTCGGGGTTTACCAACCTAATCGACGGTATCGTTGCCCAAATGAACATGGTGGGCTGGATCATTGCCGGATTCTCGCTATTGGTGGGCGGCTTTGGAATCGCCAACATCATGTTCGTGTCGGTCCGGGAAAGAACCAACCTGATCGGCATTCAAAAATCGCTTGGCGCCAAGAACCGGTTTATCCTGTTCCAGTTTTTGTTTGAGGCCGTAATTCTTTCAGTTATCGGCGGACTCGTTGGAATCCTGTTGGTTTGGGGTCTCACGGTTTTAATGACCAAAATTCTCGACTTTGAGTTTATCCTCAGTTTCTTTAACATCCTGCTGGGTACGTCGCTGGCGGCTGTCATCGGCCTGATTTCGGGCATTGTTCCCGCCGTCACCGCGTCAAAGCTGGATCCGGTAGAGGCGATCAGGACGGGAATGTAATTCAGTTGACCATTGACAATCAACGGTGAATTTCAAAGTGAGGGAATTCCAAAAAAAAGTCGGTCAGGAATCCCAACCGACTTTACAGATTATTTTTTGGATTGATTCGCGGTGTTAAACACACAACTCCTCATCATGATTTTTCCTACCTGACGGGTTCGTTCTGAATCAGGTCGAGGAAAAGGTTGACTTTGTTCTTGAGTTCCTTGCGGTGGACGATAAAGTCCAAAAAGCCGTGTTCCAAAACAAATTCGGCAGTCTGGAAGCCTTCCGGAAGGTCTTTTCCGGTGGTGTCTTTAACCACACGCGGCCCGGCAAACCCTATCAGCGCGCCCGGCTCGGAGATGTTTACGTCGCCCAACATGGCATAGGATGCGGTAGTTCCGCCCGTTGTAGGATCGGTACAAAGTGAGATGTAGGGAATTTTGGCGTCGGCCAGTTGAGCCAGTTTAGCCGACGTCTTGGCCAATTGCATCAGTGAATAGGCGGCTTCCATCATACGCGCGCCACCTGATTTTGAGATCATCATAAACGGAATCCGGTTTTTGATGGAGTAGTCGATTCCGCGAGCAATTTTTTCGCCCACAACCGCACCCATCGATCCGCCGATAAACGCAAAGTCCATACAACAGACCACCAGGTCTTTACCTTTTGATTTGCCCACGGCCGTGCGAACGGCATCCTTGAGTTTGGTTTTTTCCTGCGCTTCCTTTAAACGCTCGGAGTATTTTTTGGTGTCGACAAAATTCAAAGGATCCTTGGCCGTCATTTTGGCGTCGAGTTCCTTGAATTCATTGTTGTCAAACAAAATCGCAAAGTATTCCTTGCTGCCAATGCGAACGTGAAAATCGTCTTCCGGACTTACGTACAGGTTTTTCGCCAGCTCGTCGGCATCAACAATTTTGCCCGTCGGGGATTTGTACCAAAGGCCTTTTGGCACGTCCATTTTATCTTGGGTTGCAGTGGTAATGCCTTTTTGCGTTCTTTTAAACCAAGCCATATTTTCAATTGATAATGGACAATTGATAATTGACAATTAGCCGTCAACCATCGATTGTGAATTTTTATAATGTATTTACGTTGTTCAAATCGGCGAATGCCTGCTCCAAACGCTTGCAGAAAGTCATCTCGCCCTCGCGGATCCATTTGCGCGGATCGTAGTGTTTTTTGTTGGGCGAATCCTCTCCGTCCGGACTTCCGATTTGCGTGCGCAGGTAATCGATTTTGCCAATCATGTAATCGCGGATACCTTCAGTAAAGGCAAATTGCAGGTCGGTATCGATGTTCATCTTGATGACACCGTAGCTGATCGCCTCGCGGATTTCCTCGACTGTCGAACCTGATCCGCCGTGAAAAACAAAATCCACCGGATTTTCGCCCGTCTGGAAACGGTGCTTGACAAATTCCTGCGAATTCTTCAGAATAATCGGAGTCAGTTTGACGTTGCCCGGTTTGTAAACTCCATGAACGTTGCCAAAAGCAGCCGCAATGGTAAAACGGTTGCTTACCTTCATCAGTTCCTCATAAGCATAAGCCACCTCCTCAGGTTGGGTGTACAGTTTTGAGTTGTCAACGTCGGTATTGTCAACCCCGTCTTCCTCACCGCCGGTAATACCAAGCTCAATTTCGAGGGTCATACCCATGCGCGACATGCGCTTGAGGTATTCTTTGCAGATTTCAATATTCTCTTCGATCGGCTCTTCCGACAAATCAATCATATGCGAGCTGTAAAGCGGCTTTCCGGTTTGCGCAAAGTGCTTTTCGCTGGCATCCAGCATGCCGTCAAGCCATGGCAAAAGGTTTTTGGCGCAGTGATCGGTGTGCAGGATTACCGTCGCTCCGTAAGCTTCGGCCAGGGTGTGAATGTGCTTGGCTCCGGCAACCGCTCCAAGAATGGCTGCTCTTTGACCGTCGTTTGACAAGCCTTTACCGGCGTTGAAAGCAGCGCCCCCGTTGGAGAACTGAATGATGACAGGTGCATTTAATTTGGCCGCTGTTTCCAAGGTTCCGTTAATGGTACTCGACCCGGTCACGTTGACGGCGGGCAGGGCAAATCCCTTTTGTTTGGCATAGCGGAATATTTCCTGTACTTCATCGCCGGTTGCAACTCCGGGCTTAATCGAATGGGCCATATTGTAGAGTGTTGATTAAGGATACAAATTTAGAAAATAATGTTTATCAAGGCATCAGAAAGGATAATTGATGCCCACGTTTAAGGTTGAATTGGCAAAATTGTACTCGCTGAACCACTTTCGGCTGTCACTGGCGGGATTAAATGTTTTAAAGCCGATGTCGATCCGCATCACAAACAGCCCAAAGTCATAGCGAAAACCCACGCCCGATCCCACGGCCAGGTCATTGAGGGATTTAAATCCGTGAAAAACCGCGCGCTCGTCGGTCACATTGTCCAGAACGTTCCAAATATTGCCCACGTCGGCAAACAGCGCGGCATTGAAGTTCCCAAACAGGTTAAAACGGTATTCGGCACTAAAAGTCAGCTTCATATTGGCCTCGTTAAAGTCGTTAAACGTCCGGGATCGGCCGGGTCCGAGTCCGTAGGATTGCCAGGCGCGTATGTCGTTGGAGCCGCCCGCAAAGTACGACCTCGAAAACGGAACGTTATCAGAGTTGCCGTACGGAATGGCCACACCGGCAAAAGTCCGGATCGCGAAAACCTTTTTGCGCCCCATGTCAAAATGCTTAATGTATTCTAGTTCGGCTTTAAAATACTGCGAGTACACCACGCCCAGAATCGTGCGGTTTTCCTCCTGGCTTTTGAGTTCTTTTGACAGATTGGCCAAAAGACTAAGCGTGTTTCCGGCCGATTCCAACTTGCCGCGGAGAATGTAAAAATTGTCGTCCAAAAGGTCCGTCCGCGTGGTTTTGGTGTAGATGAAGGAACTGGCAAAGATGAGGTTGTTCTCGGTAAGGCGTCCTTTTCTTTCATTGATGTTAACCACCTGCCTAAAATCATTCTGCGACATAGGGATGGCCGGCGGGTTGCTTAGCACATCATTGATAAACGCATCGGCACCGCCAGGAATCCGCAAATCACCGCTGTTGTTGAGGTATTCGGCCGGCGCGTTGTATTCCTCGGCCAAGCGGTTAAGCGCCTGATAGGACGACCGATATACATTAAAATAATTCCCGATGTTAACGTTGTTGACGTACTGGATGTTAAACAAATCCAGACGCGCCGTGTGATAACGCTTGGGCGTCCAGTTGTAGGTGAGCGCTCCCGTAAAGTTTTCCTTGTCCAGGCCAATGTTGGTTTGCTTGGCGATACCAAAACTTAGAAACGTTGACGGAATCATTGATTTTGGGATGATCCGCTCAGTTTTTACCGGGAACAAAATGCGCGGAAACGACAAGCGCAAATCAGCCCCGTATTCAAAGACGTTGAAAAACGTATTGTCGGGATTGGCAAAATCCTGAGACGAACCTATGTTTCCGCGCAGGGCGAGTTCCAGTGTCTCGGCGCCGTTAAAAATGTTGCGTATCGCCACCGACGTATTTCCCGAGATACCAAAGTCCTGGATGTTCGAATGCGTAAAGTCAATCCCATACCCAAAGCTGAACTTAGGTCGCGACACCAGGTAAATATCGGCAATGAGTCCGTTGCCGGTTGAATCAACCTTGTACTGTATTGATGGATAGTTAAAAACCCTCAGGTTGTTGAGGTAGCGCGAGGTTAGTGTGGTCCTAAAGTCGGCGTAATCGCTGCCCTTGGTGATAAAGACAGCATTGGTGAGCGCCTTGGGCCTGTAGCGCAATTTTCCGCTGCTGTACAGGTTGAAATCCTTGTAGGTAGTGCTGTCGGTAATGGTGGTAAAAGTCTTGTCATTTGGCCCGGCCGAATAGATATTAACCTGGCTTATCTTGTAGAGCCTGAACGGTCGAAGCTGCGTGGTGTCGCCTTTTCGGTAATTGTAATCGCCAATAAGCAACTTGACATCGGCCTGGTTTTTCTTGCCAATGGTGTCGATGTTGTACTTGACATAACTCTGTTCAAACTCATAGGCGCCGTGGTTGCGAAAGTAAGTGGTGATGCGTTCCTTTTCGGTATCAAAATTAGCAGTCCGGAACCTGTCGCCTTTTTTGAGGAGTGTTCCACCCTCGATTTGTTGGTAAAGGGAATCCAGCGGAGCCGATGTGATGCTGCGGGAAATGGAGTCGATGGTAAAAGCCGGCCCGGTTTCCAATTCGTATGTGATGGCGGCGCGCTTTTTTCCCGTAGTGTCGATGACATACCGGACGCCGGCGTTAAAATAACCGTTGTTGATGTAATAGCCCCGCAGGCGGCTGGCTGATTTTTTGGCTGATTTCTCATCGATAACAACCGGTGGTTCGCCCAATTTTTTTAAAAAGTTGTGGACGCCAAAATAGTAAAACGATTTTCCCAGACGGTTAACCTGCTTTTTTGACAGGATCTTTGACAGCCTGCGGTAGCGCGCGGGATTCTTGATAAATTTAGCCTGATAGGACGAGTCAGGATTTACTTTGGCCAGATTGTAAATGTTGAGCCGCAGCGGATATCCCAAAAGGCGGCTGTTGGGTTTTTGCAGCAATTGTTCCTGTAAAACTTCGGCCTTTTCGCGCTTTCCGTTTACCATAACGGTGTTTTTGGTAAGCAGATGCCGGTTGGCCGGAACCCGTTTGACGGCGTTGCAACCCGTCAGCATTATCCCGATTAGGATAAATAGTGATATTTTTGCAGACAGGTTTCTCATTGGGATATTTGTCCAAAATTACATTTTTTATATGGTTAGCAAAAACCAAATCAAAGGAATCACCGCGCTTCACCACAAAAAAGGAAGGCTTGCCGCCGGGGCTTTTTTGGCCGAAGGTCACAAAGTGATAGGAGAGTTCCTGAACGCCGGTTTTGAACCGCTGGCCATTTACACTACTGAAGGGCTTTTTGCCAACCAGCCTACCCAGACTGTCACGCCCGACGAACTCAAAAAGATGAGCGCACTGACCACGGCCAACAACTGTCTGGCGGTTTTTAGGATGCCAATCCAAGGCGGGCTTCCCAACGACGGACTGATTATGGCGCTGGACGATGTTCGCGATCCGGGTAATTTGGGTACCATCATCAGGCTTTGCGATTGGTTTGGTGTAGAAAACCTGGTTTGCTCTAATGAAACCGCCGATTGTTTTAATCCAAAAGTGGTGCAGGCCGCCATGGGATCGCTGGCCCGCGTCAAGGTTCATTACACCCAACTTGAAGATTGGTTGGCGCGTCAGCCGTTGGAGGTTTTTGGGACGTTCATGGACGGCGATCCGATATACGCCAGCCATCTTCCGTTGCGTGGGATCATCGTTATGGGCAATGAAGCCAACGGTATTTCGCCCGGGGTAGAACGCCTCGTCACGCGCCGGATAACCATTCCGCGGTTTGGGAAACGGCGCCTGACGGAAAGCCTGAATGTGGCTACTGCAACCGCTATCGTACTGAGTGAGTTTTGCCGCAGCCAAGGGCCTGCGTGAGGGATGGAGGCATTGTTGGA
Source organism: uncultured Flavobacterium sp. (assembly GCA_934636265.1). Classification (GTDB taxonomy): domain Bacteria; phylum Bacteroidota; class Bacteroidia; order Flavobacteriales; family Flavobacteriaceae; genus Flavobacterium. The sequence continues at coordinate 40,654 of CAKUAD010000013.1, forward strand.
GCTCTTAAAGACCGGGCGTCAGCCGGGATTTAAAGCGACTGCCGACAGCCCGACGGCGCCGCAAAACCAAGGCATTCTCGCCGTGAAATTACGACAATAAAACTTTGACGCTGCTTTATAGGATTTGCGCCGGCACGCCCTTAATGAAAGGTAAAATTGATAAAAATTGCCCGTCCGTACATGCCACCGATGTTTGATGTCCAGGGACTGTTTGGGTCTTCGTCGCGCTTGAGTTCGTCGCTAAAGCTAAAGACGCCGCGGATGGAAGGCGAGAATTTAAAGTACTCAAAGTAAAGGTCGATGCCAAAGCCGGCTTCCCAGTTGCTTGACCACGGATTGACGCGGAATCGCTGCTGGAGGTTGTCGTCCTTGCTCTTGGAATTGCTGGAAAGGTTAAGCGTTTGCGAGACGCCGCCTACCAGATAAGGCCTGAAATTTCCAATTCGGTGCGACGAAAATTTTACCAAAAGCGGAAAGTGGATGTTGGTGGCCCGCACCTCGCGAAAGGCGTCCAGGTCATTGTCGAAGCCGGGAAACCTAAGGTTGCGCTGGGTGTAGTAAAGGCCGGGTTCAAACCGGAGGTCGATGTATTCGCTGATCCGCAAATTGCCCACCAACCCAACGTTAAAGCCAGTTGTTCTCTCTACGATAACGTCGGTCTGCGGGGTTTTGTAATCAAACTTGAAGTCGTAAAAGTTAAAGCCCAAAAAATAGCCCCAATGTACCCGTTGCTTATCAAAGTTTTCGAGGTTGATAATGGGGTCTTTCCCAAACTGCGCCAGCGCGCAAAACGGGATGAGCAAAACCAAGGTCAGGGCATACTTCTTCATGCTTTTGTGGCGGTGTAAATCGTGGCGACGCCAAATGTTTGCGGCCTCGAAACTACGTCTATAAACCCAATTTTACGTAAAATATTGTTTAGTTTTTCACCGTACGGGAATACTGATGCCGATTCGGATAAATAGGCATAGGCGCTGTCATCGCGTGAAAACAGCCTTCCCAGCAGCGGTAAAATGCGTTTGGTGTACAGATGATAACCTTGGCGGAACGGTGTTTTTTCCGGAACCGATGTTTCGAGAATGACAAAGATTCCGCCGGGTTTGAGTACGCGAAGGATTTGCGAAAGTCCCTGTTCCAGCGATTCGAAATTGCGGATGCCAAAGCTTACGGTGATGGCGTCAAAGCTGTTGTCAGGGAACGGAAGTGCCTCCGAGTCGCCAAACTCGAGGGTGATGCGGTTGTCCAGGTTTTTAGCGGACACTTTTTTGCGGCCCACTTCCAACATGCCTTTTGAGATGTCGACGCCCACAATTTTTTTTGCGCCTGATTGCGCCATCAAAATCGCCAGATCGCCTGTTCCGGTGGCAATGTCCAGAATGGTTTCCGGCTTGGTGTCTGAGACCAGCTTGAGCACTTTTTTGCGCCATTTGACATCGATTCCAAAGGAGATGACGCGGTTCATCCCGTCATACCCGCCTGAAATCGTGTCGAACATTTGGGCAACCTGCTCTTTTTTACCCAGTTGCGAATCTTTATAGGGAGTTACCTTGCGCATTGAAGCTTTTTGCCGCAAATATACAGGTTATCCGTCAATGGCGTTTGCGCAAATAGGTTTCAAACGTAAATGCATGGGCGTGGCGATCGTCTGCATCGTGATGCGCGCGGCTGATGCATTCCCATTGCTCCGGGTCAAGTTCAGGGAACCAGGCGTCGGCCTGCGCGTTTGTGTGTACACGGGTGAGTTCGATTTTGCTGGCAATGGGAAGCGCCAGGCGGTAAATTTCGGCTCCGCCAATAACAAAAACATCTTCGCCCTTTGGCGCCATCTGCAAGGCATGCTCCAGACTTTGGGCCGTGAGGCATCCGCTTGCTTTGAAATCTTTTTGGCGTGTGATAATAATATGCGTCCGGTTGGGCAAAACCCCCGGAAGACTTTCAAAGGTCTTGCGGCCCATGATGATATGGTGACCGGTGGTGAGTGCCTTAAAGTGTTTAAAATCGTCGGGAAGGTGCCACAACATTTTGTTGTCCTTTCCCAGCGCGTTGTTGTTGGCCGCAGCGGCAATGATGACAATCATGCTAATATTTTTAGACCGCAACGGCTCCTTTGATGTGTGGATGCGGATCGTAATCGGTGAGGGTGAAATCGTCAAACGTAAAACCAAAAATATCTTTTACGTTGGGATTGAGCGTCATTTTGGGTAGCGGACGCGGCTCGCGGGAAAGCTGAAGCTTGAGTTGCTGGATGTGGTTGTTGTAGATGTGGGCGTCGCCAAAGGTGTGTATAAATTCGCCCGGTTTAAGGCCAACAACCTGCGCCATCATCATCGTGAGCAACGCATACGACGCAATATTGAACGGAACGCCCAGAAAAATGTCGGCGCTGCGTTGATACAATTGACACGAGAGTTTGCCATCGGCCACGTAAAACTGAAAAAATGCATGGCAGGGCGGGAGAGCGGCCTTACCTTGGGCTACGTTTTGTGCAAACGATTGGGACGTGTCTGGCAAAACCGATGGATTCCAGGCCGAAACCAGCATCCGTCGGCTGTTGGGATTGGTCTTGAGCGTATCGATCAATTCTTTGATCTGGTCGATCTCCTCGCTGTTCCAGTTGCGCCATTGATGCCCGTACACCGGACCCAAATCGCCGTTGTCGTCGGCCCATTCATCCCAGATCTTAACGCCGTTTTCTTTGAGGTATCCAATATTGGTATCGCCTTTTAAAAACCACAAAAGCTCGTGGATGATGGATTTAAGGTGGAGTTTTTTGGTGGTCACCATGGGGAAGCCATCGGCCAGGTCAAATCGCATCTGATAGCCAAATACACTGAGGGTTCCGGTTCCCGTGCGGTCGCCTTTTTGCACCCCGGTTTCAAGGACATGGCGGACTAGGTCGTGATATTGTTTCATGGATGGAAATTTGGAAATTTGAAAATAAGCGCCGCGATGATTGCAGGATTTTTTTTATTTAAAATTTCAGGGGTAAAGCGGTAACTGCTTTTTTCTGATTGTCGACACTACCAAATTTTACTCGCGGGAGGTCAGCTTTCGCGCTTTGAAATTTCATCCCGGATTTTGGCGGCTTTTTCATAGTCTTCATCCTGAACGGCGGCGGTGAGTTGCTCGTGCAGTTCAGAAAGGCTGAGTTTGGAGTAGGCGCCGGACTCGTTGGTTTCTTCCATTCCAAAGGTTTCGGGCTGGCTTAAGACATCGTCATGCGGTGAGCCTTCGTCGGGATTTTTCAGGTAGATACCGGCTTTATCCAAGATGTTCTTGTAGGTGAAAATCGGTGCGCTGAACCGCAACGCCAAGGCGATCGCATCGGATGTCCGCGCATCGATGATTTCTTCTATTTTGTCGCGTTCGCAGATGATGCTCGAATAGAACACGCCGTCCACGAGTTTGTGGATGATGACCTGTTTGACGACAATGTCAAAGCGGTCGGCAAAGTTTTTAAAAAGATCATGTGTCAGCGGTCGCGGCGGCCGTATTTCCTTTTCCAGCGCAATTGCAATTGACTGTGCCTCAAACGCTCCAATGACGATTGGCAACTTGCGGTCCCCGTCCACCTCGTTTAAAATCAGCGCATATGCCCCGTTCTGGGTCTGGCTGTACGAAATTCCCTTGATAGTCAGCTTCACTAAACTCATAGGGCAAAAATACGAGGTTAATTTGAAATTTGAAGATTTGAAAATTTGGAAATGTTAAGTTGCGACGCAGGGTTGGGATAGACCGGGGTTCCGGGAGCTTTTGCCTTTCTTCGTTTGACGTTATTAGATTTACTATGCTTTTCCTTAGTTGTTAGGCAACTCGTCAGATCGATACTTGCTGTTTAAGGTTCAAGGACGGATTTTTCGGTTTTTGGGCGTGGGCTCTGGGTAAACCCCAAAGGTTTTAAAAACCTTTGGGGTTTACCCAGAGGTTTTTAAAACCTTTGGGGTTTGCAAAATAAAAATTCCAATCAACTTCACATTACAGAAAATCTGCCTAAAATGTTAAGGCTGCAGGTGAGCTACAGGATTCATCACAGACCGGGGAGCCGAACACTTTCGCCGTTCGTTGATTGAATTATGACTTTTGGCGGCAAAAAAAAAGCCGTCGGTCAGGACGGCTATTTATTAAGAATTCTGCGCTTTGAACGCTTTGATTTTCTCGGTGAGTTTTGGGACAATGTCAAAGGCATCGCCTACAATGCCGTAATCGGCTACCTTAAAGAAAGGCGCTTCAGGGTCAGTGTTGATCACCACTTTTACTTTTGAGGAGTTGATGCCCGCAATGTGCTGAATGGCGCCTGAAATCCCAACTGCTACATAAAGGTTGGCGGCAACGGGCTTCCCGGTTTGGCCAACGTGCTCGCTGTGCGGCCTCCAACCCAAATCCGATACCGGTTTTGAGCAGGCCGTTGCAGCGCCGAGCGCCGACGCCAAATCCTCAATCATTCCCCAATTTTCGGGACCTTTGAGTCCGCGACCGGCCGATACCACCACGTCGGCATCAGCAATGGTTACCTTGCCGGAAGTCTTGTCAACCGATTCAGTTTTTACGCCAAAATCATTGTCGCCAATCGCCGGGCTAAAATCTTCTTCAGTGAGCGATGCGGCGCCCTCGGCCAAACCAAACGAGTTCTTGGCCAGTCCGATCACCTTGATATCGGTATCAATTTGCGTAATATTGAACGCCTTGTTAGAAAAAGCATTGCGTTTAACCTGGAACGGCGAGGTGCTCATCGGCAGCGCCACCACGTTCGAGGCATATCCGGCGTTAAGCATCACAGCCACCAGCGGTGACAGGTAAAGACTATCGGTGGTTGATGAGAGCACCACCACCTTGGCGCCTTCTTTCTCGGCTGCCTGACGGATCACATCGGCGTACGCCTTGGCTGAAAAAGCATCCAACTTGCCGTTGTTTACCTTGAGCACCTTGCTCACGCCATACGCCGCCAGATCCTGGCTGTTTGGTGCGTTAATGGTCACCGCAGTCACGGTGGTTCCCATCATGTCGGCAATCTTCTTGGCGTATGAAGCCAGCTCGAGCGCCACTTTCTTGAATTTTCCTTCAGCAGATTCTGCGTATATAAGAACAGACATGTTTTTAATTTTTAATGATCAATTTTTTTTGATTTAGGGCGTTCCCCGCTGGGTCGGGCTTTTCGCTGCAATCTTTGCTTCACTGACGTTTTGCAAAGGATTTTCGCTGCAATCCCTAACGCGGTTAAAACCCTCATTTGGCTTTATCTTGCGTCAGATGACTTTGGCTTCGTTGTGTAAGGCGTTCACCAATCCGTCAAGGTCGTCGGCCGAGAAGAGTTTTACCGCCTGTTTTGGAGCCGGCTTTTCAAATTTGACAGCCTGTGTACGCGCATCGGCAGCTACGGGCTCAAGAACCGTAAGGGCCTTGGTGCGGGCCGTCATGATGCCACGCATGTTTGGGATTCGCAGGTCTTTTTCCTCAACCAGGCCTTTTTGTCCGCCAATGATCAGCGGCAAGGTGGTTGAAACGGTTTCTTTTCCGCCGTCGATTTCACGTACAACTTTTGCTGACGTTCCATCAACCGTAATCCCGATGCACGAGTTTACAAAGTTTGCTCCGGTAAGCGCCGCAATCATTCCAGGCACCATTCCGCCGTTGTAATCCAGCGATTCTTTTCCGGCAATTACAAGATCGTATCCGCCATCCTGGATCACTTTAGCCAGTTGCTGGGCCACAAAGAATCCGTCGGTCGGGTTGGCATTTACGCGGATGGCCTCGTTGGCGCCAATGGCCAGCGCCTTGCGCAAAGTGGGTTCGGTGTCCGGTCCGCCAACGTTTACCACGGTAACGTGGGCGCCTTGTTGCTCTTGGAACCAGATGGCCCTCGTAAGCCCAAACTCGTCGTTAGGGTTAATCACGAACTGCACGCCGTTGGTGTCAAACTGCGCGTCGCCATTGGTGAAATTGATTTTTGAAGTAGTATCAGGCACATGGCTGATGCAAACTAATATCTTCATTTATATTGAATTTAGTGAAATTTTCCCGGCGAAAATACGATATAATTTCCTAAATTTTACTATGCACGCATAATATTTTTGTGATTTCAATCGATTTCGCAAAAGTTAAAAGTTGAAAGTGAAAATCCAATCGTCATTTGTAGTAAAGTCGATTTCTACGCATCCGCAAAAATTTCAATGCGCTTTAAAATCGAATGGTGAATTTGTATAAATTTGAAATTCACCATCTTAAGAACAAAATTATGTGGAATCCGTTTGGAGACGATAACTCGTCCTGGTTTGCGTTTGACTATAACAATCCTACTGAACAGCATTTGGCCGAAACCATTCTGAGGTTTGCAACCGCAGCCGCTCCTGATCTTTTTCCGGTTGTCGGCGCTCAGGTTTCGGTAATGTCTATCGCCCAAGCCAAAGATCTCGAGTTGGTTAGCATTGTTTCAGTTAACGGCGAGGAATGTTATGGAATCTTTGAACAACAGCGAAAATTTCATGTTTTAAGTGACCCGGGGACGCTTCACCTCTTGCGGATTTATCTTTCTGAAACTGAGGCTGACCGCGTGCAACAAGTATTGGCGGAATCGTTCACTTCCTATCGCGAATCGAATGTGGTGTTTCATCCAGACGTTGAACTGCGGGTCTATGACCAATATCTTCCAGTCTCGACCTGGGAATTTTATGATGCGACGGTTCCCGATTATTTTGATACAATAGTGCATCTGCAGACGCAGTACCCGAACCATTTTCCGATGTCTGCCCAATTTAAGCCGTTTTGGACCGCCCCGCTCAGTTTCTCGGCGCGCCATGAATTATTGGAAGCGCGTTTTTATGACAATGGCCGGCACCAGCGGTTCTTCCTACTGATCGATTACAACGAGGACAAATCGGGTGAGATGAATTCGCAACTGATTGATGGTTCGTCGGCATCAATCCACAATATTTGGGAAAGGGCCGAACTTGACGAAACCGTTTATTTTAAGCTCGAGACCGATGACCAACTCAAAGAATACCTCGCGGTGTTTTGTTGGGCCATCACCGGAGACAATGGCCATTTTATCCTTGCCCGACGATATGCTGATTTTCCGTGGACTGATCACGACGGGGCTGCTTGGAGAAATTCCTTGCAGAAGAAAACCGAAAAAAGCTGGACGATTGTTCAAAATACTGAAAGTGTGCGAATCAACGATGTGATGGTGGCATACGGAGACTCGGTTTTTGAAGCTGCTTTCGAGATAACATTGGCTCAAGGTGGTGTAACAATGGTAGATGATGTGACGCTTCACGAAAATCTGTCGCTTAAGCCAGCTCCTTTTGAGCCACAAACGCAACAAACACCGCAGCCGGAGCCAGAGATTCCAGCCGAAGATAAACCGGAAGCGGAAATTGTGGAGTTGCCGGACCGGTCGATTCAAGCTCGGTTAACCGATAAAGATGGACGGGCTACCATTACCGAAGCAGAGTTTGCGGAAGCCCTCAAAACAGGCGTATTGCGTGATTCTGTTATCGCGTTTGAAGTCCTGCTCGATGCTGATCTTATCGAAAAGAAGAGCGTCGAGGTAACCAATTGTCGTTTTGAACATCGATTTTCGATGGTAAGAGCAAACGCAGCCTGTTCCATCACTTTTGCCGAATGTGAGTTTTTTTTCGGATTCAATGCGCAGGACATCTGTTGCAACGGTTCGCTCCACTTTTACGACTGCGTGTTCATGGTTTATGTTGACCAATCCCAGTTACGGACGCAGGTGGTGGCAGATTTCAGGAACTTTACATGTACCGGAGGATTGTTGTTTTCGGACTGTTTTTTCTGGGGCTTGGCGTCTTTGTCAAACATGCGGGTTTCAGGCGATGTCGCGATACGCGGTTGCTATTTTGCAACCATGCCCTTCCTTTTGCGAGTGTACGGTTCCGGCGTTGTAGGGTCAAACGAATTTCAGCAGACAGTGGATTCGGATTTTTCGAAATTCATCGAACACATTGCAAAAAAATACGGTTATTACGTGCTGATCATGGACAACAGCCGAATCGAAGGAAACTTGATCGTCGACGAATCAGTTCAGTATGCGGGTCTTTGGAGTAATTTTTACGGACACATTAAAGCCGACGGGATCGTCATTTCTGGAAAGGCCTCCATACGTCGGACATTTGTGGCGGCCGGAATTGATTTCTGTAACGCCAGATTCGGACAGGATGTAAATTTCAACCGAATGGATTATTATATTTCTCCGCAGACCGAACTCGCGGTTGGCGCCATGCTCGATATGACTAACGCCCAAGTTGAAGGTTCGATAAACTTGGCTTTTGCAGATGTTAATATCCTTTCGTTTTACGGGATAGAGGTAGATACCAACATAAATCTGATTGGCGTGCGGAGCAAAAGCATTAATTTGAACTTCGCTGAAATCCATGGAATGCTTGGCGCGTACTACGATGAACAGTTTAAATTCGGTCGAAAGGCGTTGGATATAAAGGAGTCAATAGAGTTTCACGCCGCTAAAATCAACGCAGTTCGCTTTGAAGGAATCTACATTGGCAAAAATCTAATTTTTAGATCAGGAGTTTACAATAGTATCGCGATATCATATGGCATCAACTACAATACATACGAAGTCGTCCAATCGGAGATAGGAGGTGAATTGTCGGTAGTAAATGTAACAACACAGGAAAGTTTGAATTTTGGGGGTATTAAAGTATGGAATAAAAACTATCAAAAGGCGGAAACAAAATCAGGGGTTTTGATAAATAATTGTAAGATAGGCGGAAACGTACTATTTTTTGACCAACGAGGTTTAAGTAATTTGCCGGAAAAAATAAGCCACAAGTTTCCCATTGAAACTTACAATCTTATTCCAACTGAAATTTATGGATCAATCGACCTTAGTTCAAACACAATTGGCGGAACGGTTGATTTGAGAAATACACGCTTAAAAAAGAGACAGTATGCATTTTCAGAAATTAAAGCGCACATTATTTTAGACTATTGTAAAATCGATAGAGATTTGCAAATGGCAGGTTTTCTAGAGTATTTCGACGGGAAAAACGATAACAAACTCCCGTTGAAGACGTTTTGCGAGGGTTTGAAAATGAATGAAGTAGAGATTGGGGGCGTTGGAAACATAACTGGATTAATTGTGGCGATGAATGGAGAGTTCGATGGCTCGGGAATGAAAGTGGCGGGAGGTTTTTATTTGATAGCAGATGGAAACGGTGAGTCAGAAGGAATAAAATATGAGCGTGACGCTGTCTATAAATCTGAAATAACAGGTAACTTTAACTTATTCCGCGCTAAGGTTACAACATTGGTAATGACTGATGGTAACTTTCGGAAGACGGAGAGCGAAAGTCCACGCGAGTTAACGTGGCAAAACTTTATGAATTTCATTTTTAATAGAGAGGTTAGACGAACTGATAACGGCTTTATTAATATGGAGCATTGCGATTTCAAAAAACTTCGTATGGTTCATCCTACTCCTCACGCGATCAATCTTGCTGGTATTAAAGTATTGGAATGGGATTTTGGAGAAAATCATGAAACAGCCAGGTCAAAAAATTATAAAGAAGTTTTAGAAAAATGTACAAAATTCGATCAAGGTGTGTACTTGGATATTGAACGTGATCTAAGGTCTAAAAATCACAGTGGAGATGCAGATAAAATATACATCTTAATGAGGCAGAAGGCGAGATACAAAGCATTTTCCCCGCTACTTGAAAAGTTAAATCAATCGATGACGAAAGGCTTTAAGTTTAGTTTATCTAGAGCGAAACACTTACCACAGTCTATTGTTACCGTATTCGAGATACTATTGTATATTCCCAATCTTTTGTGGCGTATTCTTCGATTGTTACTGGGTTTGATTTCTTTTTTGTTTGATTTCGCGAACAGATGCATGACATCGTATGGCACAACTTTCGTTCGCCTTCTAATCTTGTGGGTAGCACTCTTGGTAGTGATGACGGCGATTTCGTACGATTATCGCTTAGACATTTTGGCCGATCCGATGGACCGAAAGCCTGGTGCCCAAATGATTTTCAACCGTGACGACGCTTTTATTTACGCAGCCCAGAATGCGGTGCCGTTTTTTGAACTCAAGCTTATCGATGCCAGTCCTACAACGACAAACCTAAGGTATTGGTTTTTGGGTGCGAAAGTGGCCGCTTACATTTTATTGTCCTTCGCCATTGTCGGATACAGTGCGAATATGGCTCGAGGCAAGCAAAGTTGAACACCATGGCGGGATTGATAAATGAAGCGAGGGACGCTTTTGACGAATACACTTTATTTGTGTTTAGTCTTTCGTCTCCTTTTACTACTTTTGCCTTTCGAATTTTAAAGAACGCTTTTACGATATGAGAACAATCCAGTTCCGCGAGGCGATTGCCGAGGCGATGAGTGAAGAAATGCGCCGCGATGAGGCGGTTTATCTTATGGGCGAAGAAGTCGCCGAATACAACGGAGCTTACAAGGCTTCAAAGGGAATGCTGGATGAGTTTGGGCCAAAACGGGTTATCGATACGCCAATCGCCGAACTTGGTTTTGCCGGGATCGCGGTGGGATCGGCCATGAACGGCTGCCGCCCGATTGTTGAGTTCATGACGTTTAACTTTTCGCTTGTGGGTATCGACCAAATCATCAACAATGCAGCCAAGATGCGCCAGATGTCGGCGGGTCAATTCCCGATGCCTATGGTGTTCCGCGGGCCTACGGCATCGGCCGGACAACTTGCCGCGACGCACTCGCAGGCGTTTGAGAACTGGTATGCCAACACGCCGGGTCTTAAAGTTGTGGTTCCGTCTACGCCATATGATGCAAAGGGACTTCTCAAATCAGCCATCCGCGACAACGATCCGGTGATTTTCATGGAATCAGAGCAGATGTACGGCGACAAGGGTGAAGTGCCTGAAGAGGAATACCTTATTCCGCTGGGCGTTGCCGATATCAAGCGCGAAGGAAATGACGTGACTGTCGTATCGTTTGGAAAGATTATCAAGGAAGCGCTTGCCGCTGCCGAGGAACTTGAAAAAGAAGGTATTTCGCTTGAAGTAATCGACTTGCGCACCGTACGACCAATGGATTATGATGCGATCATCAAATCGGTCAAGAAAACCAACCGCCTGGTAGTTCTGGAAGAAGCTTGGCCATTCGCGTCAGTTGCATCGGAAATTACCTATATGGTACAGGAACGTGCTTTTGACTATCTGGACGCGCCAATCCAACGCATCACCACAGCCGATACACCGGCGCCATATTCGCCCACACTATTAAAGGAATGGCTTCCCAATTCAGGCGATGTGATCAAGGCCGTGAAAAAGGTTTTGTACAAATCGTAAGTGACCAAATCAAAATATGTAGAACCCGGCTTTTGTCGGGTTTTTTTATGCGATTGGTTTAGGTGAAATGCGATATCAGCACACATCCGGACGTTTGGGTTAATCGATTAGGACGGTGCGCCGTAGCTTCTAAACGGTTGGTGCTAATTCGAGTATAATCAAACTTTAAGAAAATGTACAGAAAACCTGTATCCGGGTTGACGCTTTTTTTTGTACAGGGGATTATATCCGTTTCCCCCTACCCGTTAGGTACGAAGTTAAACTTCCTGCCAATACGTCCGCTATAGAAATTCTGCCAAAAATGTTAAAGATTGTCAGAGCCGTCTTGGAGTCGTGGCGTTTGAACTTTAAGAAAATGTACAGAAAACCTGTATCCGGGTCGACGTTTTTTTTTGTACGGGGGATTATATCCGTTTCCCCCTACCCGTTAGGTACGAAGTTAAACTTCCTGCCAATACGTCCGCTATAGAAATTCT